>NZ_FQXN01000002.1 GCF_900129985.1 Thermosipho atlanticus DSM 15807 | reverse complement strand
GAGCTTCAAATATGCATTCTCAGCTCTTAACCTTTCCATTTCTTCTTCTAATGTTTCCTTCTTTGGCCTACCCCTTTTTAGTTCAACTGTTCCATGAGTAAGATAGTTGTTAATCCACAAACGAACTCTGTTTTGATCAATGCCTAAAAGAGATGCAATGGTTCGTTTTGGAAGTTGTTCTTCAAAGTAAAGTCTAATGACTTCTTCTTTTAGTTTAGAAGAATACTTCTTAAATTTCTGTCCTTTCTTTGCCAAAGAAAAACACCCCCTCGTTGGTTTTATTTTACCACTTCGGGGGTGCTTTTTTTTATTGTTTCTTTTTTGGGGTTCAGTGCATTTAATGGGGCTTATTTTTTTAACAAATTTCCAATCATTTCAAAAATTTTACCTTCACTTGCATCCACGAGATTAATTTCACCCGTTCTTTTTTTAATTTCTACTTTTCCATTCTTAAACGCCCTTCCAACGGTTACTCTTAATGGAAAACCGATTAAATCGGCATCCTTAAATTTCACACCAGGAGATACTTCTCTATCATCAATTAACACGTCTACTCCTTGTTCTAGTAAATATTTATATAACTTCTCACTAAATTGTCTCTCATTTCCCCTACCTACAACAGTTATCACTACTTCAAATGGTGCAATTGACACGGGCCAAATTATTCCATTGTCATCATGTAGTTGTTCCACAGCGGCACCTAAAGTTCTTGACACTCCCCATCCATAACATCCCATTATAAATGGTTTCAATTTTCCTTCACTATCCATATATTTTACATTCATAGTTTCTGAGTATTTTGTACCCAATTTAAAAATATGTCCTAATTCAATTCCTTTCTCTCCCTTTAATGGTTTACCGCAAATCGGACAGGGATCTCCTGGTTCAACAATTATTAAATCTGTCCATTCCTGAATCTTAAAGTCTCTACCATGATTCACATTAACATAATGATAATCTTTTTTCATTCCACCAACTATGAAATTTCTCATATATTTCAATCCATGATCTGCAATGATACGAACATCTTCCAGACCAACTGGCCCCAAAAAACCAATAGGAACACCAAATTTTTCTAAAATTTCTTCAGGTAACGCCATTTGTAATGACTGATCATTTAAATATGCTTTCAATTTTTCAAAATTAAGTTCCTTATCTCCTGGAACCAACGCCATTACGAACCCTTCTCTTCCTTTAAAGATCAACGACTTAACAATTCGTCTTACTTCAACATTTAAAAACTGAGCAACTTGTTCAACTGTTTTTACATTTGGGGTAAAAACTAATTCTAAGGATTTCTCCTCTTCATCATATATTCTATATTCACCTTTATAAGGTACCCTCTCATCACTTCCAGCATAACCGCAATCACAATAAAGAATATTACTTTCTCCTGTATTTGCAAATGCTACAAATTCATGTGACTCGCTTCCCCCAATTGCTCCAGAAGAAGCTTCAATAACTGTATATCTTAATCCCACTCTTTCCATTATTTTGGAATACGCTTCTTTAAATTTTAAATATGTTTCATCTAAAGACTCCCATGAGTCGTGAAAACTATAAGCATCTTTCATAATAAATTCTCTAGCTCTTAAAACTCCAAATCTTGGCCTAATTTCATCCCTGTATTTATTTGCAATTTGATACAAACTTATTGGTAATTGTTTATAGGACGTTAGCTCATTTTTTATTAATTCAGTCACTAGTTCTTCATGAGTTGGCCCTAAAGTAAAATCTCTTTCATGTCTATCTTTTAATTTCATCATTTCTGGGCCATAATCATCCCATCTGCCACTTTTTTCCCATAATTCAGCAGGTTGGATTATTGGCATTAATATTTCTTGAGCACCAATTTTATTCATTTCTTCTCTAACTATATTCTCAATCTTCAACAAAGTTTTTCGAGCAAGGGGTAAATACGTGTAAATACCTGCAGCAACTTTTCTAATAAATCCTGCTCTTTGTAATAAAGATTGACTTGGAATTTCCGCATCGGCAGGTTCTTCTCTTAAAGTAGGTGCATAAAGCTGTGAAAATCTCATTCATTCACCTCCAAAAATTTCTCCCACTTTGTTCCTTCAGGAGTATCCAATACTTTTATTCCTGCATTTGCCAGTGCATCACGTATCTTATCTGCAGCCAAATAATTTTTCTCCTTCCTAAACTCTTGACGTACTTTTAAAATTTCATCAATTACTTTTTCTTCGGCCGATTGAACTTCAATTTTTGTACCACTTTCAAATATTCCTAGAATACTACCAAAAACCCTAGTAATTAAATGATATCTTTTCAAAGCTTCGTCATCTTTGCCTTCATCCATTGATTTATTTAATTCTTTTGATAACTCGAAAATTAATGCAATCGCTTTTGGAGTATTGAAATCATCCTCAAGTACTTCGATAAATTTCGCTTCAATTTCTTTCATATATTCATCTCTCTTAGGTACTAAAGGATAAGAGTACTTTTCTTCAAAACGATTTAAAGTTTTTATTACTTTTAAAGCTGCTCTCTTGTTTTCAAGTAAAATTTCATCCGAAAATTCAATAGGAGTCCTGTAATGTTTCGACAATAAAAACAACTTCAACGCATCTTTTCCGTATCTTTTTATTGCCTCTCTTACTAGAAAAACATTACCTATAGATTTACTCATTTTATCTCCACGGGTAATAATCATTCCGTTATGCATCCAATATCTTGCAAAAGGCTTACCGGTCAAAGCTTCGCTTTGGGCCTTTTCATCCTCATGATGAGGGAATATTAAATCTTCTCCACCAGCATGTATATCGAAAGTATCACCCAAAAGTTTCTGCGACATAACTGAACATTCGATGTGCCATCCAGGTCTTCCACAACTCCAAGGACTTTCCCAATTAGGTTCTCCTGGCTTTACAGCCTTCCAAAGAGCAAAGTCAATAGGATCATTTTTCAATGAATTCACTTCTACTCTTGCACCAGAAATAAGTTCCTCTATCTTTTTCCCTGAAAGTTTTCCATACTCCTTATACTTTCTTACACTAAAATAAACGTCCCCATTATTTGCAACATATGCATAGCCCTTTGAAATCAATTTTTCAATTGCTTCAACAATATCATCTACGTAATCAGTAGTTCTAGGATGGAAATTTGCTGCCCTTATTCCAAGGCTTTGAACATCTCTCCAATATTCTGCAATAAAAGTCTCCGCTACATCTTTAAAATCAACTCCCCATTCATTTGCTTCATTTATTATCTTATCATCAATATCTGTAAAGTTTTGAACCATTATAACCTTATAACCTCTATATTCTAAAAATCTTCTAAAAGCATCAAATACTACAGCCGGCCTTGCATTACCAACATGTATATAATTATATACTGTAGGACCACATACATACATTTTCACTATTCCAGGTTCTAAAGTTTCTAATTTTTCCTTTTTACCAGTTTCTGTGTTAGTTATATAAATCGACACTTTATCACCCCAATTGCTTTTCTAACCTTCTAATGATTTTTTCTTTCCCCAGTAAATATACTATGTCAATAAGCTCTGGACCTTCTTCTTTCCCAGTTAAAACAATTCTTAGCTTCATATAAAAATCTTTACCTTTTATCCTTACACCTTTCATAGCATTTTTAAATGCTTGATAAATGTTCTTTTCGTTCCAATTATCTATACTTTGAAGTTCTTTAATTAACTTTCTATATACTTCTTTCAATTCCTGCGCTAATTCAACTTTGATCTCTGGCTCTTTGAAGAAAAATTCAACTAAATGGGGGATATCTATTAATTCTTCTACTCTATCCTTTATCGATTTTAATAACCTAATAAACCACTCTTTATTTTTTTCAAACTCATCCTCTGATACAAACTTAAGAAAATATGGTTTCGTAACTTTCAGCATTTCT
The DNA here is from genome assembly GCF_900129985.1 of Thermosipho atlanticus DSM 15807. Lineage (NCBI taxonomy): Bacteria > Thermotogati > Thermotogota > Thermotogae > Thermotogales > Fervidobacteriaceae > Thermosipho > Thermosipho atlanticus. The sequence continues at coordinate 338,412 of NZ_FQXN01000002.1, read as the reverse complement.
TCTTCATCCAACATTCTAAAATGTTCAGCGTTCATCCACTTTAACTTTTTTGGATCAAAAATAGCAGGATTTTTCCCCAACCTATCTAATGAAAATGCCTCTATCATTTCTTCCAGGGACATAATCTCTTTTCCTTCGGGATGGGACCATCCTAGCAGTGCTAAAAAATTTACAACAGCTTGTGGTAAATATCCTCTTTCTCTAAATTCTTCAACCGACGTAGCACCATGTCTTTTACTTAACTTCTTCGCATCTGGACCTAAAATCATTGAAACATGTCCAAATTTAGGGGGTTCCCACCCAAATGCTTCATACAGCGCAATTTGCTTTATTGTATTTGACAAATGATCATCACCTCTAATTACATGAGTAATTTTCATCAGAAAATCATCAACTACACAAGCAAAATTATATATAGGCACACCATTACTTCTTAAAATTGCAAAATCTCCTATTGTTCCCTCTTTAAATACTACCTGTCCTTTAACAATATCGTCAATAACATACTCTTTTCTTGGCATTGAAAAATAAATAGCAGGACTTAAACCTTTTTCTTTATATTCTCTTATCCTTTCTGGTGTAGTAAACTCTTTTAACATTTCCTTTGTATAATGAGGAGGTTTACCTTCGGATAAAAGTTTTTCACGTAATTTTTCTATTTCCTCAGGATATGCATATACTTCATATGCTTTTCCTTCCTCAACTAGTTTTCGAGCATATTTATGATATATTTCAAGCCTTTCACTTTGTCTATATGGACCATATTCTCCTCCAATATCCGGACCTTCATCCCATTCAAGACCAAGCCATTTTAAAGCATTTATTAGTCCTATTTCAAACTCTTTTTCCGATCTTTCAATGTCAGTATCTTCTATTCTTAAAATAAAAGCTCCTTTCATCTTCTTTGCATATAGAAAATTAAACAAAGCAGTTCTTGCACCCCCAACATGTAAAAATCCAGTGGGACTAGGTGCAAATCTTAACCTAACAGTCATTCAGACACCTCCTAATTAGCTTTCTTTAATTATATCACAACTACTTTATCTAAATTTGTCTGAAAAATTAAAATATTTTCATTTAACAAAGAGATTTGTTACAAAAAAGCAGGGAGATAACTCTCCCTGCTTTTGAAAAAACACTAGCTTGTTTTGAAAATATTAAAGACTATTTTTTCATAGAAGGTGGAAGCCATTTCCCGAAACTTCCTTCAGGATTAGTATGCCCAGTCAATGAACCATACATTGTAATAAACCAAGCTAAGAGTGTTAATATTAGTAATATAATTGCCAATGTTTTTACAACTTTATTGTTTCTAAATTTCCACACAATGGGGCTGAGAATACCTGTTAATCCGGCTCCTAAATATGCTAGAAATGTTTCTGTTGGATTTCTTGTAATGCCATATCCTAGAATAACTCCAGATAAAATTACAGCATATGCTCCCGCAGTAAGTGCAAAAATTGTAACCGGCATTAAATCCCAACCTTTTGCAAGTGCATATGCCGCGGCTAAAAATACAAAACCATATAATACAAACGCTTCACCAAATACAATGTTATGTACTCCTGGAAGTGGCCAAGTTAAAACCATATGCAAACCAGAAATTACACCGATAAGACCAACAGCACCAAATGCTGGAGCGAATGATTTGCTTTTTTCAATTTCCATACCAGACCATACAAAGAATAACAACAAAGCAAAACCAGCAACAATATCTCCCATAAAAAGTGTTAAATAATCTACAAACATACTCTCACCCTCCTTGTTAGAATATGGTTTTATTTAAAATACTGTCTAAAAACACTCATAACATACTCTTTTAACCAAGGATACGTTTTTACAAAGTCAAAAATCATTAATTTTAATTCATGTCTAGCCTGTTCCAAAATTTTATTTTTTAATATAAAGTTATACACTACTTTCCATTCATTTTTCTCATAGGCCTCAATTAATGACGGTTCTTTTTCAAAGGCTAAAATAACAGGATAAGAAATTATCCCATTTTTTATATCAAGCATAGTAGATTTTCCAACTTTTTTTGGATCCTCAAAATCCAAAACATCATCTGCTATTTGGTAATACTGCCCTAACCTTTTACCCATTTCATAAAACTCTTCCCCGTGATCTCCTTTAAAAATAGAAGGTATAAAAGTTGATAACCCAAATAAACTACCACTTTTCCCATTTATAATTTCAAAATAAGTTTCTTTAGAAATTGGTTTTCCTTTATTAAACTGCTCTAACATTTCTCCAATTGACATCATTTTAATAACTTTCAAGAAAGCTTTTCTTAATTTTTCAAGTCCTATTTCTTCTACAAGTTCAAAGGCCAAAACTAGTACTATATCACCAATAGCTACTGCTGCAGTTTCTCCAAACAATACATTTATAGTATCTTTTCCCCTTCTTAGTGTAGAGTGATCAATTACGTCATCGTGTAACAACGATGCCAAATGAACAAGCTCTAAGGCTACTAAACTTTTTACATGTTCTTCTTTCAACTCTTCGAAAAATTTTCTAAAGATCATAATTGCTAATTTTACTCTAAGCATCTTACCGGAAAGAGGTAATGATTTAAAAACACTTTCCGGTAACGCTTCTTTCAATATATTTCTAATTTCTTGCCGGACACGACTCAAATCTCTTTCTAACTTTTCAGAGTAACTTTGGATTTGGCTGTTTATTTTTGTCAACAGCATACACCTCCGGGTAATTATCAACATAACTATTTTCTTGCATTTCAATTTCTAATGATCTTTTTAGTTTTTTTAACTGTGATTCCAGTTTTTTAATTTTTTCAATAGTTTCGTCAATAAATTTAATACTATTTGTAATCACATTTATATTCTGATGGCCACAATTAGGACATGTTGTAACAATTATTGAATGTAATTTTTGTTTACTATCAATTTTATAACTCTCACCGCAAATGTCACATAAAATAGTTCCTTCAGTTTCTACACATGGAATTTTGTGTCTATCAATTTTAACAAACATACTATCACCTCATCCAAATTTGTATAAAATACCATAGTTACCCTTTGGATACTTCCACTCTATATTATTAAATGGACATCCTATTCTACAAGTTCCGCATTCTAAACATCCTTCGAATTTTACATCAATTTTTTCTCCATCCCATTCATATACATCTGCTGGGCAAAAATAAGTGCATGGTTTATCTATACATTTTTCTGCACAAATTTTTGGATCTTTTATTTTTAAATGAGCATTTTTTTCATCCGTTCTATACCTATTTAAAAATAATTTATCTTCAATCCTGGGCATTTTCCATCACCTCACAGCTCTCAACAATCTTAAAATATCAAACGTTATTCCGCAAATCCCTCTTTCTTTTAAAATCATTTGAACAATTTCTTTTTCAATTTTTTTCTTTGGAGTCCCATCAACTTGTAAAAATCTTGTAGCTACCTTATTTACAAGTTTTGGATAAAGGTTAATAAAGTGTCTGTTTTTTTCCATAATTGGCATTAAATCTTTGTATTTTTTCAAATCTTTTAATATAAATGAATCATTTAATTTTTCATAATAACTTTTTAAAGTTGTCTCAGATAAATCGCCTTTTTCAAATGCTTCAATTAATGTTTCGGCTGCTAATCGACCAGACGTAATAGCATGATTTGAACCTTCCCTGTGTATTGAATTCACAAGCATTGCAGAATCTCCACAAACAAGAACTCTATTACCATAGATTTTTGGCATGGCATAATATCCACCTTCAGGAATCAAATGTGCCATATATTCCATCGTATTATTTTTAAACTCACCTAATATATCCGATATAACTGGGTGGTTTTTCAAATTCTCAAGAAATTGATAAGGCTTGATTTTACTTTTAATAATATCTTCAATTAGTACTCCAGCGCCAATTGAAATTGAAGATTTGTTTGAATACAAAAATGCCATACCAAACATTCCCTCTGACCAACTTCCCAGAATCTCAATAGTACTACCCTGATCACTATCTACACCAAACATTTTATTCACGACATCTTCGGGTACATTTATTAATTCCTTTACCGCAATAGCAGCCATATTTGGTTTCAAATCTTCTTTTCTTAAACCTGCCTTCAAAGTTAATATTGGATTTACTCCTTCTGCTATAATAACAGCTTTACAATAAATATCCCCTTTCGGTCTTGAAGTTTTAACACCAATAATCTCATCTTTTTCATTCCTTATAAAATCATCCACTTTTGTTTTTGGAATTATTAACGCACCTACTGATTTAGCCTCTTCTGCAAACCATCTATCGAAATTTGCCCTCAAAACAGTAAACGCATTGGGTTCTTCTTTCCATTTTACATTTCTATGACCGACTTTTACTACACCGGTATCGCCCAAAATCCACATGTTTTGCTCTATAACATTCCTTTCAACTGCATTCGATTTCTTTAATTTTTCTACCACGTCAGGAATCATTTCTTTTAAAGGATTAACGTACAAAACACCTCCCATTACATTTTTAGAACCTGGATATTCTCCCTTTTCTACAACTGCAACTTTTATACCATTTTTAGCTAAAACATAAGCAGCAGAAAGGCCAGCAGGACCTGCTCCTATCACGACAACATCAAAATCTATCTTCATTTTTTCACCTCACTTTTGGCTAGCAGCTGCTTTAACTTATCAATGAGGGCAGGGATAACCTTATGTAAATCCCCAACAATTCCAATATCAGCAATATCAAAAATAGGGGCATTTTCATCTTTGTTTATTGCAACAATTATTTCCGATTCCTTAATCCCAACAATATGTTGTATTGCTCCCGAAATTCCACAAGCAATATATAAAATAGGCCTCACAGTTTTACCAGTTTGACCTACTTGATATTCATCGGATATCCAACCAGCTTTTACTGCTGCTCTTGATGCCCCAATCTCACCACCAAGTAAATTAGCAAGTTCTTTAAGTTTTTTAAAACCGTCAGGCCCTCCAACACCTTTACCACCAGAAACTATTACTGGTGCATATTGTAAATTAGATTCAGTTTTAACAGGAATCGTTTCAAGAAATTCAATTAATTTCTTTAGATCTTTTAATTCAATGTTTTCAACAATTATTTCACCTTTTCTTTTAGGATCTATTGGTAAACTTTTCATGACACCTGGTCTAACTGTTGCCATTTGTGGCCTATGTTGAGGACATGTAATTGTTGCCATCAAATTGCCACCAAAAGTCGGTCTTGTCATTGCAAGTATTTTCTTCCCAGTTCTATTATCACTAACTATATCTAAACCTGTACAATCCGCTGTAAGTCCTGTTTCTAACTTTGTGGCTACCATGCCCGCGAGTTCTCTTCCCTCCAACGTTGCTCCAATCAAAAATATTTCCGGATTATATTTTTTTACTACGTTTACTATTGCAGTTTGATATTCGTAATTTATATAACGATTAAATCTGCTATTTTTAACGTAAATAACTTTGTCTGCACCTCTTTTTATAGCCTCATTACATATATTTTCTAATTCATCACCCAATACAATTCCCCACACCTCTGAGTTGTCAAGTTTCGCAGCTAATTCCCTCGCTTTACCAATCAATTCCCACGAAACCGGATGAACTTTTTTGTCATGATGTTCAACTAATACAAAAATTATCTTTTTTTCCATCAGTTATCACCTTCCAAAAGAGATTTCAATGAATCTATAAGTCTAATAGATTCTTTCTTTAGCAATACCTCTAAAAACTTCTCAACAGCTTTTTCAGGTTCTTCATTCTTAGATATAATATCTCCACCTTTTCTAGCAGGTGGAATGTTTGTGTTTATAACTCTAGTAGGTGAACCAAAAAAACCACATTTCTTTGGATCAAGTTCTAACTCTTTCAATGTCCAAGTAGTTGGTTCATATTTAATTGCCCTAATTAGATTTGGTAAATCTGCATAGCGCGGTTCGTTTAATTCATCTGTCACTGTTAGAACAGCAGGCATTTTAATCTTTATTTTTTCGTAGCCTCTATCAAGTCTTCTTACGACTACTAACTCTTTATTTTCAAAATCAATTTTTTCAATTCTAACTACATAAGCTCCTAATGGATAGCCATATCTTGTTGCTATTCCAGGGCCTACTTGTCCTGTATCTCCATCAACCGCTTGTTTACCAAACAAAAGAAGATCAATTTGACCTATTTGTTTTTCTAGTTTTTTCAATCCTCCAAAAATAGTATATGTAGTAGCTAACGTATCTGCCCCCGCAAAAGCTCTATCACTTAACAAAAATGCTTCATCAAGTCCAAAGGAAATAGCATCCTTTAATGCTTCTTTTGCCTGAGGTGGTCCCATGGTTACAACAAATACTTTCGCTCCAAAATTCTCTTTCAATTGTGCTCCTAATTCTAAAGCCCTTTGATCATCAGGATTTATAATCGAGGGAACACCTTCTCTAACTAAGTTATTTGTTTTTCTATCAATTCTGACATTTGTTGTATCTGGAACTTGCTTAATACAAACAATTACATTCATAGCGGATCCCTCCTTAATTTAGCGGGAAAATAACAAAAATTAATATACCCCAAATCGCATGTATAAAAGCGGTAGTGCTTACCTTTCCTGTAAATATATAAATAAATCCCATAATTAACCCTAAGAAAAATGCCCCAGCCATAAGAGCAACATTTCCCGTAAAAATGTGAACAACAGAGTACAATATTGAAGAAATAATTAATGCAGGTGCAATATCCATATTCTGTAGTAAAAATTCTGTAATAAAACCTCTCCAAATTATCTCTTCAAAAAAAGATATTATTATCAAACAAAAAATAATTACCAAGATATTTTGCTCGTTCGCAAGGTTATAAACCAAAACAATATGTTCTTTAAATAGCGGAACAAAAAAAGATATTAAATCGAAAAATAAAAACAGAACATAGCTCAAAACACTCACTATCAAAATGATAGGGAGTTCTAATCTGTTGGGAACAATATTAGCTTTGCCATTTAACATAATAGCGAAAATACCTAAAATAAAAGTCATCGATGTCATACGAATCCAAAAATCAAATATATCAACTTGAAATGCGAAATAAAAACCAATAAACAAAAATACAAGCATGATCACAAAACTTTCGTATTTTATTTTTCTAACTGTTTCCACTTTAAATCACCTCATCATGGAAATTACAACAATCCCTGTAATAATGATTTGTGCCAAAGCTGTCATTTTATCAACATTTGCTACCTCATGAGGAGCTTTTTTCTTTTCACTTTTTTCTTTGATTAGTTTATAAACCTTAAAATATATTGGCAAAACTGCAACACTTAAAAATATAAAAGGAGTAAATACTTTCAAAAAATACAGGATAGTTAAGAAAAAGTAAGCAATAATCGTAAGAAAAATATACAAATATGTTGCATTTTTATCCCCTATTAAAATAGCTAAAGTTTTTATACCAGCTTTTTTATCATATTGAGAATCTCTAATATCGTTGGCATGCAATATTAAATCAGTAAAAATCCCAATTGGAATAGAAAGCAATAAAGCTTTATACGAAAATTTTTGTGTTTGAACATAATAAGAACCTAAAACCATTAACGGACCCATAAGTATGAATACTTGGAACATTCCAAAAGCTTTATATTTCAATTGCAAAGGCTTGCCAGTATAAAAATAGCCAAAAATAATTCCTATAACACCGTACCATATTAACCCTGAGCCTACCTTTTTAACAAGATATAATCCTAAAACTACCGCTAAAATATAACATACAATACTTATACTTATTATTTCCTGAGGGGTTGCTTTTCCATGGATAAGTAGACCACTGGAGCCCAGCGATTCTTTGTCATCTACTCCTTTCATATAATCAAAATAATCGTTAGTAGTATTCACCCCTGCCTGAATCAAAATAGCTGAAAAAAGTGATATAATATAAAGTGAAAAATTGAACTTTCCAGCCAATAAGGCACCAGCAGTTACAGGTAAAAAAGATGCAATAAAAGAAAATGGTCTGACTGCAATTAATATTTTTTTCATTCCCAATCCTCCCTTGAGGTGAAAATGTGTTTGGAAAATGCCAAAAAGACATTAGATACTCAGTAAGAATTTTAATTAGGCTCTCTCTCGAAGAAAAACCAATAAATTCAAAAGCAATTTCTGAACTTGAAAACATTTCTCGGAAATATGCTATGAAACTTCTTTTTTATTTGAAAGAAGCCAATTTAGTGAAAACTATTCGAGGAAAAAATGGTGGTTATACTCTTGTAAAAGACCCACATGAAATATATTTAATAGACATAACTAGGACCTTTAAAAGTAACATAGAAATTGTTAGTTGTCCAAAAGATTGTCCAAATCACAATTTTTGCAAAGCTAGAAAGTTCTGGAAATGGTTAAATAAAGAAGTTTTTAAATTACTTTCCTCAACCTCTTTAAAAGACATAATAGATGGTAATTTTAAAAATTATTTTTCATTTCAATAATTTTTTTAATGTGGGACTTTTCTTGTTCGATGATTTTTTTGATTAAATTCTTTATGTCATTATCATTTACCTGTTCTTTTAATTCATAATATAAAATTATTGAATCCTTTTCAATTTCAATTGCTAGTTCGAAGATTGAATTTAAATTCCTCTTATCAAATGATTCAACAATCCTTTCAAGATCAGGAATTATATAGACACTTGCATACGAAGAAATGTAAGAATCTATTTCATCCCACTCTTTTGTATCAGCAAGTTTGATAAACACCTCAGCGTGCTGTTTTTCCTGTTCAGCAAGTTCCAACAAAGTATCAGTAAATTTTTTGTTAACAACTTTTGCAAGTTCTTTGTAAAAAAATTCACCTTGTTTTTCTACGTTAATAGCCATATTTACTATATTTATAGATTTCATATCTTCACCTCTTTTGTTATATTTTTCGCATAACGTAATATATTATACCAAAAAAGTATATTTTAAAACAAGAGTTAAACAACATCAAAAATTATTTAATATTACAAATCGTTGACAAAATAACTTTTCTGTGTTATACACTTCGAAGAGCACCTTTAATTTGGTCCAGTGAGGCCAGAAAGGAGGAATAGTATGATTCAATTTGAAGAAACGCTGGGAAATTACTACAGCGTAAATGGCTGGAGAAAAGTAGTCCTTTCCATTCAACATTTTGTAGCTATGTTTGGTGCCACCATCCTTGTACCTCTTCTAACTGGTCTTGATCCTTTAGTTGCCCTCTTTACAGCTGGTTTTGGAACATTAATTTTCCACCAAGTTACAAAAAAAATAGTTCCAGTTTTTTTAGGTTCCAGTTTTGCTTTTATTAGCCCAATACTGTTGGTAAAAGAACAAACTGGGAATTTACAATATGCAACTGGTGGAATAGTTGCAGCAGGGGTGGTTTACCTTTTATTTTCATTGTTAGTGAAAATCATAGGAATTCAAAGAATCAAAAAACTTTTTCCACCCGTAGTGACAGGACCCATGATTATAGTAATAGGTTTAAGCCTTAGCCCAGTAGCCATTAATATGGCTTCCAAAAATTGGGGAATCGCCATTATAGTTATCATTTCAATTATCTTAGCTTCAACAGTTTTCAAAGGATTTTTCACCCTTATTCCCATATTAATAGGAGTAACTGTGGGTTACATTGCATCAATTTTAACCGGAACTGTGAACTTTGAGCCTATATATCACAGCTCATTAATCTCTTTACCTAATTTTTTGTTCCCAAAATTTAATCTATCATCTATTATCATTATTGCTCCGGTAGCAATTGCAACTTTCATGGAACATATAGGTGATATAACTACAAATGGAGCTGTTGTCAATAAAAATTTCATAGAAAACCCTGGACTCCATAGAACTTTAGTTGGCGATGGTCTTGCAACAATAATTGCAGGATTTTTAGGTGGCCCCGCAAATACTACATATAGTGAAAATACCGGTGTATTGGCTTTAACAAGAATATACGATCCATCAATTTTGAGACTTGCGGCAATTTTTGCAATTTTGATGTCGTTTTTCTCCAAATTCGGAAGTGTTCTTCAAACAATTCCTAAACCAGTTATTGGCGGAGTAAGCTTAATATTATTTGGAATGATCGCCTCTGTTGGTATAAGAACAATTGTTAATGAAAAAGTCAATTTTTCAAAAGCAAAAAATTTAATAGTAGCATCACTTATACTAACTATTGGTATAGGCGGAGCAAACATTAAGATTGGAACAGTTGAATTTAAAGGTTTAGCTTTAGCAGCAATTGTAGGTGTTATCTCAAACCTGTTAATCCCCGATAAAAACTAATTCAGAGTCCCGTACGGGACTCTGAAGTTTTTAACTATTACGTTTTCCTCAGTAGATAAAATTGACCTGATAAGAAATAAATTACCTTTTTAGGCACAAACTTTAAAAATAAATATAAAATAGTTACTGAATAACCGTAATAAATGTACCAGTACTTTTCTACAAACGAAAGAGGGTCTTTCAAAACAAGAGCTATTAACCCAGAAAGAACTAAATGATACCCGAGAACAAAAATAGTATATCTTCCAAACAACTCCATAAATTTTTTCAATTTCTCAATCTTAATTAGGTTAGATAATGAAATAATTAAGATAATAAATGCTAATTCTCCTATATAAGATAACAAGGGATACTTTCCATAATTGGAATCTCTCCAATCATTGAAACCATTAATTTTAGCAATTATTACAACTATCATAATAGAAAGCAATAACATGATAAAAGGTCTCTTTAATTTATATTTATAACCTTTTTTTCTAAACCAATATCCAAAATAAAACCAAATTAATCCGTGAAATGCTACCTCTAACTTGAAAAATCGAGTTTGATTATGCAAAAAAAACGTTGTGAAAACAGATAGAAAAGGTGTAAAATGAACTAGATTTAGTTTTATTAAAATCATAAACACTATTTCTGCAACAGCAAACATGTACAAATACCACAAAGGCAAAACATTCACAGGCATGTCCATAGGTGCATATCCAAAAATTATGAATTCAAAAAACGTTGTAAAAACAGCGCTACTGTAATGAGTAATTTTATTAATATAGAAATAAATAATGTATCCAATTGTACTCAAAAAATAAAATGGAAACAATAAATTCAAAAAAATCTTTTTTAATTTTATGAAAAAATTCTCATCCTTAAAAAGATAACCTGAAATAAACATAAAAGCAGCTAAAAGATACGAAAGATAAACAACCAATGAATATGGGATATAAGAATGTAAGAGTACAACTATTAAAATTAGTATTCCTTTAGAAATGTCAATTTCACGAATTCTCATTTTTCTCCCCCACTTTTTTAATTATTTTAACATATTTAACAGTTCTGTTAAATTGTATTTGTAGAAAAAATTTTTTAAAATGATAGAATTAATTTGCATAATCTATTAGGGAGGGGAAAAATGAAAATATACATTAAGACATTTGGTTGTCAAATGAATGAAAACGACAGTGAAGTTGCAAAATATTATCTTGAATCCGAAGGCTATGAAGTTATTGACAATGAAGAAGAAGCAGAATTAGTTATACTAAACACTTGTGTTGTAAGAAAAAAAGCTGAAGAAAAATTTTATAGCGCAATTGGTGAGTTGAAAAAGAAAGGTAAAAAAATAGGTGTCATGGGTTGTGGTGCTGAAAAAGAAAAAGAAAATTTATTCAGAAGAGGTGTTAACTTTGTAATCGGCACAAGAGCAATTCCTAAAATTTCTGAAGCTGTTGAATTAATTTTCAAAAATAAAAAAGTGGCCTTTTTTGATGATTATTTAAATGAAATTGATTACAAAAACATTTTAAAGAGAAACTCAAAACACCATGCATGGATTACTATAATATATGGGTGTAACCGTTTTTGTACTTATTGTATAGTACCATACACTCGTGGAAGAGAAAAATCTAGAAAAATGGATGATATTTTAGAAGAAGTTTCAAACTTAACTAAAACTGGAATAAAAGAAATAACCTATCTTGGTCAAAATGTTGATGCTTATGGTAAAGACCTTAATGATAATACTTCACTAGCTAAACTCTTAAATGCAACTGTAAAAATTGAGGAAATCGAGAGGATATGGTTTTTAACTTCATATCCTACAGATTTTTCACTTGAAATAGCTAATGAAATAGCTAACAGTTCAAAAATAGGTAAAAATATTCATTTACCTGTACAACATGGAAGTAACAAAATTTTGAAAAAAATGAATAGAAGATATACAATAGAAGAGTATATTGATTTAGTTAGAGAAATTCGAAAAATTGTTCCTGATGCATCTATTTCAAGTGACATAATTGTTGGTTTCCCAGATGAAACCGAAGAAGATTTTGAGGCAACTGTAAAACTCGTTAAAGAAATAGAATTCGAACGTCTTAATTTAGCAATTTACTCTCCACGCGAAGGAACAATAGCATGGAAGTATTTTAAAGATAACATTCCAAGAATCATTAAGACTAGAAGAATGGCTTATCTTCTTAACTTACAAAAAGAAATCAACAGAAAATTAAATGAAAGATATTTGGAAAAGGAAGTTGAAGTAATTGTAGAATCTGAAAGTAAAAATGGTTTCTTTTTTGGAAGAGATATTAGAAATAAAATTATTGCTTTTAATGCTACTCCAGAATTAATTGGTAAAAAAGTTTTAGTAAAAGTTAACAAAATCACTGCTGGACCATTATATGGTGAGATTGTAAAAATTTTTTAACTATTAGGGGGGGATTTAATGACTAAAAATATTCCTAAAAGTGAAATAATTAAAGAATATATCTTCTCAACTTTCGGTGTTGTTTTAACCGCTCTTGGCTTAGTCATATTTTTAATTCCCAATAACATAGCTGCAGGGGGAGCTTCAGGACTTGCAATAATTTTACATTCGATCTTTTCTCTACCTGTGGGTATTTGGATGTATATCATTAATATCATTCTCTTTTTAATTGCATTTTTGACAATAGGTTTTGACTTTAGCTACAAAACAATATATTGCACCTTTATGCTTAACTTTTTTATAGATTTTTTTGATAGAATTATTAAAATACCGAAATATACTGCAGGAGATTTAATGTTAGCAATCTTTTTCGGCGATATCCTCACCGCCGTTGGGATGGCTATAACTTTTGCACAAAATTCTTCGACTGGTGGAACAGATATTATTGCAAAGATTTTCAATAGATATTTTAGTACACCAATAGGAACAAGTTTACTTATAATTGACTTTACCATAGGTTTTCTTGCAGGCGTCGCTTTTGATCCAAAAGTTGGGATGTATTCAATATTAGCAATCATAATTAATGGTATAACTATAGATTTCGTTATGAAAGGGCTAGAATTAGCAATAACTGTTACTATAATTACCGATAACAACAAACCGATAGCAAATTTTATTCTAAAAGACATGGGTAGAGGATTTACATATTTAAAAGGAAAAGGTGGATATACTGGTAAAGACAGAGAAATTATTTTTGTATCAATTAGACGTAGAGAACTAAACGAGTTAATCCATTTTGTTAAAAGAGTTGATCCAAATGCCTTCGTTATTGTAAACGAATCGAGATACGTTTTAGGTGAAGGATTCAGAAGAAGTATTTAAAAAAGGAGTGGTTAATATGAAATCTCTAGTAATCATTGATCTTCAAAATGATTTCGCAAAAAAAGGTGGAGCATTATACTTTAACGGAGCAGAAAAAGTAATTCCAAGAGTTTTAGAACTAATTAAAATATACAAAAATCAAAACTACCCTATAATTTTCACTCAAGATTGGCATGATGAAAATGATTTAGAATTCAATATCTGGCCCAAGCATTGTGTTAAAAATACCGAGGGTGCAGAAATAGTTAACGAAGTTAAAGAATTAATATTAGGATACAAAAATACTTACTTCATTAAAAAAACAAGATATTCCGCATTTTACAAAACCAATCTCGACGAAATTATTAAAAAACATAATATCAACGAAGTAGATATTGTTGGTTTAGTAACAAATATTTGTGTACTTTTCACAGTTGAAGAATTTAGAAACAGAGATATAGTTGTAAATGTTTACAGAGATGGTACCACAACTTACGATGAAAACATGTACAATTATTCTATAAAACTAATGAAAGAAGTGTTGAACGCAAATATAATCTAGGAGTGTGTTTTATGGAGAAATCGGTTAAAAAAGTTACAATTATAGCTGTATTAACTAATTCAACCTTAGCTTTTTTAAAAGTATTCACAGGATTAATGTTTAATAGTATGGCGGTATTGGCAGATGGAATAGATTCTTCTACTGATATTTTTACTTCGCTGGTAGTATTTTTTGCAACTAGATTTTCTTCAAAACCACCAGATAAATTACACCCTTATGGACATCAAAAAGTCGAAAACATTGCTGCAAAAATCATTTCTTTTGTAATTTTTTATGCTGGAATTTCATTATTAACGGAAAGTTTTAAAAGATTAATAACTGGTAATTATCAAACCATTCTCGGAATTATTCCCATATTAGTCACTATAATTTCTATGGCAGGAAAATTTATACTTTTTATTATGGAATACAAAATAGGAAAAAAATATCAAAGACAATCTTTAATTGCTGAAGCTTTGAATATGAGAAACGACATTTTACTTTCAACTTTAGTGTTTTTTGGAGTATTTTTAAATAAAATTGGCTTGTCATGGGCTGATCCTGTGGTTGGAATGATAATGTCAATTATAATTTTAAAAGTTTCATTCGAAATCTTCAGTGAAAATTTTTATTCTCTTATGGATGGTATTCATCCAAAGGAAGAATGGCTTTATGATATGGTGTTTGAAAACTGCAAAAAATGTGACGGTGTATATAATCCTCACAAAGTTAGAATAAGAAAAATAGGTAATAAATATGACATTGATTTGGATATAGAAGTTGATCCAAACTTAACTGTAAAGCAAGCCCATGAAATAACGAAATGTTTGAGATCTAAAATAATTGATTCTTTAGGTGATGAACTATATGATGTTGTTATACACGTTGAACCACTCCTAAATGATGAAATAGAACCTTATGGTCTAGAAGAAAAAAAATAAGGGCGCGAAAATCGCCCTTATTTTATAATTCAACCTCTTTAAGATATTTCGCTGCATCTTCTGGTGGCACAGGATTAATATAGAATCCTGACCCCCATTCAAAACCAGCAACTCTCGTTAATCTTGGCATAATCTCTACATGCCAATGATAGTAAATTTTACCCTCTTCATATGTTGGTGAAGTATGTATTACAAAATTATAAGGAGGATTGTCTAAAACCTTATATATCCTATACAAAATATTTCTCAAAATTTTTGCAAATTCACTTATTTCATTTTCATCTATAGAACCAAAATTATGGGAATGTACTTTAGGAACTATCCAAACTTCAAATGGAAATCTAGAAGCGTATGGAGCAAAAGCAATAAATGCTTCGTTTTCCTCAACTATTCTTTTGTTTTCAATTGTTTCTTGAGAAATCATATCACAAAAAACACATCTTTCTTTATAATCAAAATAATCCTTTGCGCCGTTTAACTCTTCTAAAACTCTTTTTGGTACACTAGGAATCGCAATTATTTGACTGTGTGGATGTGAAAGAGAGGCGCCTCCCATAATACCATGATTTCTAAAGATAAGAATATATTTTATCCTTTGATCTTTAGCAATTGCGTTAAATCGTTTTACATAAGCCCAAACTACTTCAGTAGCCTGTTTGTCGTCCAGTAAAGCAAAAGTACTGTTATGATCGGGTGTTTCTATGATTACCTCGTGATATCCAAAACCCGTCATTGCGTCATACATACCATGTCCATATTTTTGAATTTCTAATTCCGGATCAACTGCTGGAAACTTATTTGGAACAACTCGAACCCACCATCCTGGAGTATTTGGCTCTGTATCCTCTGGTCTAAATGCTAACACTTCAGGTGGTGTTGTATGCTCATTTCCATAATCGAATGGACAAAAACCACTCTTATTTTTATCTTTTGGAACAGTGAAATCATGTGGCCTTTTTGCCCTTTCAGTTGCAATAATAACCCATCTTTTTACTACAGGATCCTTTCTATACTCTGGCATCACCTTACCTCCCCTGTAATTTCTTATTTTTGGCTGTTTCATACAATTTTAAATATTCTTTTGCAGATCTTTCCCAAGATAAATCTGTTTTCATAGCGTTTTCAACCAGTTTTCTCCAATGAACTTTCTTGTTCTTGTAAAAATCTACCGCCCTCGCAATGGCTTTTAACAAGTATGCGGAACTATATTCTTTAAAACCAAATCCATTTCCTTTAAAGGTTTTTTCATCATATTCTTTCACAGTATCTGCTAAACCTCCAGTATATCTTACAACAGGTATGGTTCCATATCTCAAACTATACATTTGCCCTAATCCACATGGTTCATATCTAGAAGGCATTAAAAACATATCCGAACCTGCGTATATTTTTTGGGCAAGATTAATATCAAAAGTTATATTTGCAGAAACTTTTTCTGGAAATTCTTTTTCCAATTTTTTAAACATTTCTTCATACTTTTTATCACCTGTTCCAAGCAAAACAAATTGCACATCCATAAGAAGAATGTACCTGAGAACATCAGCTAAAATATCCAACCCTTTTTGATCAACTAACCTGGTAATAATTCCAAGAACTGGTAGATCTCCTTGTGGTAATCCCAATTCTTCCTGTAACTTTTGTTTATTTTCATATTTCTTTTCTATTTCTCTTAATGAATAATTTACGTAAATCCTTGAATCCGTTTCAGGATTATATTCCTCATAATCTATACCGTTTAAAATTCCGTATAAATCCGAACTTCTAAGTCTTAAAACACCATCTAATCTTTCACCATATTCCTTTGTTTGAATCTCTTGAGCATACGTAGGACTTACAGTATTTATAACATCTGCAAAAAGAATTCCGCCTTTCAAAAAATTAATTTTTCCATAAAATTCTATACCATTTATATCAAGCACTGACTCAGGTAACCCAGAAAATTTAATATAATCTGGTTCAAAAATTCCTTGATAACCTAGATTATGAATTGTCAAAACAGTTGAACTTTTCTTGTAAAGTGGGTCATCTTTATATAGTGTTCTTAAATAAACAGGTATTAAAGCTGTTTGCCAATCATTCACATGAATTATTTCTACATCCGGAGCTATTAATTTCAAAGTTTCTAAAACAGCTGCAGAAAAATAAATCGCTTGCTCTGCTAAATCCGGCCCACCGTACACATCATCTGAAGAAAAATAATATTCATTTTCAATAAAATAAATCGGAACATTTGTATTAGGAATTTTAGAATAATAAATATCAAATTTTTCTTTTGTATTAAGATAAGGAATCTCTATACTTTCTCTGACTTTCTCTAATTTATATGAATACTTTTCGGCATTAACTTCAACAACTTTATGCTTTGGCATAATTACAAGTGGTGAAGTAGCAAGCTTTTCCAAATATTTTGGAAGTGCTCCTACAACATCAGCCAATCCCCCAACCTTTGCAAATGGATATACTTCATAAGATATTAAAGCAACTTTCATCAATTTCACCCCCATTTTTTCAGGCTAATATAACTATCGTGTGTAAATATCAAATAATCACAACTAGATGCGATCTCACGCACAAATCTTGCACAATCATCATCTCTCAACACTCTCATTATATCATAAAATTCTACTCGAGTCATTACAATATCTCCTGGAAAAAACACTTTTCCTAGGTTTTCCGTTTCTACAACAAAAGATGAATGTTCTCTTGCATGCCAAGGAGTGTAGTAAACTTTTATTTTGTCAAACAAAACATCACCATCATCAAAAGTCTTTACCTTTTTCCAACTGTCTTTTACAAATTTATATTGTTTTCCAACGATCATTCCAAAAGATTCATAGTTTTTATTTAAATAATTTCTATGAATATATATTGTAGCATTTGGAAAAAAAATTGAATTGTAAGCATGGTCAAGATGGAAGTGTGTCAGAATTATATCTGTAATATCATCAACTGCAATACCTAACTCCTTCAAGTTTTGTTCCAAAATACTATGAGTTGAATAATCACCAGGTTCCAATAAAATTTTTCTATTAGAACTTTCTAAAAGTGTAATCGTAGAAAAAGGTGCTTTTACTCTGTCAGGAACACTTATTATTCCACCTTCAACTAAAATTCTTAACTTCATTTAAAAATCCCCCTTATCCTAATCCATATTTTTCAATCTTATAATACAACGTTCTTATACTTATCCCTAAACTTCTAGCTGTTTTAGTTCTATCACCTTTGTTTTCTTTTAAAACATTTTCAATTACCTTTCTTTCAAAGTCTTCAACTAATGATTTTAATGAGCCTTCATATTTGAAATTTTCCGAAGTTTTTTCCAAAAACAATGTCGGAAAATGCCTTTTTTCTAAAATAGTTTCATTAATATTCATATTAATAATCGCTCTACCTATAACATTTTCAAGTTCTCTAACGTTTCCGGGCCAATCATAACTTTTTAAATACTTTACTGCAACGGATGAAACATCATCTACTTTTCTTCCAAACTGTCGTGCAATTTTCTTGGAAAGATGTTTAACAAGCACAGGTATATCTTCCTTTATTTCTCTTAAAGAAGGTAAAAAAATAGGAAAAACATTTAGGCGAAAATACAAATCAGATAAGAATTTTTCTTTTTTTACCAATTCTTCCAAATTCATATTAGTGGCAGCAATTATTCTTACATCAACTTTTTTGACCGTTGTCGAACCTACAGGTAAAAATTCTTTTCTCTCGATAAATCTTAAAATTTTAGCTTGCAAACTAAGGGGCATTTTACCAATCTCATCTAAAAACAATGTCCCTCCATCTGCTTCTTCTAACAACCCCTTCTTTCCTTCCTTTCTTGCTCCTAAAAATGCCCCTCCAGAATATCCAAAAAGTTCTATCTCAAGTATATTTTCAGGAATGGCAGCACAATTCACACTTATAAATGGGCCATTTTTTCTATTACTCTCGTTGTGAATAGCGTGAGCAAAAAGTTCTTTCCCTGTACCGCTTTCCCCCCTCAAAAGAACTGTTACAGGGGTTTTGGCTACTTTTCTTGCCTGTTCTTTGGCCATAAGTATTTTTTCACTTTTTCCAATGATGTCTTCAAATGTATATTGAGCTTTTACTTGCCTCATCATTCTTCTCATTTCTTCAAGTTCTCTTGTCAAATCTAAAATTTTTGAAACGTCATGTACGACTGCAACACTTCCACTGAACTTCCCTCTCACAAACAACGGTTCAGCGTTAACTATTACTTCCTTTTTCATCGGACCAACTTTTAACCTTGCATTGTAAATTGGCTTTCTTGTTTTAGCAATCATTAAATGGATACTTTCACCTTCTGCAATATCCACTGTAGCTGGTTTTCCAATAACCTCCTCAGGTTTAAAACCAGTAAGTTCTGTATAAGCTTTATTCACTAAAATGACATTTCCATATTCGTCTGCAACTGAAATTGCATCGTAAGTTGAGTCAATAATGGCTTTTAATCTTGCCTCGATTTCATGTAAATTTGTTATTTCTTCAGCAAGTTTCTTAACACTTGTAATATCTCTAAAAACAGCAACAGCACCAACAATATTTTCTTCTTTGTCTTTCAAAGGTATCCTTGATGTAACTATAATGTTTTTTCCTACATGTTGCACCTCATCAATTTCAGGTATCCCTGTTCTTACAACAATATGTAATCTTGTATTTGGTACCACTTTCGTAACATGTTTTCCGATAAAATCACCAGATAAATTTAAAAGACGCACGGCAGTCTTGTTTATATACAAGATCCGTGCGCCTTCATCAACAATTATCACGCCTTCAATAATTGAATCTAAAACAGAACGGTATAATTGAGATAATTCCATACTATTCACCTATCACTTTTACTACTATTCTTTTTCTTCTCTGCCCATCGTATTCTGCATAAAAAATTTGTTCCCAGGGACCTAAATCTAGTTTTCCATCTGTTACTGGCAAAATTACTTGGTGATGCGTTAAAATTCGTTTTAGATGTGCATCACCATTATCCTCACCAGTCCAATGATGATGATAATCACCAGTAGGGGCAAGTTTTTCAAGCCATTCCCAAATATCTTTATGCAATCCTGATTCGTCATCATTAACTATTATACCAGCTGTTATATGCATTGCTGATACTAAACAAAAACCTTCTTTTATTCCACTTTCTTCAACAATTTTCTCGACAACATCGGTAATTTTAACTAATTCCTTTCTCTTTTTAGTATTAAACCATAAATATTTCGTATAACTTTTCATTTTTCTTCCCCCTTGTACCTCCTCATTGCACTTTCCAAAATCTTCATTATTAAATCCTCGTAAGTTATACCTGCTGCTTCAGCCATCTTAGTAATATCCGAATAAACCGGGACAAGTTGTGGAAGAGAATTCACTTCAATAAAATAAATATTTCCATTTCTTATTCTAACATCCATTCTTGCATAGTCTTTCAACGAAAGAACTTTGAAAAGTTTTTTTGCATATTTTTCAAGACTATTTTTAATTTGTTCTGGTATTCTTGCTGGACACACATAGTTCGTTTGTTCACCATAATTATGTTTTACATTATACGAATAGAACCGTTCAAGTCCTTCAGGAAGACTCGAAAAATCTATTTCAAGAATAGGCAGTACCTCTAAATCTTCATCATTACCTATTAAACCTACACTAACCTCCATTCCATCAATAAACTCTTCTACTAAAGCAGGTTGTTTAAATTCCTCATGAATCTTTTTTATTTGTTTTCTCATATCTTCTAAATTATCCACAACTGATTCTCTTGTTATACCTTTGGCACTTCCTTCTCGAGGTGGCTTCACAATATAAATTTTATCATCAATTTTTTCAGGTAATTCACCTATATCAAAATACATGAATTCTGGTGTTGGAATGTTATGATATTTCATTATAATTTTTGTCGTAATTTTATCTAAACATAAAGAATGTGAATAAGCATTTGAAGCAGTGTATGGTATGTTTAATGCATCCAAAATTGCTGGAACATGAAGTTGCTTTGTCTCTTTACCACCCTTGTTTGAAAGATTAAAAACAAAATTGTAATCCTTTATTCTACTTATAAATGTCTCATCGAAAGGTACGAGTTCACATTCGTATTTTTTAGATAAAGCTTTCTTTACACTTTCTACCATTTTCTTTTCTTCTTCATTCAAATTGATTTCGTGAACTATAGCAATTTTCATATTCCAGCCTCCTTCCTTATGATCTTCAATCTATCCTTTTCTCTTAAAACATTTCCATTATCATCTATTGCATAACTCGCTCCATTTATGATTCTAGTCTCAAATCTGCCTTTAGCTACTGAAAGCCCCTTTAAACCTGGGGCATCTAAAATCCCAACTTTTACAGCGTTATAGATTACTTCTGGCTCAATCAAAGGATCACTATAACCCTTTCCCAACAACTTTATTGATTCAATTATTTCCATGGCTTCATTTTTTAATTCTTCAACTCTATCTTTTACATCTCTATCTTTCATAAAATCTGGAAATCCAAGCATTGCGTTTCTCATAGCTTGTTTAACCATTTTTACACTTTCAATTATTTCTTTACTTGTTGCCCTTTTAATTGCTTCAGAATATGAAACAACATGTAAAATATCAGGTTTCAAATACATACCGTAAAACATTGTACTTACCAACTGTCCCATAGCTAAAAATTCATCTGCAGGGAAAGAAAGAAGTCCTGTTCTAATCATAGTATAAGAAACAAAATTTTCGTCATGCAATGTTTCTATTAACTGTTTTTTTGCAATTTGCTTTGCTAAATCATATTTTGGTGACAACCCTGGTGGTGTCGTCAACATATATTGAGCAATATAATATCTTACACCTAATTTTTTAGCATTATACGCTGCTAGGTAAAAAGTTGCAACCTCCATTGCATCATGGGCATATCTCAATGACCATTGATGAGCTTCGTTAATTTCTACGGGGACATTATTAACAGCATTCCACTTTATCGCATCTTGATTTTCTTTTATTGCACTTAATAAATCTCTATCTGATCTTCTATCAAGTTCTGAATACCAAGTCAAGGGTATAGCTGCCCAGGCATTGTTAATTGTTTCTTTTAAAATTTTTGAAAACTCAACAAGATTGCGTGTACCAGAATAACTTCTTACTAAAGGATAATTTCCTCGCCGAGAAGCATTATATAATCTTTTAAAATCTTCTGCACTTCTTATTGGTGCTCCACCAGCCCCATCCTGTTTTTTATCCATCTTTTCAGGCTCAAAGAAAAATTGTTGACAATTTTGATCTGGAGCAAGCGAAATAATGTCCAAAAGGCCGGATTCTGCTAACACCTTTATATGTTCCTCGGTCTCCTCTATTGTGGGAAGCCCAATATGATGTCTTATTAAAGGAAATGGACTCTTATATTTAATCCTTTCAGGAAGATTCTGAGGTAGTATTTTATTATCTTCTTTCTTAGCTTCTATATTTCTAAGCCAGAAAACTACTTCTTCTATCTCTTGCGTGCCATCAAATACTTTTGAAATAAAATCAAATTCTTTAGCAACCATCCCTGTTTCAATTGTTCCACCAAATACAAATATTCTATTATTTAGAATATTATTTTCTCTTAACTTATTCTCTAAAACCCTTAATAGTTGTCTTAAAGCGTTAGGATCCAATCTATAACTTATAGCCACAATATCAGGATCTGTTTCTATAATTGCACCTACAAGTTTGTCAATATCAACTGCTCCTCCAAGATAAATTGCTTTATATCCTTCAATTTCGGCTAATTTCAAAAAATTTAAAAGACCAGCAATATGAACACAACTTCCAATTGATGCACCTAATATTTTTTTCAATTTTACACCCCCTCGTTCAACAATTTTTTTATCTCATCTATATTCAAGTTATTAATCCCCAACCTTTGTAAAGTCCTACCTTCTCTGTAAAAATCTCTATTCATCATAATTGAAGCAAGGTATACTATTGAATCAATAGCAGGTGTCTCTATTCCCAATTTTTTCGCCATTGAAGAAATAGGAACAAGACTCATAGGAACATCTTCAAATATATACCTATTTTGAAGACTTGGAGGTGCTATTATACCTTGATATCCACTGTTGTTATGTATAGCATCAAACAAATTATTCCCTTGAACATCATAAGCATAATTAAGCCACTCTACAGCCGACATAGGTTCTATCCCCATAGTTCTCGCCACTAAGCATCTTTCTTGATCTATTTTTTCTAACACTTTCGCAACAGAAGGTGTTATTCCTTCAAGATAAAATTCAAATTTTCCATATGTACTTTCAACTCTTCCAGAATTTAATATTAAAGTAGCCGGATGAAAAACGGCACCTATATTATTAAAACTTGTATATAACGTTGAACTAACAACCTGAAATTCAGGTAATACTTCTTCTAAAACTTCTTTCAATCTATTATTTCTATTAGCAGGTAAAGCCGAAACTGGCACAGCATTTTTTATTCTAAAAATATGGGAAACTCCCGGATTAGAAGTTCTAGAAGCAAAAAGAAATGTTTGAGCTTCGGCAACAATTAAGTCTTTTTTTACCCCCATATTTCTCAAAACATTCCAAAACTCAAGTGCTCCAAAAGTTCTTCCAGGATTCAAAATAAATATTTGACCTTCTCTTACATAATTTGCTACTCTCTTCGCTATATCTGCATGAGCAAATGCAGGAACAACAATCATGATTAATTCTGCATCACTTAATGCCTCTTGAATGTCTGTTGTAATGTTTTCTATAGTTACTTTCCCTGAAACTTCCCCTTCTAGTTTGATAGTTTTTGATTTCATAAATGGAGCTATTCTTCTTAACGTTCGATTATACAGCGTTACTCTATATCCGCGCATTCCAAGAAAACCAGCTAAGGCAAGTCCCCCATTGCCCGCTCCAATAACTGTTATATTCATAAAATCCCTCCTTTATTTTCCCAAAACCTAAAATCAATACATTTTTTCAGGATCAACAATATTTTTGGGCTTACCAGTCTTCAAATAGGAAAGGATATTCTCAAAAAGTTCATCAATTCTTCCAATTTGACCTTCCAATGTAAAACCACCCACATGAGGAGAAATAACCACATTTTTGAAAGTATGGAATGGATAATGAAATGGTAGCACAACTCTTCGATTTTTATCTGGATATTCATACCAGACATCACTAGCAAAACCCAATAGTTTCCCATTACTTAATGCATTATATAATGCCTCCTCATCTATCAGTTCACCCCTACCAACATTTATTAAAAATTTTCCTTCCATTTTATTTAGGATATCCTTATTAATTATGTGAAATGTTTCTTTTGTTAATGGAAGAGTCAAAAATATAATATGTGCAGCCAAGATAGCATCCTCTATAGAATTAGTAATATAATCAAAGCCCTCCAGTTTTTCAATGTGTCTTTTAAAACCAATTATCTTACAATCAAAACCTTTAAGTAATTTTGCTAATTGCCTTCCTATCACACCTGTGCCTAGAATTGAAACACTTTTGTTTTGAAGTGAAATCCAATAATCTTCCTCTCTAAATCCTTTAACAAAACCATGCCAAATACCTTTTATTAAATCATTATGATACTCTACAACCCTTCCGAGTAGAGTTAAAGCAAGCGCCAAAGCTCTCTCAGCAACAATTTTCCCATTACCATGGGAATTAGAAACAATTATATTCTTTTCTCTAATTATCCTCCAAGGAAGTTTATCAGTACCCGTCCACGGAACAAATATGATTTTTAAATTTTTAGCTTTCTTTATTTGTTCTTCCGTTAAAGACGCCCCAATAACTGCTTCAACTTCTGGAAGAATCCCATCAAGATTTTCATTTGTATACCACTCAAGATCATATTTTTTTGAATATAACTTAATTAATTTTTCAAAGTAACTAGTAATTTTTGTTAAAACCAAGATTTTCATATTTATCACCTTTACTTAATAAGTATAAATCCAAAATCATTTATATTCGTCCCAGTGGGTCCTGTTTTCAAAAGATCTCCTGCTAAGAGAAGAGCGTTATAAGAATCGTTATTTTCCAAAAATTCATAAGGATCTTTCCCAAATTTCTTTATTTTTTTTACCGTCTCTCCATCTATAATTCCACCTGCAGCATCTGTTGGACCATCCGTTCCATCTGTCCCTACTGAGGCTACAACAACATTATCCATCCCTTCTATCTCAATTGCAGCCGAAAGAGATAGCTCTTGATTTCTTCCTCCTTTTCCTTTACCCTTTACTTCTACAACAGTTTCTCCCCCAAATATGATACATGCAGGAGTTATAAAACTTGTTTGATCTATACTTTTTGCGATACTTGCCACAAATCTACCTGCCTCTTTTGCTTCACAATTCAGTTGTGTAGTTAAAATATATGTATTAAATCCTTCTTTATTTGCAAATTTTTCTAAAGTTTTGCATGCAAGTTCAACACTTCCAATAATATAATGTGTTGCATTCTCAATTTGCTTTGGTGTCTCTTTTTCAATCGCTTTCATAACTTTTTCCGAAATTTTTAAATTATACTTTTTTATAATTTTTTTTGCATCTTCTTTTGTCATAATATCTGGATATGCTGGGCCCGAAGCTATCGATTCAAGTCTATCTCCTAAAACATCAGACAAAACAAGGGCTGTAATTCTTGCTGGAAAAATTATTTTTGCAAATTTTCCTCCTTTTACTTTTGAAAGTCTTTTTCTAATTGTATTAATCTCCACAATGTCTGCACCAGACTTTAATAATTGCCTTGTTATATCCTGAATCTCTTCAAAATTAATACCATCTTCTGGATATTCAAAAAGTGCCGAACCGCCTCCTGAAACTAAAAATATCAAATGATCATTTTCAGATAAACCACTCAATTTTTCGATAGCATATTTTGTTGCTTTTAATGAATTTTCATCGGGAATTGGATGACCAGCTTCAAAAATTTCAAAATGTTCAATTGGTCCTAATGAATGGTTGTATTTCGTTATCACAATTCCATACTTGACATTTAGTACTTCCGAAGCTGCTTTAGCCATTCGCCATGCTGCTTTTCCAATAGATAAAACATAAACACTTCCTTTGATATCAAGTTCATTTAATTTATCCTTTACAAGTTTGTCCGGTAGAACTTCTATTATAACCTGTTCTACAAATTTTCTCGCTAAAATTTTTAAATTCATTGATTTTCCCCCTATATATACTTAAATTTCATTAAGCAAACTTAAATTTCTAATTTTATTTCTTACTTTTCCTAATTCATATAATCTTTTCACGATAGCCACTTTTTCCGGATTTTCTTCTTGTAAACTCTCGTTAGTCTCTAGCTTTTTTAAAATTCTATCAATATCATTATAACTTAACCCTAACGCTTCTTCATCACTTAATCCTGGAATTAAATCTGGTGAAGCTGGTTTTTTAATTATTTTTTCTGGCACTTCCAGTTGCTTTGCTAATTCATATACTTCAGTCTTATAAAGATGCATAATTGGCTCTATATCTGTTGAATCATCACCCCATTTTACATACAACCCCGTTAAAAATTCTGTCTTATTCGTTGTACCAATAACTGCGTAATTTCTAAGTTCAGCTTCCTTGTATAAATAAACCATTCTAACGCGATGTTTGGCTCTATAATAAGAAATCCCTTTTAAAAACTCAGAATCCTCTGTACCAGAAACATCCATTTCATATGGATTAGAATGTCGGCTATAACTATTCCATCTCTTTTTAGCGTACTTGGCTCTAATATTCCACGGAATCAAAGATGCTGGAGGATAGTAACTATATATACCTAAAGCTTTCAAAATTTTTGAAATTCTTTTAATTTCATAATTTACACCAAACTTTTCACACACTAATATTGCATCTTTTACACTATCAGGCGGACTATCTCTTTCAGGTAATATAAAGCACTTTATTTTATCTTTCTCTATAGCTTTTACCAATAAACCTAATACAACTGCTGAATCAATTCCCCCACTAACGCCTAAAACAGCACCTGAAAAATTGTTTTCTTTTAGTGTTTTTCGAATGAAACTTACGATTTCTTCAATTTTTATCATATTTTCCCTCTTATCTTAGCAATTTCTTGCAGTAATTTTTTCTCAGTTCTCGAAACTCTTCTAGGAATCTCAACTTTAATCCTTAATATTAAATCTCCTCTTTTTCCCGTTCTCATGTCAGGTAATCCTTCACCATAGACATATATTTCTTCTCCATGTTGAACGCCAGAAGGAATTTTCACTTTTTTCTCGTTCCCATCTGGCATTTTCAAAGTTAGTTCTGTACCTAAAATCGCATCAATATAATCAATAGTTAAATCTTTTATTAGATCTCTTCCTTTTCTTATAAAGCCACCTGTACCAATCACTCTTACATGAACATATAAATCACCATAATCTCCACCATAGTATCCAGCATTACCACCTTGTGCTATTCTTAAAACAGTTCCATCTTCTATTCCTGCAGGGATTTTTACCTCAACTTTGTGCCTTTTTTTTATTCGCCCATTACCACCACAAATATGACAAACTTCCCCAGGAATTTTTCCAGTTCCTCCACACTGATTACAAGTATATTGATTCACTATTACACCCAAAAATGTTCTTCTTTCTTCTCTCACCGTACCTGTACCATGACATTTTGGACAAGTAACCCATCCACTTCCGGGTTCTATTCCTTCGCCTTTACAATGATAACATGTTTCGTACCTATCATATTCTAGAGGAACAGTAGTGCCCTTAAATAACTCTTCAAATGATATATCAACAGTTATATTTATGTCTTCACCTCTTCTAGGAGACTTCTGCTTCCTCCTTGAAGAAGTCCTTTGATTCCCAAAAAAAATATTGAAAATATCATTATTAATAAAATCCCCGAAATCTCTAAAAATATCTTCAAAACCACCAAAACCACCAAAGCCGCCAAAACCTTCTGCATTTGGTGGAACGTCACCTACATACCCATATCTATCATACATTGCTCTTTTTTCAGGATCCGACAATACTTCATAAGCTTCTTGTATCTCTTTAAATTTTTGTTCCGCTTCCCTCTTATTCTCGTGGTGTTTGTCAGGATGCCATTTTTTTATCAATTGTTTATATGCCTTACGAATCTCTTCATTAGTTGCATTGCGAGAAACTCCTAATATTTCGTAATAATCTTTTTTTGCCATATATTCACCTCCTAGGCTTGACTGTTACTTTGACTTTTGCAGGTTTGATTACTCTATCTCTGAATTTATAACCATCTTCAACAACTTCAATAATCGTATATTCTTCTTTTTCCTCGTCCATTATTTTTTCTACAGCCTCTTGTTCAAATGGATCAAATTTTTCACCTACAGATAGCTCACTTAAGCCTAAATCTTTAAGAACTTTCATGAAATTTTTATATATCAACTCAATGCCTTTAAAAAACTTTGTATTTTTGATTTCTTCTTCGGCATTTACGAATGCTCTTTTGAAATCATCAATAATTGGTATGAATTTCTCAACTATTCTTCCAGTAGTACTTATCGTAATTTGTTCCTTTTCTTTTGCAACATCCTTTTTGTAATTTTCAAATTGTGATTTTAATATTCTCGCATAGTTTTCAAAATCTTTTAATTGCTTTTCCAATTCCTCAATTCTTTCCTTTAGTTCTTTTATCTTTTTTTCATTATTATTGACTTTTTGGCCTTTTTCAACCTTAACTTCATTTTTTTCATTTGTTTTTTTCTTGCTATCCAAATCTTTTTTCATTCTATCACCTCCATTATTGTACGTTTCTTGATACAACTGTAAAATATTCAGTTAATCTATTCACAACGTATTCTATGCTTTCAAATACCTTGTCATAATCACCGAATTTATCAAAAATCACTGCAATTTTACCTACTTCTCTAGAACCAACAAAATAAGGCACTATAACTACCGTATACTGTTCAAAATTTCTCAGATTATGTTCTTTCCCAATATAGATTCCTTCACCTAAATTAAATATCTGAGAATAAAAATCTATAGAGGTTGATAATCTCACAATTTCTTTCAATTTATTTTCGTCAAATCGTTTTGCATTAATTAAATTAAATACTCCATCAGCAATGTAATCTTCGTATTTTTCGGAAGCAATTCGTTCAGATAATTCTATAAATTCTTTTAATCTTCCCTCAGCCCAAGAAAATCTTTCGGTTATTTCTTTCAATTTCAGTTTAAAATCGCTTAAAAAGGCAGCCTGCAAACTTTTATTTAAGAAATGTTCAATTTCATCTATGTTAAAAATCTCTGAATGTTGAATTGGCAAAACTGTAGTTAATCCTAGTTCTGTGATAATATTCACAATTGAAAAATTACTAGTAACGGGGGTCAAAACAATTCTTTTAATTCTGAGATTCATTGGACTAGGTTTTTCAATAATCACAAAACCTTTTACAGTAGTCGCAAGAAGTTTTGCTGCTCCATGAATTACTTTATCAAGATCTCCTATTGGAAAATTCATTGTCGTATCTACGGAAGAACCTTTCTTTTTTGTCTCTTGTCTTATTTTTAATATTTCATTGACATAAAATCTTAGCCCTTTATCAGTAGGTATTCTCCCTGCTGATGTATGAGGCTGAAAAATATACCCTAAATAATCCAATTTTCTTAAATCGTTTCTTACCGTAGCACCACTCCAATCAAGATTAGTAGTTTCTAAAACTTTTTTTGAACTTACAGGTACACCCGTTTTTACATACTCTCTTACAACACAATATAGGATCTTTTTCTGTCGCTCAGAAAGATCCCTCATTCAATCACCCCACTTATCACTTTCATTATCACTCTTAATAAATATCTGCTAATAGTATAACACAAAAATAATTACTAGTCAAATCACACTGATTTTGTTTAATAAAACTAAAGCGCCCATCGGGCGCTTTAGTTTACAGACATTTCTTTTGTTTCTTTTCCAAGGAGCAAAACAGTTATACCCGATACTCCCGCTAAAATAGCAATAATCAGCAAAGCAATAAAAATGGACTTATCAACAAAATATCCTGTAAAATACGGTGCAATTATTCCGGCAATTCTTGCAATTGAACCAGCCAATCCATTTGCTGTTCCTCTAAATGATGTTGGAAAAAGTTCAGGAGTATAAGCGTACACAAGTCCCCAAACTCCCAATGTAAAAAACGAAATTATCAACATTATTATTAAGAATGAAATATTTCCCGAAACAAAAGGAAGAAGTAAAGCGCTTAAACCCATAGCTATAAAATAAGTTGTTAATGTAGGTTTTCTACCCCATTTTTCAATTAAATATGCTACAGATAAATAACCGGGAAGTTGGGCCAAGTAAATATAGAACGTAAACCATTTTGCTTTAGTAATAGTTATACCAAGTTGAGCAACAAAAATTTTAGGTGCCCAAGAAAACAAAGCATAATACACAAAACTTACTACAAACCATGAAACAATAACAACTATTGTCTTTTTGATATGACTTTTACTAAATAATGCTTTGTATGTGATTTTTACCTCTTCAATTGGTTCTATTTCCCCTTTAACTCTTCCAAATATTTCTTCCAATTTTTTCTTACCATATTTTTTGAAAATATATTTTGGGGTTTCTCGTTCAAAAGATAAAGGAATTAATGAAAATATTCCTAAAATGAAAATATAAAAATTCCATCTCCAACCTAACTTTTCTCCAATTGTAACAGCAAATAAAGCAATTAAAATACTTCCGATAGCCCAACTTGCTTCTAGAAGTACCAAATACCTCCCCCTAAGTTTTATCGAAGTATACTCGGAAAGATAAGTATTTACTGCCGGAAGCAGTCCACCATACCCAACTCCAGACAAAAATCTTAAAAACATAGCTGTATTATACGAAATTGAAATACCAAAAAACACTGTGAAAATAACAGAGATCAAAAGATAAATAATCGTTCCAACCTTTCTTCCAACGTAATCTAAAACTAACCCAGAACTTAATGCACCTACTAGCATACCTAAAAAAACAGAGCTGATCAACGAACTACTTAACGTTGTACTTAAAGCCCACTCCTTCGAAATATCAGGAATAGCAAACGGCATAACCATAACCCCAGCTGCCCCAATCATCCAAAGTATCGAAGTTACCAATAATAATCTTTTCTGATGTTTTCTCGTAACAAGTTTCCCAACTACCTCATCTATTTTCATATGTGCACCTCCTTAATAAGGTAATCACTAATTGCTTCTAAAACTTTTTTCATTGTATCTTTATCAGGAGTTTCAATCGTGTGTATATGTATTCCACCAGAAAGCTCTAATAACGGTCTGGCATGCGTTGATTCCATTAAAGCTATAAACTTTGACACATCATCCATAGTACTAATATCCAATCTTCCAGTGATTTCCCCATAAAGTGGATGCTCTACTATTACATTTACAACTGTTCCTCCAGCATTTACTATTGAAACTAATTCATTGTAGATATCATCAATAGAGTGCTTCACCGCTACCATTTTTCTTATTTTTCCACTAGAATCTTCTAAGATATAACCATCCCTTGTAGAAACAACCTTGTAATTTTGAGTTTTAAGAATCGAAATATATTGAACTATAGCTTGTCTACTCACACCTAGATACTCAGCAAGTTCTTTCCCTTTTACAGGACCTTTTGATTTGGACAAAATTTCCAAAATCTTTTTTAAATTTTCTTTCATTATATCCCTCCTCGCAACAAATTTTACAGCACTTTACAGCTGCTGTCAAGTATATCTAAATACAAACATTAAGAACAAGTAGTATAATAAATAATAAATAAATGAGATACAAAAACGGAGGAGATATTTTGAACAAACACACTTTTGGTAAAGTAAAAAAAGAATTTTATGGTAAAACTTCCAAAGGAATTTCTATATTTCAATATTCACTCATTAATGCACAAGGACTAATAGTTAAGATCATCAACTATGGTGGCATTATTACCAATATCTTAATTCCAAACAAATTTGGAAAATATCAAGATATCGTTCTTGGCTTTGATACTATAGAAGAATACGAAAAATACAATTCAAAATACTTTTTTGGTGCTATAGTTGGAAGATATGCAAATAGAATTGCATATGGAAGATTTACTATTAAAGGAATAACTTATCAACTTCA
Organism: Thermosipho atlanticus DSM 15807; assembly: GCF_900129985.1. NCBI lineage: Bacteria > Thermotogati > Thermotogota > Thermotogae > Thermotogales > Fervidobacteriaceae > Thermosipho > Thermosipho atlanticus. The sequence goes on along the minus strand of NZ_FQXN01000002.1, from coordinate 306,316 downwards.
ATTGAACGACAATGGAAGGCCTAATTCTTTACATGGTGGTATAAATGGTTTTCACACCAAAGTTTTTAAGGCTAGTTCGCATCTTACTCCAGAGGGTCCTAAATTAATCTTAAAATATAGAAGCCCTGATGGTGAGGAAGGATTCCCGGGTAATCTAGACATAATGACAATTTATCAATTAACAAATAATAATGAGTTATCAATTGACTTTTATGCAACAACCGATAAACCAACTATAGTGAACTTTACTCAACATAGTTATTTTAATTTATCCGGAATAGGAAATATATACAACCATTTACTGCAAATAAATGCAAATTTTTATACCCCCTTAAACGAGAATTTAATCCCAACAGGTGAAATTCAATCTGTAAAAAACACTATATATGACTTTACAACTCCGATAAAGCTCGAAGAAATTCTCAAAAAAAAGAATTACGAATATGACATTAATTTTGTATTAAATACCTCAAAACATCAACCATCATTAGCTGCTCGCTTACAATCATTAGAAACAGGTATAACGCTTGAATTATATACAACCTTACCGGGTTTACAATTATATACTGGTAACTATCTCGACAATGTTAAAGGCAAATATGGGACAATCTATAAAAAACATTTTGGAATATGCCTCGAACCTCAATTTTTCCCCGATTCACCTAATCATCCAAATTTTCCAAATACTATTCTTGAACCTAATGAATTTTTTCATCACAAAATAGTATATAAATTCATATTCAAATAATATTGACTAAAAAAAAAGCGATTTCCTTTAAAGGAAATCGCTTTTACCACACTTAAATTTATTTTTCTATTCACATTTTTTCATTTTATCGATACAACTTCTACTTCAAAAATCAAATTTTTACCAGCAAACGGATGGTTAGCATCTAAATATACCGTATCACCTTTTATATCTGCTATTTTAACTATAAAACCATTCCCATCAGGTTGTTGAACTTCTAAATATCCGCCGACTTCTATTTCTTCCGGTAAATTGCTCTTCTTAACCGGGAAAATCAACTCTTCTTTTACTGGGCCATATGCTTTGTCAACTGGAATATTTATTGTTCGCTTTTCGCCTACTTCCATACCAATAACGCCTTCCTCAAATCCTGGTATTACTTCATTACTACCCACAACAAATTCGAGTGGCTCTCCCCCAAATGAACTGTCAAAAATTTCCCCATCTTCAAATTTTCCAACATAATGAAGAGTTACAGTATCTCCAATTTTAACACCCATGTTTTCACCTCACTTGTATTAATAATTCAATTATACACTATATAAACGAAAATGCAAATTTGATATATAATTATTACGAGGTGAATAATATGCAATTTAGTGACTTATTCAAAATTGTTAAACAAAAAAAGATACTCCATACAACACACATTAATCCTGATTGTGATGGTATAGCATCCATCTATTGGGGAATAAATGTATTTGGTGGGGATTATTATATCCCAAAAATAACCTTGAGAACTACCAAAGGACTTGTTAAAAAACTAAATTTAAGTGATAATCAAAAAAAAGATTTTACTGATTATGATTTTGTTTTCATCTATGATACCGAAATGAAAGAACATGTTAATTTTATTCCAAAAAACAAACCATACGTTCTATTTGATCACCATCATATGAGAGACAAAGAATTTATTAAAAACTCACTTTTTTCGTATATTTCAGAATCTAGCGCCAACGTTGTTAATTTATACGAATTGTCGAGAGAATTCAACATCGTTTTAAATGATTACGTCCTTTTTTCATTTGCAATTGCTTTATACACAGATACAATAATGTTTAAAACAGCAAGAAAGCAGGAATTTGTTTATTTTTCAAAATTTCTAACAAATCATAGATTTGAAGATATCACTGATACTATTTACTCAGAAGAAATCAATTGGAAAAAGTTTAAAAAGTGCTTAAACAAGTTAGAAATAATACAATTAAATAATTTAAATATAGGAATTTCAGACTTTGAATCTGAAAATATTTACTATTCTTTCATAGAAAGTTTATTTGATGTAATCACTTTAGATGTTCTTATTGGTATTCTACCTCAAGGTCTTAAAATCCACATGAAAAAAAAGCATATCCAAAAAATTTATCATAAACTACTTATTCCTCTCCAAAAAGAATTAAACATTAAAAGATTCCAAGGTTTTTGGCACAATTTCTTTGATTATAAAAAAATTTTAGAAAAACTAAAAGAATACGATAACTCGTAACTCTTTTACTTTTCTTTAATACCAACCAATAATGATATACCTATTAAAATTACTCCTGATATTGTGATTGCTTGTCCAATTCCATATTTATCAGCAAAATAACCTGCAATCACTGAAAACACCGCTGTAAGAAACGTCGTTGTTTGCGATTCCACTGATAGAACAGACGCTAATGCATCTGATTTTACATTTTCACTAATATACGACACTGATATTGGCCTTCTTAGATTCTCAATAATGTATAAAACCACAAAGATAACAATTGATATAACATAAAATTTAAACATATAAGTTAAACCAGCAAATAAAATAGACAAAGCTCCTAGTAACAATGTTAAATTTAAAGCTATTGTAGACCCTTTTCTATTAATTTTCCACGAATTTTTAGAAGCATATGAAGTCAATAAATACAATACAAAATATACTACGCCAATTACTATTGACGACCTCTTCTCATCATTTAAACTTACAAAAATAGGAAGTGTTAAAGCAAAAGTTTCAAGAATTGGCTGTAAGTAATCTTTTAAACTTTTAAATACAGCGGAATATGAAGAAGTATTTAATATTACTCTCAAAACTCTTACATTTGCTACAGCAGTAATGAAATCCTTTAAAGTAGCTTTTTTTGATTTCTTCATTTCCAATTTATCAAGTTCTTTTGGATACGTTGCTAAATTTATAAAATTTAAAACATAAGGAATAATTGTAAAAGCAAAAATTTTTCTGTAATCACCACTCAAAAAGACAATTGCTGCAGCTAGCAATGAATTAATTGCTGAACCCAATTGAGATGCTGCCCTGGTAGAACCATAATATTGTACTTTCAAATTTTCTATATTCTTTAATTTTAAATAATCAAAAATCATTGCTTTGTGTGTACCTGTCCTAAAAGCTTCTCCAAAAGCAAATAATATCATTGCAAAAATATATAAAACAAAAGAATAAGAAAAGTAAAATATAAAAAAAGAAACAATATATGAACTCATTGAAAAAAGCATTGCTTTTTTTCGCCCATACAAATCAGCAACTATTCCAGTAGGAATTTCCAAAATATTAGTAGCAACACTCTTTATTGAATACAGTACACCTATTTGCAAATAACTTAGACCACTGCTTAAAAGAAAAAGTATCAAAAAAGGTTCAAAAAATCTCAAGTTTTTTAGGAAACCATATAATTGGAACTTTCTAAACTGAATATCCTTTTCAAACACTGTCATTCACCTCACAAAATATTGGATCATGTGTTAAACCTAATTTTTTCGCAAATGCCCTACAACCACCCTTGCACTCCTCAAAAAGCTTACAATTTTCGCAATCTCTTGTTAATATGCTTGGATCAAATGCCTCCCATATTTCTTTAAATGACATCTTCTTAATATTTCCCATATAATATTCTGGATCATATCTGAAATGTCCGCAAGGCACAACAGTACCATCTACCAGCACCGACGCATGCGTTTTACCAGCCGTACATTCACCGCCAGAAATATTTTCCTCTACATAAAAGTTCACTTCATTTGCGTATTTCTTAATTATTTCATTTACATACTGTATCATTTCTTTCGTAGGAGTTAAAATATCTTTAAATAGTTCTCCTCTCCCAACAGGAACAAACCTATCCACGTATAAATTCATACCAAATTTCCTTGCAAATTGTACCATATCCTCAAAATATTTATAATTCTGTTTGTTAATAACATGTAAAATTGTTACGTTAAATCCTTCTGTTAAAAAATTTTGCAACCCAGTCATTGTTTTTTCAAAAGTTCCTGCCCCTCTAACAAATTCATGTATCTTTTTGATATGACCATCAATAGAAATACCAATATGCAAATCTGGATTAACTTCTTTAAGTTTTTTAACCACCTGTTTTGTTGCCAAAGAAGCATTTGTATTAAGCATCAAATTGGCACCTAATTTTCTTCCATATGAAATTAATTCAAATATATCCTTTCTAGTTAAAGGTTCTCCACCCACTAAATCAATTATTTCAACACCAGCTTCATATAAATCTTTTATAACTTTTTTCACTTCTTCCGTTGTTAGTTCATTACTTGAAGGTTTTCCAGCAAAGCAGTAACAATGTAAACAAGAATAATTACAAATCGTAGTTAACTCAACTTCAACTATTTTTGCCTTTCGCATTTCACCACCCCTTGAATTTTTTCTTTTTCTCTTTCAATTATAATTATATCAATAACCTATAATAAAACTTGAAAAATTGAAATAAAAAAATAAAAATTGTGTTAAAATTAAATTAGAATGCATAAATATGGGAGGGATAAAATTGAACACAAAAGATTTACTATTAAAATTAACTTCTATTCACGGCCCATCCGGATTTGAAAATCAAGTAATCAAAGAAATACAGAAAATAATGGAAGAATACTCTGACGAATGTCACATTACAAAATTAGGTAGTCTCATTTGCTTGAAAAAAGGAAACGGCAAAGGAAGAATTGGTTTACTTGCTCATGTAGATCAACTCGGATTTGTTGTTAGTAAAATTGATGAAAAAGGATTTGCGTACGTAGAAAAAATAGGAGGTTGGGATCCTAAAGTTGTTGCAGGACAAAGAGCTATCATATATTCAAATGGAAAGATATTTAATGGCGTCTTTGGTTTTTTAGCGCCTCACCTACAAAAATCAAAGGACAGAAAAATAATGCCAAATTTTGATGGTTTGTTTCTTGATATTAGCATGAATAAAAAATGGAAAGAAATAAATGTTGGCGACATAGTAATGCTAGATGATATAAAAGGGTTTGAAACCCAAAATTTTGTTTTTGCTCCTGCTCTTGATAATAGAGCAAGTTGTACTTCGATTATTTTAACGGCTAAAATGCTCCAAAAAATGAACCACTCTTTCGATGTTTTCTTTATTTTTACAACACAGGAAGAAATTGGAGGGCCCGGGGCTCCAACAAGTGCATATTTTTCAGAACTAGATTATGCTTTCGTAATTGATGTAACCCACGGAGATGAGAAAATACCTGGATACGCTAAAATTGAACTCAACAAAGGACCAGCTGTTGGTTTTGGCCCCGTAATAGACAGAGAATTCAATGAAAAAGTAAGGAAAGTTGCTGAAAAATACAATATTAAAACTCAACTTGAACCTATCCCACGAAATTCAGGAACAGACACCGATGAAGTACAACTTGTAAGAACTGGAATAAAAACTCAATTACTTTCCATACCTTTAAAATATATGCACACACCATATGAAAAAGTTTCTATAACAGACGTTGAGAATACAGCAAAATTAATGGCATTTACTATCATTGAAATGGAGGTGCAATGATGTTTCTAAAAGAGCTTTCAGAATTAAATGGAGTCTCTGGAAATGAACATAAAGTTAGAAATTTCATTTTAGAAAAAATCAAAAATAAAGTTGACAAATTTTGGATAGATAGAATGGGAAATTTAATAGCACTAAAAAAAGGGAAAGGAAAAGCTAAAGTTATACTTGATGCACACTTGGATGAAGTAGGATTTATGATTACAAAAATTAACGATGATGGTACTTTTTCTTTTATGCCAGTAGGTGGTGTTGATCCAAGAGTTGCAATTGGTAAAAGAGTAAAAATCAACGATGAAATCCAAGGGGTTATAGGCTTTAAGGCAATTCATCTTCAAAAAGAAGACTACCTGAAAACTCCAAAATTTTCCGATTTAAAAATTGATGCAGGTTTTACATCAAAGACAGAAGCTGAAAAAAAAGTTAAATTAGGTGATTATGTTTCATTCGATACAAAATACACAGAAATCGGAAATTTTGCCACCGGAAAAGCCTTCGATGATAGGGGAGGATGTAGTATTTTAATGGATTTAATCATTAATGATGTCAAAAGCGATTATGATCTTTATTTCGCTTTTGTTGTTCAGGAAGAAACCGGATTAAGAGGTGCAGCTGTTGTTGCTGAACAAATTAAACCCGATTTTGCACTTGCATTTGAATGCACAACAGCTGGTGATAATCCTGAATTAGAAAAAGAACACTGGGCTACACATTTAGGAGACGGCCCAGCTCTAACTTTTCTTCACTCACGTTATGTAATCGATAAAAGAATATTTGATTCTCTAGTTGATGTTGCTAAAGAAAATAAAATCCCATTCCAATACAAAAGGAGAATTGCAGGTGGAACAGATGCTGCGCGGTATGCTAGAAGTATCTATGGAGTACCAGCTGGCGTAATTTCAATTCCTTCAAGATACATTCACAGTCCCGTATCTGTAATTAATCTCAACGATTACAAAAATACTTATCAACTTGCAAAACTGTTTTTAGAAAAAGCACCTATTGAATAATAAAGATTATTTAACAACGAAAAACACCCCCATTTAAAGGAAAGTAATGGGGGTGTTTTTTACAGTAATTTTTGAAAATTATTACTTTACATTTGGAATTAAAATTTTCAAAATTTCTTCATTTTTAATCCTAACATAGCCTTCACTGAGTTCTTTTAAAGCTATACTAACATAGTTATTATCCCAAGTTTTCACATATGCTTTGGCAAATTCCTTTAAATTTTCGGCCCTTTTTGCTACAGCAATAGGAATTGCAAATTTGTATGGAACTTTCTTTAATAACTCATCATAATTGATTACTGGTTTCATCTATCACTTACCCCCTTAAAAAGGTTTTTTATTAATTCTTCTGTTAAAACTCTTTTTGTCCTATATGATTCGCCAATAATTATTGACTTCATAATCTGTATCGATTTCTCTAAATCATCATTAACTATTAAATAATCAAATTCTATCATCTTCGACAATTCCCATTTAGCATTATTTAGTCTTTTCAAGAGTGCTTCAGGTGATTCCGTTCCTCTTTTCAATAATCTATCCTTTAATACCTGATAACTCGGAGGAGCTACAAAAATAAAAACAGCATCATCATAGTTTTTCTTTACTTGTAACGCCCCTTGAACATCTATATCTAATATTATTTTATTACCTTTATCAATGTTTTCAAACACGAATTTTTTGGGGGTACCATATAAATTTCCATGAACTTTTGCCCATTCCAAAAATTCTGAATTTTGAACCATTTCCAAAAACTTTTCTTCTGTAACAAAAAAGTAATCAACTCCATCAACCTCTCCAGGTCTTGGAGGTCTTGTAGTGCAAGAAACCGAAAATACAACATTATCTATTTTATCAATTATTGAATTAATTATACTAGTTTTTCCAACTCCTGATGGCCCACTAACTACAAACAATGTTCCCTTCATATTATCCCTTTCTTCTAATTTTGTCAAGTTGTTCTTCTATTTCAAAAAATGATTGCATAAATCTTTGAGCAATAGTTTCTGGTTGTATGGCACTTAAAATTATATGATTACTATCAGAAATAAGTATTGCTCTAGTTTTTCTACCATACGTTGCATCAATAAGTTTTCCTTCATCTTTCGCATCCTCCTTAAGTCTTTTCAACGGAGCACTTTCAGGATTTACAATTGCAACAATCCTATCACCAGCAATTACATTACCAAAACCAATATTAATAAGCCCAAACATAATTACACCTCCCAAATTTTATTCCAAATTTTGGATTTGTTCTTTTAATTGAGAATTCGTAAATTTACCCTCTATTGCAAGATCACTTAACTCCAACATTCTACTTTTCGACAATATTGTATTAAATTCTCTATGAACTTCTTGAGTCAAAAAGTTAAACAACGTACCTATTGGCCCATCAGAATTCAATAACTCTTTCATTCTATTTAAATGACTTTTCAATCTAACTATTTCTTCCCTTATATCTGCTCTATCTGCAATGAGTGCTACTGCTGTCTCAAATTGATTCATATCTAACTCAATATTTTCTGGAAGAATATCTTGTACATTTTCTTTTATTCTTTGTGCAATAACATTTTTTAAATCCTTAGCATAAAATTCTATTTTAGAAACTATTTCCTCCAACCTTACTAACATATTTTTAATATCTGCCGATAATTTTTCACCTTCACTTTTTCTTTCTTCTAAAAGCTTTTCTAAAGTTTTTTTCAATACAACTTCAACGGTAACCCATAACTTTTCGATTTCTTCATCCTCAATATCAGTTCTAAACAATTCCTTGAACATAAGCAAATCTGACAATTTTATTGGTTTTTGAATACCCAAACTTTCCCGTAACTCTTCCAAATTATCGTAATAAGACTTAGCCATCGCAAAATCTAAATTTATATTAATCGGTTTTAAAAATCGTACATTTAATTTCACACTCACTCTTCCACGGCTAATAAAATTTGAAACAATTTTTGCAATTAAAACTTCCTTTGAACTTAAATAATAAGGAAGAGAAATGTGTATATCCAATCCTTTTGAATTCAAAGTCTTTAATTCACAAGTAATTTTATAATTTGTGTCATAATAATCCAATTTAGAATAACCAGTCATGCTTTTTGGCAAAATAATCACTCCCAAAGACAATTATACACAATTTTTTAAATTATTCAAAATCTTTTTCATGTTTTCAACTCAATTTAAAAAAGACGGGACCCGAAGGCCCCATAATGAAAACTTTATCTCATCCGCCTACTGCTCTCTAACTCTCTTTATTCCTTCTTCTATTGCTAATTTATTTAACTCAATTAAACCAGCTTTTTTCCCAACCAATTTCTTTTCAAGTGCTTTAAAAACACTTTCTTTTGAAACAATTGATGTTGCCCCAATAACTGCCCCCAACATTACCATATTAGCGACTTTCAAATTTCCTAATTTATCTGCTATTTCATTACACTCAATTTTAAAAACTTTCACCCCTTCTCTTTTATTAGGTTCTCTGTCAATCACAGATTTATTCAAGAAGAAGTAGCTATTTTCGGCTAAAAAATCTTGAAATTTTAACATTGAAGGTATATTCATTGCTACAATTACTTCAGCTTTATCAACTACAGGAGAAGCTACTTGTTCATCACTTACAACAACTGTACAGTTTGCAGTCCCACCTCTCATTTCAGGACCATATGAAGGCATCCAGGTAACATTTTTACCTTCAATCATTCCTGCATAAGCTAATACTTGTCCCATTAACATGACACCTTGTCCACCAAAACCTGCAAAAATGAACCTCATTTTTCATCACCAACCTTATCCACAAATACTCCAAGTGGATATTCTGGTATCATTTTCTCTTCAAGCCATTTCATAGCTGAAATAGGATCAATACCCCAGTTTGTAGGACAAGTTGACAAAACTTCAACTAAACCAAATCCTATTCCTTTAATTTGAGCTAAAAATGCTTTTTTAATGGCTTTCTTAGTTTTTTCTACATCTTGAGGTGTTGTAACTTTTGTTCTTGCAAGATATGCAACTCCCTTAGCTTCTTTCAAAAATTCACACATATGCATAGGATAACCATCATTTTCAGCTGTTCTACCATACGGTGTGGTCGTAGTCTTCATTCCAAGAAGAGTGGTAGGTGCCATCTGTCCACCTGTCATTCCATATATCGCATTATTTACAAATATCGTCGTTATTTTCTCACCTCTATTAGCTGCATGCATTATCTCAGCAGTACCAATAGCCGCAAGATCACCATCACCTTGATATGTAAAAACATAAAGATCTGGCCTTGCTCTTTTCATTCCCGTAGCAACGGCAGGTGCTCTTCCATGAGCAGCTATTGTTCCATCCATATTAAAAAATTGATATGCAAAAACCGAGCAACCAATTGGAGCTACAACAAGAGTTTTTTCTCTTATTCCAAGTTCATCAACAACCTCTGCAATTAATCTATGAATAATACCATGGTGACACCCAGGACAATATGTAAATTCCTTGCCACTCAATGACTCAGGCATTTTATATAAAAGTTTTTTCATTATTCTCGCCTCCCAATCTCTCTTTTCAATGCTTCGTAAATCTCGGTCGGTGTAGGCACAACTCCACCCATTCTCGAATAAAATGCAACTGGTTTCTTATTTTTTACTCCTAGTTTTACATCTTCTAACATTTGTCCCATGTTCATTTCAACATCAAAGAATAATTCTACCTTATCAGCCAATTTTTCAAGTGGTTCATATGGAAATGGCCATACAGTAATTGGCCTAAACAAACCAACTTTTAAACCATCTTTTCTTGCCATTTCAACAACACTTTTTACTATTCTTGCAACAGTACCAAACGCAGTTATAATAATTTCAGCATCTCCCGTTTCATACTCTTCCCATCTCACTTCATTTTTCTCAATTTCTTTATATTTCTTAACAAGTTCTAAATTCATTTTTTCCAAAACATATGGATCTATATCAAAAGAAGTAATTATATGTGGTTCTCTATTTTTGGCACCCGTCATTGCCCAACTACTGTGATCAGGTAATGTCGACAAATCTCTAAATTCTGGAAATTCAACTGGTTCCATCATTTGTCCGAGTAATCCATCAGCTAATATAAGGGTCGGCGTTCTATATTTATCTGCAAGATCAAAAGCAAGAACCGTCAAATCAACAGCTTCTTGGACTGTTGAAGGGGCTAAAACAATCAATTTGTAATCACCATGGCCGCCTCCTTTGGTTGCTTGCCAATAATCTCCTTGAGCTGGTTGAATGTCACCAAGTCCCGGGCCTCCACGCACAACATTTACAAAAACAGCGGGCAATTGCGCACATGCCATATAAGATACACCTTCCATCATCAAACTAAAACCGGGGGAAGATGTAGAAGTCATTACTCTTGTACCGGTACATGCTGCACCGTACAACATATTCACAGTCGCAACTTCACTTTCTGTTTGAAGAAAAACTCCTCCAACTTCAGGAAGTCTTTTAGACATATATTCTGGGAGCTCACTTTGAGGAGTTATAGGATATCCAAAGAAATGCCTACAACCAGCTCTTATTGCAGCCTCTCCTATTGCCTCTGTTCCCTTTACCATTACTTTTTCCATACTTTCCCTCCTCACTCTTCCCTATATACTGTTATACAAACATCGGGACACATTCTATAACAAAATCCACAAGCTATACACTTTTCCATATATTTTGCTTCTGCTGGATGATAACCTTTACTGTTAAAGCTTTCAGAAAATTCTATTACTTTTGTAGGACAAGCTTCAATACACAACCCACAACCCTTACACCTTTCCTTATCAATTTCAATATAACCTTTTACTTTAGGCATTTTTCACGACCTCCTTAAAATCCCATTTTCATAAATCTTGTGATTCTAAATACAGGATATTTAGTGTTAATAGCTTTTATAAAATCTGGAACTACTGTAAATTTAACTGGCACTTTAAGTATTTCAGATGCTTTTGAAACTATCTCTTCACCTTCTAAGATAATTTCATTAGTAGTTTCAGTTGATAAATTGGTATTATTCACCAAATACTTCACTTCAACTTTTGCTATTTTCCTCAACTGTTCGTATGTTTTTATAATTCCTTCTACAGTAGAAGTAAATGGTCTTCTAGTATTTATAACCAAGGATACTTCTGCATCTTCAAGGTATGGTTTTAAATACCCAACTACTACTACACCATTTTCTTCACCGCCAACATCCAACACTGTTTTGTATTCTTTATTTTGTAAGTATCCAGCTACAGCACCCGAAATTATCGGCAAGTCTGCATACTTTAAAACCCCTGGAGGAGTAATAACTTTAACTCCTTTTTCTTCCAACTGTTCTATAACATCCCTTGTTCTAAAATAAGGTGATATGATATCCACGTCTGCAATTGCTACTTTGTCATATTCTCCTCTTAAATACAACGCATAATTTATTGCAACCTCAGTCTTTCCACTACCAAAAAGACCAATAAAAACATAATTTTTAGACACTCTTTTGCACCTCTTCTTTATAAATTTTTGCTTTCTCGATTCCTCTCAACACCCTCAATGCTCCCATAGCGAGCGCTTTTTCCTCATCTCCTCCAGGAAATACCAGAACCGGTGCTATAAAACTTACATATTCTTTTAACCATCTCACCATATATTTTTCATCATAAGCTAAACCTCCAGTTAAAACTATTGCATCTACTTCACTTTTCAACGCTGCCGCCATTTTTCCTATCCATTTTGCAATTTGATATCCCATCGCTTTGTATATCAACTCGGCTTCTTTATCTCCCTGATTAATTCTTTGTTGGATTTCCATAGCATTATTCGTTCCAAGATATGCAACAAGCCCTCCATTTCCTTTGATTCTTTTCCTAATAAAGTTATAATCATATTTGCCCGAGAAACACATTTCCACTAATTGTGTAAGTGGTAAAGTTCCACTTCTTTCTGGTGTAAAAGGTCCATCACCATCAAGCGCATTATTAACATCAATTACTTTTCCATTTCTATGTGCACCAATAGATATTCCTCCACCCATATGCACAACAATTAAATTAATTTCTTCATATTTTTTTCCTAACCTTTCCGCTGCTTTTCTAGCAACAGCTTTTTGATTTAACGCGTGAAAAATTGATTTTCTCTCAAATAAAGGATGCCCTGAGATTTTTGCAACTTTCTGCATTTCATCTACTACCACAGGATCTACTATGTAGGCTGGTATATTGTATTTTTTTGAAATCTCGTAAGCAATTACTGCGCCAAGATTTGAAGCATGCTCGCCATACTTTGATTGTTTCAATTCTTCAACCATTAATTCATCAACTTCATATGTTCCACTTGGAATTGGCCTTACTAACCCCCCTCTTCCTACAACCGCGTCGAAATCTTCATAATGATACCCTAACTTACTTAAAAATTCCTCAATTGTTTTAATTCTAAATTCGTATTGATCAATCAACCTTTCAAATTTCGAAAGTTCTTCGGCCGAATATCTGATAGTTTCTGAAGAAATTAATTTTTCATCATTAAAAATTGCCAGTTTTGTACTCGTTGAGCCAGGATTAATTACTAAAATCTTATACATTATAAATCACCTACCATAAGATTAGAAAGTGCTAATGACAATAACTTTGTTTCATCGGAATCGGCCCTAGAAGTCAGAGCTATGGGAACCTTGGCGCCTACTATTGTAGACGCAACTTTTGCTTTTCCCAAAAATACCATTGCCTTATAAAAAATATTACCTGCCTCTATATCAGGCATTATTAAAATATCTGCATCACCAGCAACAGGACTATCTATACCTTTATGTTTGGCGGCTTCAATCGATACCGCATTATCCAATGCAAAAGGACCATCTACAATACAATTTTTTATTTGTTTTCTATCATTCATTTTCGCAAGAACTGCTGCCTCTATTGTTATTGGCATTTTTGAATTTACAATTTCAACTGCTCCTAAAATAGCAACTTTAGGATTTTCTATACCAAGAGCTTTCCTAGCAACATATACTGAATTGTTGATTATATCCACCTTTTGTTCCAAAGTTGGAGCAATAGTCATTCCAGCATCTGAAACAATCAGTAATTTATGATAAGAAGGAATTTCAAAGATACTTACTAGTGATAAAGTCCGGCCTGTTCGCAAGTTATGCTCTTCTTTTAACACTTCTCTCATTAAATCACCTGTTTTAATTTTTCCTTTCATTACAAAATCTGCTTTTTTCTCCGAAACTAAACTAACGGCAGTTTTTGCAGCTTCTGTTTCGTTTTGTTTGTCGATAATTTCATAAAAATTTATATCCATGTCATTTTTTTCAAATATTTCTTTTATTTTAGATGCTTTACCAACCAATATTGCATTAACTATACCTTCTTTTCTAGCTTTTTCAACTGCTTTCAAAACTACCTCATCTTCCGCAACTGCTACTGCTACTGTTTTAGGACCATTAATTTTTGATTTCTCAAGAAATTCACTCAACTTTTTCATATTTCTCACCCCAAACTAAGGCTTGTTCTTCTTTCTTTAAAACTCTTAAAGCTCCCAAAGCAAGCGCTTCCATCTCAAATTCACCAGGAATGGTAAATATAGGCCCAAATTTGTAAATGTAAGACTTTATTTTTTCAACAAAATTAGAATTATTCGCAATTCCTCCAGTAATGACAATTGCATCAACTTTCCCCTTCAAAACTACACACATTCCACCAATTTCCTTCGCTATTTGATACGCCATCGCTTCAACGACCAATTTTGCATGCTCATCACTTTTAGACAATTCAATGGCTTTTTTCATGTCGTTAGTCCCTAAATATGCTACTAATCCTCCCTTTCCTACAAACATTTTTTTAATTTCATTGCGCGAATATTTTCCGGAAAAACATAATTTTACAACATCTCCAACAGGAAGCTCCCCAGTTCTCTCAGGACTGAAAGGACCTTCATCATTTGCGTTGTTCACATCTATCATTTTTCCCTTTTCATGAGCTGTCACGGAAATGCCTCCACCAAGATGTGCAATAACCATATTAAGTTCTTCATACTTTTTTCCCAACTCAAATGCTACTTTCCTTGCAACTGCTTTTATATTCAATGCATGTGCAAGGCTTAATCTTTCAATTTCAGGAATCCCTGAAATTCTTGCTTCATTTATCATTTCATCAACTGATACCGGATCAGTTATGTAAACAGGAATTTTTCCACTAGAAAGTTCATATCCAATAACAGCAGCTAAATTTGAAGCATGTTGAACTCGAGATTTATCTTTTAAATATCTAACCATTTCTTCATTGACTATATAAGTTCCACTTTTTAAAGGTGGTAAAACTCCTCCTCGACAAGCTATTGCATCAAAATCTTCTAATTTATATCCTTCATCATTTAAAAATTCCAATATAGCTTTTTCCCTAAATTCTTTTTGAGCCATAAGATTGTCAAATTTTTCTAATTCACCTACCGGATGTTTCAAAACTTTTTGTACTTTTTTCTTTTCGTTTTCGAAAATAGCAACTTTTGTACTGGTAGATCCAGGATTAATCACTAAAATTAACACTATATCAACCCCTTAGATTTACCATATTCAACAATTACTTCACTTAACCTCTTCACTCCTTCTATAATTTTTTCATGTGAAGGTAGGCAGAATGACATCCTCATCGATGGTGAAACTCTATCATCAGGTGTAAATGCCTGACCTGGAATATAAAAAACTAATTTTTTCTTTGCAATTTCGAACATTTCCATTGTGTCAAAACCTTCAGGAAGTGTTACCCAAGTAAATAATCCACCATGAGGATTAATCCATTTTATTCCATTTATCTTTGAGAAATACTCATCAAAAGCTTTCATCATGACATCTTTCTTGGATTTATATAATTTTATTGTTGGAGCTATTTGCTGAACAAGATCATATCTTTCAAGATATCTTGCAGCTATTCTTTGAGTTAATGCTGAACTACAAAGATCTGTTCCTTGTTTTGCTAAAACAAATTTTCTAATTATTTCTTTATCTCCAAGCACTGCTCCAATTCTTAAACCTGGTGCAAGAATTTTACTGAAAGTATTTAGAAGAACAACTCTACCCCTTTCTGCTAATTTAAAAAACGATGGGATATGTTCCCCTTCGAATCTTAAAAGTCCGTATGGATCATCTTCTAAAATCAATAAATCATATTTTTCAGCTAATTCAATAATTTTTTTTCTTTTTTCAAAAGAAACAGTAACCCCTGCAGGATTATGAAAATTTGGTATCACATAGATAAATTTAACTTTTGGAATTAATCCCTTATTATCCAATTCATGCAATCTTTTCTCCAATAAGTCAACATTCATTCCATCATCCTCTAAAGGTATAGGAATAAATTTAGCATTTCTCATTCTAAATGCACTAGCTGCTCCCAAATAAAATGGATCCTCAACAATAGCAATGCTATCTTCATCTAAAAATATTTTTCCAACAAGCTCAAGAGCTTGTTGAGAACCTGTTGTAAACATTATATTATCCTCGTTTAAATTATCAAAACCATATAGCCTTTCAAGTAAATTGATCATCTGTTTCGCAAGTTCAGGATCACCTTCAGTAGTACTGTATTGAAGAACATAAGCATATTCTTTTTCAATAACTTCCGCTGCTATTTGAGATAATTCCCTCCTTGGAAAAGTCTCAGGATCAGGAACCCCTCCACCAAATGAAATAGCATTTGGAATAGAAGCATATTTCAAAAGCTCTCTGATCAATGATGAACGCAGAGATTTCCCCAATCTCGAATATTTCTCTTTATAATTCATCTTTACACCTCCAAAAATTTTTTATTTTTTTATTTTTTATTTTTTCTAATTTTTTGTATGCAATTTCTTGCATTTTGCAATTTTTTGCGTGCAATTTTTTGCATTTTAAAACAATTGAAAATATTCTATAATAAGTGTACAATATATTTTAGAAATAGTAAAACTCTAAATTTCTAAGTTTTAACTGAAAATTTTAATTTTTTAAGGTTTTATTGAAAAAAATTAATGAAATATACCATTTTCTATTTCTTTAATTTAATTTAAAATATATGTGTAATCTAATCAAATCATAGGAGGTGTATCAAATGATAAAGAAAAACTACTTATTGGCTCCTGGCCCAACTCCAGTTCCTTCTGATATTCTTTTAGAAGGTGCAAAGGAAACTATCCATCATCGAACTCCGCAATTTGTTAGTATTCTTGAAGAAACTCTTGAAGGGTTGAAATATTTATTCCAAACTGAAAACAGAGTTTTTACACTACTCTCTTCCGGTACTGGGGCATTAGAAGCGGCTGTTTCAAACCTTTTAAATCCTGGAGACAAAGCAATTATTGTAGAAGCTGGAAAATTTGGTGAAAGATGGAGAGAAATTGCTGAAGCTTACAACATTAATATTGTATCATTAAAATTAGAATGGGGTGAAGCTGTCACTCCAGAACAAATTAAAGAGGCTATTGAAAAACACCCAGATGCTAAGGCTGTTTTTACAACTTATAGTGAAACATCGACTGGTACAGTAATTGATTTAGAAGGAATTGCAAAAATTACTAGAGACACTGATGTTGTATTAGTTACTGATGCTGTAAGTGCTCTTTTAGCTGAACCCTTAAAAATGGACGAATGGGGAATTGACGTAGTTGTAAGTGGTTCACAAAAAGGTGTTATGCTCCCACCAGGACTTGCATTTATTGCACTTAATGAAAAAGCTTGGAAATTAGTTGAAAATTCCAATAACTCAAGATATTATTTCAATCTAAAGGCATATAACAAAAAATATCCTGACAATCCTTGGACTCCAGGAGTAAACCTCATCTATATGTTAAGGAAAGCTATAAATATAATCAAAAATGAAGGAATAGAAAATGTCTGGAAGAGGCATAAAATGTTAGCTGATGCTACAAGAGCAGCTGTCCAAGCACTGGGACTTGAACTCTTTTCAAAACGTCCTGGTAATGTTGCAACCGCTGTGAAGGTTCCAGAAGGCGTTGATGGCAAAAAACTCACAAAAATAATGAGAGACAAATATGGTGTAACTATTGCAGGTGGACAAGAACACCTTAAAGGAAAAATATTTAGAATATCTACTTTAGGTTATTTAAGTATATTTGATACAATTATAGGAATATCCGCTTTAGAATTTACATTGAATGAACTAGGTTACAAAGTTGAATTCGGGAAAGGTGTAAAAGCCGCTCAAGAAGTACTATATAAGGAGGTAAATAAAGAATGAGAATTCATGTTAATGATCCTCTTGATAAATTGGCAATGGAAAAATTAAAAGCTTCTGGATATGAAGTTACTGAAGGACATTTAGAAAAGGAAGAATTAATAAAAGAAATGCCTAACATTAATGTTCTTGTTGTTAGAAGTGCAACCAAAGTAACTGCCGATGTAATTGAAGCTGGAACAGACTTGAAAATAATTGCAAGAGCTGGTACTGGACTTGATAATGTTGATGTTGAAAAAGCAAAAGAAAAAGGGATCAAAGTCATTAACACTCCAGGAGCAAATGGTATTTCAGTTGCTGAATTAGCTATTGGTTTGATGATTGCTTGTGCAAGACACATAGCAAGAGGTACAATAGATTTAAAAGAAGGAAAATGGACAAAAAAAGAATTAAAAGGTCACGAATTATACAAAAGAACTGCTGGTATTATTGGTTTTGGAAATATTGGGAAAGAAGTTGCAAAACGACTTCTTGCATTTGATATGAAAGTTCTCGCTTATGATCCTTTTGTAAAAGAAACAGATCTTAATGTCGAAATTGTTGAGCTTGAAAGAATTTTCAAAGAATCAGACATCATTACAATTCATGTCCCACTAAATGAGCAAACAAAACATCTTATAAACAAAGAAGCTTTTGATGCTATGAAAGATGGAGTGATAATTATAAACGCAGCAAGAGGAGGTGTAGTAGACGAAAAAGCTTTGTATGATGCCCTTGTTTCTGGTAAAGTTTATGCAGCCGGTCTTGATGTTTTCGAAGTAGAACCTCCAACAGATGAGTTAAGAAAGAAACTTCTAGAACTTCCTAATGTTGTAGTAACACCTCATATAGGAGCCTCAACTGTAGAAGCACAATTGAGAGTTGGACAAATAATTGTCAATAAGATCCTTGAAGAAATCAAAAATCTTTAAATACTCTCAACAATTGAAAAAATAAAAGCCCTCCAAAAAATATTGGAGGGCTTTTTGTTTGGTGGAGCCGATGGGATTTGAACCCACGGCCTCTACCGTGCGAAGGTAGCGCTCTCCCAGCTGAGCTACGGCCCCAACACAAATAATAATTTAGCATATTATGCTTATTTGTCAACTCAACATTTAATTACTTTAAATTTTTCTAATACTTCTATTTTTGCTGAATATTCGAAAAAATCTTTGTTTTTTTTCTTATTTTGCTTTTTTTCTCATATTTTTTTTAAAATTATTACAAACTATAATACAAACAAAAGACAAAGGAGGTGTTTATATTGAATAAGGCATTGGAACTTTCATACAAATACAAGGATGACATTGTAAGGTTCATGAGTGCTCTTATTAAAGCTAAAAGTTATTCAGGTGAAGAAAAAGAAGTAATTGAAGTAATCAAAAATGAAATGGAAAAGGTAGGGTTTGATGAAGTAAGAATCGACGGGTTAGGAAATGTAATTGGGCGTATAGGAAATGGTAAATACAAAATTGCAATGGATGCACATATTGATACTGTGGATATCGGAAATGAAAAACTTTGGGAAAAAGATCCATTTAGTGGAGAATTTGACGATAAATGGGTATATGGAAGAGGTGCATCAGATCAAAAAGCCGGAATGTGTTCCATGGTATATGGAGCAAAAATATTGAAAGAACTTAATCTCATGGATGATTTTACCCTTTATATTACAGGAACAGTCATGGAAGAAGACTGTGATGGGCTATGTTGGAGATATCTGATAGAGAAAGAAAATATAAAACCAGACTTTGTTGTAATAACAGAACCAACATCACTCAATATATATAGAGGTCATAGAGGAAGAATTGAATTTAGAATTAGAACAACTGGTCTATCAGCTCATGCAAGTGCACCTGAAAGAGGCGTTAATGCTATTTATAAAATGGCAAAAATTATTAATGAAATTGAAAAGTTAAATGATAGACTTAAAAGCGATTCATTTTTGGGAAAAGGAACAATAGTTGTTTCCCAAATATTCTTCAAATCTCCTTCACATAATGCAGTACCGGATGAGTGTGAAATTCAAATTGATAGAAGAATTACGGAAGGTGAAACAAAAGAAACTGTTTTTGCCGAAATCAAAGATGTATTTAAAAAAGCAGGTGTTGAAGACGCAGAAATTATTGAATTAGAATATAAAAAACCGTCTTATACAGGTCTCGTATTTCCAACAGAAAAATACTTTCCATCGTGGTCTTTCCCCGAAGATAGCTTAATAGTACGAGCTGCAAAGGAGAATTACTTGGAGGTATTTGGTAAGGAACCACTCATTGATAAATGGATTTTCTCTACAAACGGTACTGTTACCGCTGGAGTATACGGAATTCCCACAGTTGGTTTCGGTCCAGGGGAGGAAAAATATGCTCATGCTCCAAATGAAAAGGTTGAGATTGAACATCTTATTAAGGCTGCTGCATTTTACGCTACTTTCCCAAAAACAATCGTAAATTTACTAAAATCAAGGAGGGATTAAGATGTCAACATTTTTTAGAGGAAGACATTTTATCACTACACAAGAATTTACAAATGATGAAATCGAATTAATGCTTGATCTAGCAAGAGATTTAAAAATCAAATTCACCCATGGAGTACCAACACCTTATCTACTCTACAAAACTCTATTCTTAATTTTCTTCGATGAAAGTACTAGAACCAGAAACAGTATGCAAGCCGGAATTGCTCAACTTGGCGGAACAGGAATATTTCTAACTCCTGATAAAATGCAAATCGCTCATGGTGAAGTAGCAAAAGATACGGGAATTATTCTCTCAAGATTTGGTGATGGAATAGGTATTAGATTTTGTAAATTTAAAGAAGGGAACAAATATATAAGAGAAATGGCTAAACATTCAAAAGCTCCTGTAATGAATTTACAAGATGATGTTTATCATCCATTCCAAGTTTTGGCAGATTTAATGACAATTCAAGAAAAATTCGGAAAGAACCTTAAAGGATTAAAAGTTGGAATCAGTTGGGCATATGCTGAAAGTCATCTTAAACCGTTATCTGTTCCTCAATCTCAAATCTTACTATTCACACGATTTGGAATGGATGTAACACTAGCGTATCCGGAAGGCTTTGACCTTATGCCAGAAATTGTAGAGCAAGCTAAAAAGAACGCAGAAAAATATGGTGGGAAACTAGAAATTTCTCATAAAATGGAAGATGCCTTTGTCGATGCAGACGTTGTAATTCCAAAAAATTGGGGAGGATTCTTTGTATCAGATAATCCTGATGAAATAAGAGCCGAACAAGCAAAACACAAAAATTGGATTTGTACAGAAGAATTAATGAAACTCACCAAAAAACATTCTATTTATATGCATGCATTACCTGCAGATAGAGGAAAGGAAGTAGTTGATAGTGTAATAGATGGCCCACATTCAGTAGTTTATGACGAAGCAGAAAACAGATTGCATACTGCAAAAGCTGTCATGGCATTATTAATGGGAGGAAGATTTTAATAATGCATGACATTGGCATTATAAACGGAAAGGTATTTGTGGATGGAATTTTCATCCATTTAAATGTATATATCAATGCAGGAAAAATCGTTGACTTATCAACAAATTATCAAAAATGCAAAAAAGAAATTGATGCAACCGGGAAGGTTGTCCTTCCCGGTTTTATTGATCCACATGTACATTTCGAATTAAATCTTGGAAAATATACATCTATCGATGATTTCAAGAGTGGGAGTATTTCTGCTTTATTTGGTGGTGTAACTACAATAATTGACTTTTTAGATCCAATAAATTCTCTTGAGCAACTTGAAGAAGCTTTTAATAGAAGATTAAAAGCAGCCAAAAATTCAAGAACAGATTTTTCTTTCCACGTTACTCTTGGTCAGTTCAATGGTGATTTAGATACATTGTTTAAAATGTCAAAAAAACTAGGAACAAGGTCTATAAAAGTATTTACTGCTTATTCTTCTAGTAAAAGAAGAACCTCTGATAAACTGTTGTATAAACTATTTGAAAAATCAAGAGAATATAACGTGCCAATTTTAATTCATGCCGAAAATGAAGATATGATAGTTGAAAATGTTCCAATTAATCTCCATTCGAAAGCAAGACCAGAAATTTCTGAAATTTCTGAAATAATTAAAATTTCTGAATTTATTTATCAAACAAAAGGAACCGCTTATATTGTGCATACAACTTGTGGAACTTCAATTGAAGAAGTTAAAAATAAATTTACAGAAATTCATAACAAGAATTTATTTTTTGAAAGCTGCCCACATTATTTTTATTTTGATGACGAAGTATACAATGGAAAAAATGCTTATCTATACGCCATGACACCTCCTCTTAGAAGTAAAATTGAAAAAGAAAAACTGAAAGCAAACATTGACAATATCTTTTCAATTGGCACTGATCATTGCTCATTTAATAAGAAAGATAAGAGAAAAAAGAAAACAGGAAATCTTCCCATGGGAATTGGAGGAATTGAACATTCATTCGTATTAATGTTTTCGTTATTTGGTGAGAAAATAATCAATAGATTTACAATAAACCCCGCAAAATTTTTCGGTCTATATCCTAAAAAAGGAACACTACTCCCAGGGGCTGATGCTGATATCGTAATTTTCAATCCTAATTATAACGGAAAAATAGTAGAGAGTCATACAAAAGCCGACTACGATCTTTTCTTAAATATGAAAGTCAAAGGAAAAATCGAAAAAGTGATTAAAGATGGAATTTTAGTGATAGACAATCAATTATTAAATTCACCCCTTGGAAAATTTATCAGGAGGTAATATTGATGAAAGCTATAATTAATGCTAACATATTCGATTTTGATAATTTTTATGAAAATTATTATATATTATTCGATAAAGAAATAATTGAAATTGGAAGTATGGAAAAATTTCCAGGTGCATCGTATGTAATTGATGCCCACGGAAATTTTGTAATGCCGGGTTTAGTTATTGGACACACACATATTTACTCAGCTTTCGCAAGAGGATTGAGCCTGCCATTTAATCCCACAAACTTCAAAGATATCTTAAACCAGCTATGGTGGAAACTTGACTCAAAGCTTGGCGAAACTGAAAATTATTTTAGTGCTCTTGTTTCAGGAATTGAATTTATTAAAAATGGCGTAACAACAATTATAGATCATCATGCAAGTGGAAAACAAATTAAGGGAAGTTTAAATACACTAAGGAAAGCATTGTGTGATGAAATAGGATTAAGAGGAATTTTTTGTTTTGAAACAAGTGACAGATTCAACGTAGAAGAATGTATCCAAGAAAATCTTTCATTTTTAAATGAAAATAGTTCTGATATGTATGCAGGATTATTTGGATTACATGCATCTTTAAGCTTATCTGATGAAACTTTAAAAAAAATATCCGAACTTTACAAAGGACCTATTCATATTCACACGGCAGAAAGTATAGATGATGTAGAAGATTCACTGTCAAAATATGGAATGCGAGTTATAAACCGCTTGAATAAATTTGGCCTACTTAGAGAGAATTCTATTCTTGCACATTGTGTTCACGTTACTGAGGAGGAACTTAAACTCATCAGTAAAAATAACTGTTATGTTGCTTTAAATGTTTCTTCTAATATGAATAACGCAGTTGGTCTTCCAGATTACAAAAAAATGAAGAAACATAATGTAAAAACGATAGTAGGTAATGATGGTTTAGGATTTAACTTGGCAAGAGAATTACTAAATCTATTTTTCTCGATGAAATTAAAAGGTAAATCCCCTCTTGCATTCTCGTTAGATGATCTAAAATACTCTATATCAAATACATACGAAATAGCAAGCAAATTACTTAGAATCAAGTTAGGAAAAATACAACCAGGGTATGCCTCTGATTTAATAATTGTTCCATATATTCCACCCACACCTATTAATAAGGAAAACGCTTATGGACATGTTGTTTTTGGCTTGTTCGATAACTTCAGACCATCTCATGTGATTGTCAATGGTAAATTGCTAATGGATAATTACAAAATAACGGTTCCCACAGATGATGTCAATGAAATTTATAAAGAAGCTAGAAAAGTCTCACAAAGATTGTGGGAGAAACTTGGAGGAAGTTAATGTGAAAAAAATCCTTTTAGTTTTTTTGATTGTGTATAATCTTGTTTTTTCAATTGACAATGTTTTTGTTTTCAGAAATAAAGGAATTATTAATGTTCAACTTCCATTTACTTCTGAGCTTGTTCTGCCTTTGAAAAATGAAGAAAACATTATTTTTCTTGAAAAATCTGAATTTTACAAAGTGGATTATTCTGATTTGAAGTATATTGAGTTTCTGATTGTAAGCACAAAGGAAGATTTACAAAATCATTTATCAAAAGAAGTGAAAATTATAAATAATAATCCTTTAGTTTTGGAAAGAAGAGATAGTTCAGAAAAATATGTGTATTTTTATCATCCACAACTCAATTTGTGGTGCAAAACGGAAAAAAACAATTTAGAAGCATTATTATATAACAAAAGGCTTATCGCCAAAAATGCTGAAGGAACCTTATTAATTTCAAAACCAATGTCTTGGAACTTGATTTACGATTTAAAAACAAATGGTGATTTATATTTAACATATATGATTAGTGGTAACTTAGATAAACAAAGTAACGTTTTTTTGATAGACAGTTATTATCAAAGTGATCTATATTCTACAACTAATCTTAAAAAACAAACACTGTATGAACAAAATTATCAAAACTCTGAGAATTTTGGAATACCTGAAATAATAAACGAAAAAGCGGTGATTAATCTCGGAAAAGTTGAAAAATTTAATGGAAAATATTTTAAAGTTTTTAAACTCGGAACCATTAAAAGTTATGAAGATATACCTTCTTTATCTTTTAACTTTTATACAAATTCTTTTGAAAATAAATTTTTCAACATTTACAGACTATTCGAAAATTCTAAAGATAATGGATTAGGTGTTCCATTATTGTCTGGACAAATTAGAATTTATGAAAGATATAATGACACAGAATTTATAAAATACATTTCCAATCTACCCAAAACAGGAGAAAATAAATTTTCTGAAATAAACCTTGGTGAAGGATGGACCGTATACGCAAATCTAGAATTAATAGATAATTATAAAACTGAAAAGTTTGAAGAGAGAACCTTCAAAATCCATATATTTAACACTGAAAACACTAAAAGAAAAATAATGATTTCAATTTCTGGTAATAACCTTGAGTTGAGAAGGATAAATTCTAGTATGGAAATTTCAAAAAAAATAGTTCTCAAAGATAAAATCAAATTGTACTTAATAATTGACAAATCTGGCGTATTAGATATTTCTTTAAGATCTAACCATAAAAACAACTAAAGGGGGAGTTCTCATGGATCTTTCAACAGAATTTTCAGGCATAAAAATCCAAAATCCTGTAATGCCAGCATCAGGACCTTTAGTAGGCGATTATGAAAAGATTAAATTCATTGATTCTACTGGAGTCGGGGCCATCGTTACAAAAACAATTTCTACAAAAGCAGCCGAAGTTCCAAGACCATGTATATACGGAGAAAATAACTTTGCTATGAATGCAGAACTATGGTCAGAATATCCTCCCGAAAAATGGTTGGGTGAATTTTTACCTCGTTTGAGGGAGGAATTGGACAAACCTTTGATCATAAGTGCAGGATATTCAAAAGAAGACATGAAACAATTAATACCAAAATTAAACGAATTTGCCGATGCCTTTGAAATATCCACTCATTATGTTGGAAAAACTTATGAAACTATTGGTGAAATAGTAAAAGCAATTAGAGATAACACAGATAAACCTATATTTATGAAAATGAGTCCACATATTCCAGATCCAATCAAATTCACAGAAGTAGCTCTAAAAAATGGAGCTAACGGTATAGTAGCAATCAATTCTCTTGGTCCTACAGTAAAGATAGATATACAAAACAGAAAAATCTTAATTGGGAATGAAAAAGGTCAAGTATGGCTCTCAGGACCTGCTATCAAACCTGTAGCACTTGCTATTGTAAAAATGCTTCGAGATTCATTTCCTGAAATTACAATTATTGGTGTTGGAGGAATTAAAAGTGCAGATGATGTAATAGAATTCATGTTAGCCGGAGCAGATGCAGTACAATTATTATCGTCTGCATTAATTTTCGGAAAAGACATATATGAAAGAATAATAAATGACTTACCAAAAAAACTTGAAAAATATGGATTTAAAAGTGTTAAAGATATAAGAAATACACAACTTGAAATACCAAGTGTAAAATATGAGCCTAATCATCCTGTTGTAGATCATGAAAAATGTACACTTTGTAGAATTTGTGAAAAAGTATGTCCATATTTTGCAATTACCATTGATACGAAAGTACATATAAATAACGAAAAATGTTTCGGATGTGGCTTGTGTGAAAGTAGATGTCCAGTAAAAGCTATTTCTGGTGTTCTTTGATAATTTCATAAATATTAAACAAAAAATATAAAAATTTTTACACTTAAATTTTCTCAACATATTGACACAAAATATTGCATATGCTATAATTATTCACGGTTTGAGTAACTTGCGGGGCGTAGCGCAGTCGGCTAGCGCGCCTGTCTTGGGAACAGGAGGCCGCTGGTTCAAGTCCAGTCGCCCCGACCAATGCGGGTGTAGCTCAATTGGTAGAGCATCGGCCTTCCAAGCCGAGGGTTGCGGGTTCGAGTCCCGTCGCCCGCTCCAGAGCGCCCGTAGCTCAACAGGATAGAGCACCGGACTTCTAATCCGGGGGTTGTGGGTTCGACTCCCGCCGGGCGCGCCAAAATTAATATAAATTAATTCTCGTGGTGGCTATAGCTCAGCTGGTAGAGCGCCTGACTGTGGATCAGGTGGTCGTGGGTTCAAATCCCACTAGCCACCCCATTTTTGTTGTAATACGCGCCCGTAGCTCAATTGGATAGAGCGTCGGACTTCGGATCCGATGGTTGCGGGTTCAAGTCCTGCCGGGCGCGCCATAGTTTTCAAAGCTTCACTCCTAGATCTAGCACATTTTTCACTTAACAACATCGTAAAGGAGGTTTTAGTATGGAAGTACTTAAAGTTGCATCAGGTTCCAATCCTAACAAAGTTGCAGGTGCTTTAGCTGGTGTTATTAGAGAAAAAGGTAAAGCAGAAGTCCAAGCTATTGGTGCTGGTGCAGTTAACCAAGCTGTTAAAGCCATCGCAATTGCTAGGGGTTATCTTGCTCCAAGTGGTATTGATCTTGTATGTGTACCAGCTTTTACTGACGTTAGCATCGAAAATGAATCCAGAACTGCTTTAAAATTTATTGTATTCCCACGCGAATAATTTCCAAAGAAAAAGTAGACCACGGCCCATACAGGGCCGTGTTATTTTTTTAAATATCTTTTTTCATCCTATATATGCTGAATTTTCTTATTATCGACCTTTTTTCATCAATAATTTTAAATCCCTTTCTCAAGTATAAATTCTTAGCTCTATTACTTTTTTCAACATCTAAGTAAATTTCTTTATAACCTTCTTTTTTGGCTACTCTGATGCAATATTCTAAAAGTTTTGTACCAAGCCCTTGACCTCTAAATCTCTTATCAACACTAATATTCTGAATATATAACCCTTCTAACCCTTCCAAACTCATTAAATTCTTTAATATTACACTTTTTAAAAATAGTATAAATAATTCAACAAGTGAAAATACCTCCATAAAATCTTTTGACTTCCCCTGTGTGTCTCTACTTTTTAAATCATAAACAATTAGTATACCTTTCAATTCTTTATCAAAATATCCATATATATTTTTGCAAGAAAAAACATTTGATTCTTTTTCAACCAGTCTAGCAAGTTTGAAAATAGCCTTTTCTTTCTTTCCAAAAAGAAAAGAAAAAAGCTCTTCATCAGTACTATAGATCAATTCGGCTACTTTCAATAAATCATCTTTTTTATTCACTTTTCTGATCATACTTTAGCCCCCTAAAAAGAAAGGAAGCCTTAAGGCTTCCTTTCTTTTGACAATTATTTCCTTATATATCTTGGGGTATCATCGTACGTTTCGATTTTTCCGTTTAATCCTTTTTGAATATATTCAACTACAACGTCAGCTAAAACAAAACCAGTATCGTATCCTGAAGATTTATTTTCCTTCAATAACGAATATCCGTCACCACCACCAGCCATATAATTGTTTGTAGCTACAAGATATATTTTATTAGGATCAAGTGGTTTTCCGTTAACTAACACCTCAGTTACCTTTCCTCCTTCGCTTTTCCAAGTTAAACCTGCTACATGTAAAAAGGCTCCTTTTCCTTCAGGAATTGTTGCTGCGTATTCAAGAACCTTTAACAATTCCGAACCTTTTAATTTTAAAACATATACGGTATTTCCAAATGGAAGAACTGTTAAAATATCCCTAATTGTTATTTTATCAGGCTTTATTGAAGCTCTTATTCCTCCACCATTTTGTAATGCAATTTCTGCACCAGTTTTCCAAAGCATTGCATCAGTTATAAGATGGCCTAGATTTGTATCACCAGATCTTACATGGGCTCTTTCACCATCAAGTAATATCTTTGTTTCTCCAATGACTGTATCAAGTTTCTCTGAACCCATCTTTGCAAATATATCAAGTGGAACTTTTACATAAAGCGCTTCTTCATTGCCTTCAAGTTTAACCGGAATTGGTGTCCAATTCCAATTTGCTATCTTTCCATTCTCAACATCAAGTTCCAATTTACCTAATATTTTACCCCATTCCCAAGCCTGAACAATTATTGTATTATTGATTACTTTAGCTTTAGCTAATTTTGTATGACTGTGTCCATCAATAATTACATCTATACCATCAACAGCTTGTGCAAGCTGTTCAGAAGTTGTATAATCTCCTTCATGTTCCATTCCCATTCCAAGATGGGTAAGGGCAACAACTACATCAGCTTCTGCTCTTAATTTTGGAACTAATTCTTTTGCTACTTCAATAGCATTTCTAAATTCCAAATCAGAACTGTACAATGGTTCAAGAATTGCTGTTTCTTCAGTAGTTAATCCGAAAATAGCGACTTTTACTCCTCCCACATTTTTGATAATATAAGGTGTAAAAAATGGCTTCCCATTTTTATAAATATTTGCAGATAAGAATGGGAATTTTGCAATACTCATTTGATACTCAAGGACTGATCTGTCTTTATCAAATTCATGATTACCTACTGCCATCGCAGTTAGTTTCATTCTGTTAAGGACAAAAATATCAGGTAACGCATTTAGAAGATCAGATTCAGGAACTCCCGTATTCAAATCACCTGCATGTAAGAATAAAACATTAGGATTAACTGCCCTTTCTTTATCAATTATTGAAGCAATAACAGCAAAACCACCAATATTAGGATTTTTGTACTCACTAAAAGTCCAAGCATGCCCATGTGTATCATTAATATGGAAAATAGTAACTTTCGTTGCAAAAAGACTAATGGCAACAATTAACATAATTAAAACAAACAGTTTAACCTTATTCATACAAACACCTCCTTTTGAAATGTGTTATAATTCTTCCTTAATTAACTGTTTCTTATACATACTTGCATATAAACCATTATTTTCTAGTAATTCATGATGCTTACCTTTTTCAACAATTTTCCCTTCATCAAAAACATATATCATATCTGCATCCTGTAATACCTTTAACCTATGAGTAATAATAACCATTGTTTTATTTTGCATACTTCTTCTCAAACTTTCAATAATTTGCTCTTCTGTTTCTGGATCAACCGCCGAAAGACAGTCATCAAAAATATAAACATCGGCGTCCCTCATTAACGCTCTTGCAATAGTAATTCTTTGTTTTTGCCCTCCTGAAAGGGTCACACCTCTTTCGCCAACAACAGTATCGTAACCTTTTGGGAATCTCTCTATATCTTTATGAACTGCAGATAACATTGCATATTCCTTGACTTTCATTTCATTAAATTCTTCAACACCAAAAGCAATATTATTTTTCACAGTACTCGAAAATAAAAAAGTTTCTTGTGGAACATAAGAAATTTTTGTTCTCACAACTTCGGAAGAAATATCGTTAATATCAACTCCGTTTATAAAAACACGATTTCTTTCCACAGGATATAACTTACTTATAATCTTCACAATAGTAGACTTACCACTCCCGACTGTTCCAACAATCCCTATTAACTGTCCTTCTTCGATAAACATATTTACATTCTTCAAAACAAATCTATCTTCACCAGGATAAGAATAACTAAGGTTTTTTATACTAATACTCTTAATTTTACCGATTTCAACAGGATTCTCTGGTTCCTGCACTTTTGGCATTGTATTCAAAACTTTTAAAATCCTTGAATAAGAAGCTCTTCCATTCTGGACTATATTAATCACCCAACCAAAAGCTGTTAATGGCCAAACAATCATACCAATGTAATTATTAAATGCAAAAAATTCACCTAAAGTAATTTTTGAATTAATAACCATAGGACCACCATATGCGATCGTCAAAAAGTATGATAAAGAACTAACAAAATGAATTAAAGGCCACATTACACCCCAAACTTTAATTAAGGAAATCATTGCCCTAAAGTTTCTAAACGATCTATCCGCAAATATCTCTTGGAACTTTGGCAAAATAGAAAAAGTTTTTACAACTCTAATACCATCTATCGATTCCTCAGTAAAACCACTCAAATCTGAAAATGTATCTTGGACTTTTCTTGACCTTTTATATATGAACTTTCCAAAAATCAATGAAATAATCGCTATTATAGGCAACGGAACAATTGCTACCAACGTTAAATGCCAACCAACACTTGTAGACATAAAAAACAAAGTTATAGAAGACATAAACACAGCATCAACCATCATTACAATACCGGGCCCCAACATTCTCTCTAAATTATTCATATCGTTTGTAAAGTGCGCCATTAAATCTCCACTTCTATGCTTATCAAAAAAAGACATATCAAGCGACAAAATTTTATCATACAACAAATTTCTCGCTTCATATGTAAATTTCCTTGCATTACCAATTATAAAAATTCGCCATAAAAATCGCGTAATAAACATACCAACGGCAATACCAATAATTCCCAACGCCATTAATTTTGCAAGTGATACATCTGGAGTCTCTACATTCAACCCATCAATCGCTCTCGAAATAAATTTTGGAATAATAAGTTGTAACGTATCTACCACAATCAAAGTTAAAATTCCTGCAAGATAAAAAGGCCATCTCTTCTTCAAAAATTCCTTAATCAACAATAACTCACCTCTCAATTTCCATAATTCCCATGAAAATGTCCGTACTACCGTTATTAAATTCAAATTCTCCGTCCGTTGAAGTCGTATTTCCAACAAATACTATTTTATCACCATCTACTAGCGCCTTTTTAATTTCGTCATAACCATAACCTCCTGTCACTCTTGACCAGATAAAAGTACCATTAACAACTTTTGTTATGAAAAAATCGTAAAATCCTTTTTTAAAATAGTAATTTGCGTAGAAATCACCCGATGTAGAATTAGTACGGCCAAAGATCCAAAAATAATTTCCGCTAATCAAAAGATCATTTGCAATATCATTCCCGTTTCCTGAAAATACATATTCTTTTATTTTATTTCCATTTTCATCCAATATAATTAACCATATGTTCGAATTTTCGCTTATTTCTCCATTCTTCCCTCGATAAGTCCTTCCCAACACATATATTTTATTATCATATATTTTCATATTCGTAACAATATCAGAGTCCTCTGTTCCAAAGACACGTAACCACTTAAATTTTCCATCTCTATTTACAGAAAAAACCCATATATCATTGAGACCATAATTTCTTGGAACATCTAAATCACGAGAAGTAGTATTTGCGGCTATAACATAATTATCATTTAATTTCAACAATTTTACACTTTCATCGTATTGACTTCCCCCAAATTTTTTAATCCACAAGATATTCCCACTAAAATCTACCTTCATCAAAAAAATATCACACCAGCCATATAATTTACCAACAAAATTGCTAGACCAACTATATCCAAGAATTAATATTCCATCGTCTTCGATAAGCATATCTGAAGCTACATCCTTAAAAGTTCCACCATAAGTTTTCATCCAACTAACTTTCCAATCTTTTACAGCAGCCAAAAATATATCTCCATGTTCTCTATTTAAGTTTCCTAAAACGTATATTATTTCCCCCTTGTTCAAAAGTTTTACACCATTCCCTTCAACATTTATATTTACTATTTCTTTTTTATTTCCTTCTAATTTTAAAAGGAACGGATACTTTTCATTTTGCGTTCCTAAAATAACATAATAATTGTTATATTTTATGAAATCATTTACTTGATCATCCAAATTAGTTCCAAAAACATTTTTAATTTCTAATTTAGGGCCTGTGCTAAACTCATATACAGGAGAGTCAATTGAAACATATGGATCGGAAACCTTTATTTTCCAATAATATTTAGTATTTGGTTTTAACCCACCCATCTCAAATATTTTACCTTTATAATTTCCAACAATTAGTTTAAGATTCTCTGGACTTTCACCAAAATAAAAATCTACTGTAGGTTCATCCTCTGGATCAAATAGTTCCCATTTAAACACTATCTTATTAGTCACTCCTTTTAAATTATTTGGTGGAAAGTAAATTACATATTCAGGTGGATTATTTATAACTCTGAATTCCTTAAATTCACTGTAAGCTACTTGACCATAACGATCCTCAACTTTTAAACGGAATTTATACTTAACACCAGGTTTAATCTTTATATCATAATAAGAATTATCAACTTGTACTGTTTTTAATTTGCCTTCTTCATCTATTTCTAAAGTATATTTCAAATTTTCTTTCTTTTCCCAATATACCCTTAAGTAATTTCCCACTTTTCTAATCTCAATAACTGGTTTCTTTGGCCCTTCTGAAGCCACTTCAAATGAAAATACTTCACTTTCAGAAATAGCACCATATGAATCCTTTGCTAAAACTTTCCAATAATATATTCCCGGTGCAAGGTCGGAAATTGTAAAAGTACTATTTGAAAGATTGGCAACAAAAAGTTTTGGTTCTTGATATTTATCAAAATAAAGATCATATCTTAATGTATCTCCATCAGGATCGGAAGTTTTCCAAGAAAAAGTGACTCTTTTATCCAAAATTTTGCTCTCATTTTTTGGAAGTTCTAAGACAGGAACTTGAGGAGGGTTATTTACAATTGAAAAAGTATACACAGGACTTTCTATTATTTTTTTTCCATATTTTAAGATAACTTTCCAATAATACTCTCCAGGTTTTAAATTATCTATTTCAAATGAATTCTCTAAACCTTCATAGATTAATTCTGATGGAGTAGCATTTCCTATATACAAAGATTTTAAAAAATCAACATTTTTATCATAAATTACATCCCAAGAAAAGTGAACATTTCTAGAATTTAAGTATGCATTGTTCTCAGGTTCATGCAAAATCAAATTAGGAGGTATTTCTTTAGAGTAATTTACAACTAAATAAATACCACTAAAAGCTGCTATTAAAAATATAATATATATAAGATATTTAATCTTTTTCATAGGGCTCCCCCCTTAAAATGAGGCCTAAAAAACCAGCCCCTTCCACAAAAACGAAAACAAAATTGCAAATAATGGACTTATCCACCAAACATGGTCAAATTTTTTGACCTTCCAAAGTCTATAAAGAAAACCCAACAAAAGGGATATAAAAGCGAAACTTGGTTTATTCGCCAAGAAAAAGACAAAAAAAGCTAACCTTTCAGATATCCCCTCTAAATCTTCAAAATTTTCTATAGCAGGATAAAAATTTCTAAAGAAATAAGAAAGAGCTGTAGTTACCAGAGCCATTCCTAATAAATACATCACAAATTCTTTCGAAAGATAAGAAGTACTAAAATAATTTACAACAGAAAAGTTAAAAATAAGCGCAACCAAAATCCCAGTTAATTCTATAAAATGATAATATAACTTTTTATTCACTTTTATTCTCAGATAATCCAATAATAAGTGGATAGAAATAAAAGAAAATAAAACAATAGGTACATTAAATAAGAGGGTATCAAAAGTAAAAGCCAAAATAGCAAATACAGACCAAATCATATGTTCTACTATTTTCCACCCTTTTAAATGTCTAATTTTACTATTATTCGTAAAACCATGATCAGCTACGTAATGCCCTAAAAATAAGTGAAGCATTTTATTTCTCCCCTTTTCTACTCATGATCATCATTTAATTATCGTTTTCATTATTTTGAGTTTCGTCTTTCTTTATTCTTTTCCTAAATTCATTGATATCTAAGTTTTCCACAAATTTTCTAAATTCATCATCTTCTGTCTCAAAAGCCTTGCCTTCAAATTCCATAGCATGCGAGTCTACTATTTCATCTGAAACAAAAATTGGAGAATTAGTTTTCAAAGCAATTATGATACAATCTGAAGGC
This sequence comes from Thermosipho atlanticus DSM 15807, assembly GCF_900129985.1. Lineage (NCBI taxonomy): Bacteria > Thermotogati > Thermotogota > Thermotogae > Thermotogales > Fervidobacteriaceae > Thermosipho > Thermosipho atlanticus. The sequence goes on along the minus strand of NZ_FQXN01000002.1, from coordinate 272,177 downwards.
CTAGCATCAAACTCTACGAATTGTTCCTCACTCTCTTCAGGAGGAATAGTCAGATCTTTCAATACCACTTTGGCATAAAATGTACTATTTTCTATCTTATGTATCACAACATTTTCAACCTTTGCTTCAAGACCTTCAATAATATTTAACATTAAATCATGGGTAAGTGGTCTTTCAAATTCATTCCTTTCCAAGATCATAGCAATTATACTTGCTTCACAAGCACCAATCCAAATAGGTAATAACTTTTTTGTACCTTCAATTTCCAATAAAACAACCGGAGCGTTATTTAATTTATCCAAAACAAGCGCTCTTACTTTAGCTTTCTTCACTATAATGCCTCCTTTCTAAAAATTCCACTCCTTCTTTTATCACATTTTCTACATGAATTCGAAGTTCTTCCTCACTATTAAAATCTTTTGGATCAATAAAATCGTGTATTTTAATATATACCGGATGTCTTTCAATTAAAAATCTTTTCTTTTTCCATACCCTATGAAGTCCCCAAATTGAAACTGGCAAAACTTTTACTTTATACTTAAATGCTAATTCCAAACTTCTTGGTTTAAAAGATAAAACCTTTCCATCCTCACTTCTGGTTCCCTCCGGAAAAATAATGAAATGTACTCCACGTCTTAATCTTTTAACCACTTCTTTTAGTGCTGCAGCAGTTTGCCTAATATTTCCTCTATCAATCAACACACTATTTAAATATTTTAAATACCAATTAATTCCTGGAACCTTTGCTAACTCTTTTTTTGCAATAAAAGCAGCAGGAGTTACATAACCTATAACAAGTGGAATATCAAGTGCACTTTGATGATTAGACACTATTAAAAAGTTGTTATCTGTTTTACTAATCTCCCCAAATTTATATACTTTTATCCCTAAAAGTTTGAAAGCCATTCTACCAAATGTTTCAATTTGTTTAACAACAAACTTTTTCGAAAGGTTTTTACTAAATAATCTTAACAATCCACCAATCATTAATACTATTCCACCATATACAAATACATATATAGTTGCTCCAACAAATAAGTAAATTGTATAAAAAAAACTTATAACTCTTTTCATACATTCCTCCCAATAACATATTTTTTTATCTTTTCAAAAACTGTTTCCTCCAAAGTCGAAAGCTTTTTCAATTTACTTTCAATTACCTCAAGTTTATTAATTGAGGAACTAGTGGCAGGATTTTTGGGAGCAAACGCGACACAGCTGTCAATATAAGGCAAAATAGAAATTTCATATGTACCAATTTCTTTCGATTTATTTACAATCTCTGTTTTGTCAAAACCTATTAAAGGTCTTAAGACAGGTAATTTAGAAACATTTTCGATACTATGCAAGTTTGTCAATGTCTGACTTGCAACTTGACCTACATTTTCTCCAGTTATAAGTGCTTTTGCCTTTATTTTGGCTGCTAATTTGTTTGCTATTCTCATCATACTTCTTCTTTGAACAATTAGTGAATATCTGTCAGGAACATTATTCTTAATATATTGTTGAATTTCTGTAAAAGGAACAATCCACGCCCTAAGAGAATCTGGTACATAGTTTGCCAAAATGTTTGCAAGATCCAATATTTTTTTTACTGATTTTTCAGTAGTAAAAGGTGGACTTAAGAAACTAATAGTTTCAATATTCACACCTCTTTTCAACATATACCAACCAGCAACAGGACTATCTATTCCTCCACTTAATAATAACAAAGCTTTTCCAGAAACTCCAACTGGTAACCCTCCATATAATTTCTTCTTATCAATAAATACAAACACTTCTTTCTCTTTTATTTCTATTCCTACAGTTATTTCCGGATTATGAACATCAACTTTCAATTGGGGAAATTGTTCTAACAAATAAGCACCAATGTAAGCACTCATCTCTTGAGATTTCATCGGAAACTGTTTAAACGATCTTTTTGTTTCAACTTTAAACGTTTTCTGCTGTTTCAAATTTAGCTTCATCAATTCAAAAGCTGCTTTCTTTATCTTTTCAATATCATGTACTACCGCATAAGCAAAGCTATAATTTTGAATTCCAAATACATATTTAAGTTTATCTTCTATTTCCTCAAATAATTGTTCTTTCAACCTTATAACAATTCTTCCATACCTTTTGTTGATTTCGGGTGGCTTTACGATTTTTCTTATATTTTCTATTAATTTACTTTCAAAATAACCTCTATTCCTACCTTTTAAACCAATTTCTGCATATCTAACAAGTACGACTTTCTCCAAAGTCATTCCTCCTTCCATTTTATATTTTACCACATTTTCGATATAAAAAAAGGCAGCTAAAAGCTGCCTACACATAAGCTCCTAAAAACTGACTTTTATATAATTCCGCATAAAACCCATTTTTTTCCATTAATTCTTTATGTGTACCTTTCTCAATTATCTGTCCTTCATTCATAACAAGTATTATATCTGCATCAACAATCGTAGACAACCGATGAGCAATTACAAAATTTGTCCTACTATGCATCAAATTTTTCATCGCTTTTTGTATGTATCTTTCAGTTAAAGTATCTACATTACTTGTTGCTTCATCAAGAATTAATATATCTGGATCAGCAATAAATGCCCTTGCAATAGTAATTAATTGTTTTTCGCCTTGAGAAATATTTGATGCTTCTTCATTTATTACTGCATCATAACCACCAGGCAAAGCCATTATAAAGTGATGAGCATGAGCTCTTTTTGCAGCTTCAATTACTTCTTCTCGTGAAGCATTTTCTTTTCCATACGCAATGTTTTCTTCAATTGTTCCATTAAATAACCAAGTATCTTGAAGAACCATTCCAAAGATTTTTCTAAGATTTTCTCTTTTAATTCTCCTTATATCAATTCCATCTATAGTTATTTTCCCACCTTGTATTTCATAAAAACGCATTAGTAGATTTACAAGAGTGGTTTTACCCGCTCCAGTTGGCCCAACAATTGCAACTGTTTGTCCACTTTTCACTTCTATATTTAAATCCTCGATAAGTTTTTTATCTGTTCTGTAACTAAAATAAACATTTTCAAACTTCACATTCCCTTTAACTTCTTGAATTTCAATGGCATCTTCAGGATCTGGTAACTCTTCTTCTTCATCCAATATTTCGAAAACTCTTTCGGCAGCCGCTATTGTTGATTGAATCATATTCATTATATTTGCTACCTGAGCTATAGGTTGAGAAAATTGATTTGAATACTGTATAAAAGCTTGTACATCCCCCAACTCTATAGTACGTTTTGTAACCATGATTCCTCCAACAACTGCAACTATAACATATCCTAGATTACTTACAAATCTCATTAACGGCATCGTAATACCTGAAATAAACTGTGCTCTCCAAGCAGCGTTATACAAGTTATTATTGTGTTTTTCAAATTTTTCTATACTTTCTTCTTCTCTATTGTAAGCTTTTACAACTACTAAACCTGCAAACATTTCTTCTACATGACCATTAACTTTTCCTATAGACATTTGTTGCATTTTAAAATATTTTTGTGATCTTTTAACTATGAAACTGATAATTAAAATACTCAACGGTAAAATACCCACTGTGACTAACGTCAAAAGCGGACTTATAGTTAACATCATTATAATCACACCCACAATAGTAACAAGCGAGGTCACAAATTGTGTCAAACTTTGATTTAACGTATTACTTATTAAATCTACATCGTTGGTTATTCTACTTAAAATTTCCCCATGTGTTCTAGAATCATAAAATTTTAAAGGAAGTTTTGTTAATTTATCCATGACTTCTGTTCTTAATCTCTTTACAACTTTTTGTGAAATTCCAGCCATAATATATTGTTGGATGTACATAAATAAAGCATACAATCCATATAGTATTCCAACCTTTATTAATATATTCAAAATCCCCTCTAAATCTATCTTTGCTTTTGGAAAGATTTTCTTTGCAAGAAACCCCTGAAAAATCTTCGTCGTAGCTTTTCCCAGGATTTTTGGAGCAATTATACTCAACACAGTTCCTGTAATAGCAAGTGCAAACACTACTATCAAAGGAATTATATATGGTTTTAAGTATTTCATTAATCTTACAAAAGACTTTCTAAAATTTTTTGGTTTCTCTACAACTCCACGAAGAGGGCCATGACCACCTCGGGGCCTTTGAAAACCTCGATGTTGGACTTTTTCGTTACTCATGCTATCTCCTCCTCAGAAAGCTGCGTGGTGACAATCTCACTATAAACATGAGAAGTTTGCATCAATTCCTTATGTGTACCTATTCCAGCAATTTTTCCGTTATCTAAAACGATTATTTTGTCTAAATTCATAATAGTAGCAACCCTTAAAGAAATAATAATAACGGTTGAATCTTTTAACCTTTCACGTAATGCCATTCTTACTTTTGAATCAGTCTTAAAATCAAGAGCAGAAAAACTATCATCAAATATATATATTTTTTTCTCCCCAATTATGCCCCTTGCTATTGCAAGCCTTTGCTTCTGCCCTCCAGATAAATTTGTTCCCCCCTGTGAAACTTCTGTTTTTATACCGTTTGGAAGTTTCGAAACAAAGTCCCAAGCTTGGGCTACTTTTAACGCTTCTATTATTTCCTCTTCAGTTGCATTCTCTTTACCTATTCTCACATTGTCTTCTATTGTACCTGAAAAAATTACAGGCCTCGAAGGAACTAAAGAGACCATATTTCTCAATTCTTTCTGAGATAAATCTTTTATATTTACACCATCGATCAATATTTCGCCTTTTGAAACATCATAAAATCTCAATAAAAGGTTAATAAGCGTACTTTTTCCTGAACCAGAACTACCAATTATTCCCACAAATTCACCAGGATGAACCTTAAAACTTATATTTTGCAAAGCCGGTTCTTTTGCTTTTTCGTAATAAAAAGTAACATCTTTAAATTCAATTTCTCCTTTCCTTTCTGGTATAACAGGGTTTTCTGGTTCATTTATGCTTGTCTCAGAACTTAAAACTTCATAAACTCTTTCTGCTGAAGCCGATGCTCGTGGAAGAAATATAAAGATCATTGAAATCATTATAAATGAAAACATTATTTGTATAACATATTGCATTACCGCCATAATATCCCCAACCTGTAATGTTCCTTTATCAACCTGAACTGCTCCAATCCAAATCAAAAAAACTATTGTAAAATTCATAACCAACATAATAAAAGGAAAAACTAATGCAAAAACCCTATTCACTTTTAATGTTGTTTGAGTTAAATCTTCATTTGCTATTTCAAATCTCTGTTTTTCATAATTTGTTTTTGCAAACGCTCTTATCACTCTTACACCGGTTAAATTCTCTCTCAAAATTCTGTTCAATTTATCTAATTTTTTTTGCATAGATCTAAATAATGGCATTGTATACTTGGCTATAAAGTATACCGCTACAAACATTACAGGAATCGAAACAAGCAATACCATTGAAAGTTTTGCACTTTTTGAAACTGCCATAATCGTTCCACCAATAGCCATAACTGGGGCCAATGAAACCAACCTAAGCATTAAAAAAACCACAGTTTGGATTTGAGTAATGTCGTTGGTATTTCTTGTAATAAGAGTAGATGTTCCAAATTTATCAACTTCATGTAAAGAGAAATTCATCACTTTCTTAAAAACCATACTTCTTAGATCCTTTCCAAACAACATCGCAACTTTTGCAGCAAAATAAGTAGAAATTACAGCAGATGTAATATTTAAAAGAGTAATTAACAACATTTTTCCACCAATGTTTAATATATAATCTATGTTTCCTCTAACTACACCTTGATTTACAATATCTGCCATTAAATCTGGAAGATATAAATTCAACAATCCTTGGAAAATAACGAAAATTATAGCAAAAGTTATTAAAAACGAATATTTTTTTAGATATTTAAAAAGTTTCATCATGTTTCATCGCCTCCAAATTTTTCAACATTTTCCTTAAAAGGTTTTCAAAAGTTTCAATTTCATCTTTACTGAAATTTCTCAAACTCAAACTCTCAAAATTTTTCATTTTTTCAAAAAGCTTCTCCACAAGCTTCTTAGCTTTTTCGGTTAAATAGACTTTCAATTCTCGCCTATCTTGTTCATTTTGCTTCCTTTCCACCAAACCATGTTTTTCCATCCTTCTCAACATTATTGCAACAGTTGAGGATGTAATATGCATTCTTTTTGCAATTTCATTTTGCGAAATTCCTGGATTGCTGGATATTATAAAAAGCATTGGGACTTGTCCAGGATGAACGTTATCATTTTCTAATGCACTTCTTAAAATTTGAAACCGAACCTTACCAAACTCAGATAATAGTTTAAAAACTTCTGAAAAATCATTAAAATTCATATTTTTACCTCCTATTCTTAAACGTCTAATAGTTTGATGTATAACTATTTTATATCAAATCATTTTCTCAGTCAACATATAAAATAAAAAAGTGGCTCAATAGAGCCACTTAATATATTTTATGCTTAATAAATCTATTAAATATGAATTCCCATACCTTCTGCAGTTTCAATAGCACCCAAAATAGTTTCTGTCAAAGTTGGATGCGGATGGATTGCACTTGCAAGTTCTTCTATAGTCAATCCATGCTTAACAGCTATTACCCCTTCCATTATCATATCTGTAGCCGAAGGTGAAACAATACTAATTCCAACTATTTTTCCTGTACCTTTTTCAGCAATTACCTTTACAAAGCCTTCTCGTTCTTCCATAGTTCTCGCTCTTCCATTTGCCGAAACTGGAAATTTTCCAATAATAACTTTCTCAGGATCAACATCTTTTTCTTTCAAACCTGTAGAAGCAACTTCAGGATTTGAAAAAATTATCGATGGCACAGCATTATAATCCATAACTTTTTCTTCACCGGCTATATTATGCGCTGCAACAATTCCTTCAAACATTGCAACATGTGCTAACATTATCTGTCCTCGAACATCACCAATTGCATAAACATTTTCTATATTTGTTCTCATCTTATTATCTGTTACAACTCCTCTCTTTATTTCCACACCTAATTTTCTAACATCTTCTGGTATATTGGGCTTTCTTCCAACAGCTAATAATATTTTTTCCACAGATAATTCTATTAATTCTTTTTCATTTTGAACAATCACTTTATATCTCTCATTTTCTTTTTTAATATCAGTTACTTTTGTTTTTTCCAAAACTTGAACTCCTTTTTTAACCAATGACTTTCTTATAACTTCTGCAACATCATTATCTTCAAATGGTAAAATATGTTCCTCTAACTCCACAAGTATTACCTTCTTTCCCAACGATGAAAAAAATGTTGAGAATTCTACTCCTATAACTCCACCGCCTATAACTAAAATATCCTCCGGCAATTTTTTCATCTTAAAAACATCATCACTCGTCCAAATTCCTTCTACTTTGTCAAATGGCGAAAAAATTGTAGGGGTAGAACCATGAGCTAAAATTAAATATTTACCCTCTATAGTTTCGTCAGTTTCTTTAATTCTCACATGATTTTTATCTTCGATGATTCCTGTTCCTTTAAAGACATCTATTTTATTTTTCTTCATTAAAAATTCGATTCCTTTTCTCGACATAGTAATAGATTTATTGGTATGCTTCATAATACTTGTCAAATCATATGAAACGTTTTCTACCGAAATACCAAACTTTTTTGCTTTTGAATTAATTTCAGTATATAAATGTGCAGCTGCTAGCATGGCTTTTGTAGGAATACAACCTTTATTTGTACACGTTCCTCCTAAATTTTCTTTTTCTATTAACGCAACCTTCTTCCCTAATTGAGATAACCTAATTGCTGCAACATATCCTCCAGGACCTCCACCAATTATTACAACATCATACATTTTATATCACCTCATTTCAAATTTATTCTTCAACATTATTATATCTTTAAATTCAAAAAATTCAATTCATAAAAAGAAAAACAGGCCCTTTTAAGAGCCTGTTAACTATAAAATCCTTATTATACTGATTTTTCTCACACTCATTTTTCAAGTTCATTCAAACGTTCTTTAACAAAATCTACTATTTCGCCAATATAAGTTTCGGAAAAATCTAACTTAATACCGGCAATTTCATAAATTTTATCTATAGGTGCTTTATATCCTTCTTTTAAAAAGTTGATATAATTTTCTATTGTTTTTTGTGGATTTTCTAAATAATTTTTGTATATAGCTAATGCCCCCAACTGAGCAATACCATATTCAATATAATAAAATGGAGCTTGAAAAATATGGAGTTGGAACAACCATCTATATCTTTTTTCTTCTTCTAACCCTGTCCAATCAACCCCTTGATTAAATCTGTCCATAAGCTTTCCAAAATACTCTGCCCTTTCTTCTGGTGTATGTTCTGGATGAGTATAAATCCATTGTTGAAATGCATCCACAGTCATACACCATGGTAAAAATAAAACTGCATTTTCTAACTCTTCAATCATTGCTTTTTTGAAGTCTTCACTATCTGGATAATACTCTTGCCAATAGTGAAGTGTCAAAAGTTCCATGCTCATTGAAGCTAACTCATTGATCTCCGATCTTGAAGGTCTATAATACATAATTGGTATATTAACTGTTTCGAAAGTATGCATTGCATGCCCTGATTCATGTAATAAAGTTCTTACATCACCACTTTGGCCTGTTGCATTCATAAAAATAAATGGTGCACCAGTTTCAGGTAGTGTATAGTTATATCCTCCAGGAGCTTTTCCTTTTCTATTTTCTAAATCTAACAAACCAGAATTTTTCATCATTTCGAGGCGTTCTCCAAAAATTGGTTTCACTTTACCTAATATTTTTATTGCTTTATTTATAAATTCATCGATAGTTTCAAAAGGTTTTAAAACTTTCCCATCTGCATCAACTGCTCTATCCCATGGTCTCACCGTAACTATACCTAATTTTTTCGCCCGTTTTTCCATTCTTTCTTTAAAAAATGGCATTACTTTTTTTTCAACAGCGTCATGAAAAGCTATTACATCTTTTACGGAATATTCGGTTCTTCCCTTGAGATTATGCATATAATCTCTGTAATTATCAAAACCAGCATTCTTAGCCTGTTTAATTCTAAGCTCCTTTAACTCATCAAAAATTTTGTTAAACTCTTCTTTTTTTGCAAGGATACCCTCAAATCTTTTTCTCCAGGCTCTTTCTCTGATATCTCTATCCGGTGATTTCAAATATGGCAGAAGTTGTTGTAAAGTTTTCTCTTTACCTTCAAATTTTACTGTGATGGAACCAAAAATTGCACCATATTTGTTTGATATTTTTCTTTCCTCCACCTGCAAAGGAATATTTTCTTCTCTGAACATTTCAATATTCCTAGAAATTATATTCATCATGTGCTGGTATTTTTCTGATAAATTTTTCGAAAGGGGCGAATCATATATTTTCTTTTCAAGCTTAAAAGAATATGGTCTAACTTTCGAAACAACATTTGCAAAATAACTGTTGAATTTATCCGCAAACTCTTTTTTATCTGCAAATCTTGTCATATTTATGTATCTCCACCCCATCTCTTCAGAGACTGCATCAGCTAATTCCGTAAACTTCTCAACAATTTCAATGATATCTTTCTCATCATTTATGGGTGTGTCTATAAGCTCATTTAACTTTGCAACAATATCTTCAGCATTTGTTGGATCCAAATCCTTAAAGTACTTTCTTTCTTTTTTTACAACCTTCTCACTCGTAAAAATCATCTAAATCCCTCCTTAGCTATGTACAATTGATTTTTTCCAATTTCCAAATTTCACAAATAACCATGCTAAAATTAAAGCTAATATATTACTTATTATCATAGCAAAAAATAATCCTTTAAAACCAAAACGCGAAGAAAATATTGCAATTAAAGGCACTCTGATACCCCAAAGTCTTGTTATATCAACTATCATTGATAGTTCTGTTCTTCCAGCACCTATCAAAGTATTCGTAAATACAGTCATCGATGTAAAAAACGGCAAAGAAAATGAAACATATTTAAAGAACAAATAACCGACCTGAATTACTTCTGAATCGTTTATAAAAAACTTAGTAAGGTTTCCACCGAACAGAAAAGTTAGTGTACTTAAAGATAAAACAATCAAAAAATTAGTAACAAATGCAATTTTTACTGTTTTTTCAGCGTTTTTTATGTCATTGGCACCTAAAAACTGTCCAATCATAGTTGTAACTGAACTCCCAATTCCAAACGAAATCATAGTAATAAAATTTATTATTCTATTCCCCACTCCATATGCGCTAACCACAGTTGGCCCAAAACTAGAAACAAATCGCATAATTACAACAAAACCCAAAGATGTAAAAGTCATACTTACTGAACCAGGAAGTCCTATCCTAAAAACTTTTTTTATTAATCTAAAATCGGGTTTTAAGCACTTCAAAGCAATTTTAAAACCTCTCTTCCCAGTAAACAAATGATTTATTGAAATCACAGCAGCAACAATCCTTGAAGTAGTGGTAGCAATTGCTGCTCCTTTTACCCCTAATGCTGGTAAAGAACTAAAGCCAAAAATCAATAATGGATCCAATATTATATTTAAAATAGTTGAAATTAACATTATATTCATTGTAAATTTCGAGTCGCCCCACCCTCTTAAAATTGCAGAAACTGAGTTAAAAACAAATGCAAATGGCAATCCTAACATAATTAAATTAAAATAAGAAACCGCATATTTTACAACCTCTTTGCTTTCATTACCAGCTATCAATGAAATAACAGGTTTCGAAATAATAATTCCAATTAAGGAAAGTACAATTCCTAAAATACTTGATATTAGTAAAACTTGACCAGCAGATTTTCTTGCATTTTCATTGTTTTTGGCTCCAGTATACTGAGCAACGAGCGTAACACCCGCTTGTGTAAAACCTATAGATAGAGAAATAAAAACAAAAATAAGAGGCCAAACAATTGTTGGAGCCGAAAATTCTATTTTTCCTAACTTACCTAAAAAATAAGCGTCGACAGCATTGTATAAAGTTTGCATAAGATTTGAAATTATTATTGGCCAACTTAATAAAAATAAAGACGAGAAAATTCCCCTACTAAGCACATCAATCCTGTTTTTTGAATCCAATGTCATCCCTCCGAAAAATCTTTCGCTTTACTAACTATTTTACCACATTTTGTGATATAATAAAAGAAGGAGGTGAAATTATGAACTATAGAAAAGTAGGAAAGTGGGGATTGAAAATAAGCGAACTTTCATTAGGTTCTTGGGTGACTTTTGGCAATCAGCTTGACATTGGAGGAGCAAAAGAAATAGTTAGAGAAGCATTTAAAAATGGAATTAACTTCTTTGATACTGCTGAAGCATATGCAAATGGAATGGCTGAATCCATGCTTGGGGAAATTTTAAAAGAATTCAGGAGAAGCGATATCGTTGTTTCAACTAAGATTTTTTGGGGAGGAAATGGTCCAAATGATAGAGGACTTTCAAGAAAGCATTTAATTGAAGGTATTTGGGGTTCACTAAAAAGGTTACAACTTAATTATGTCGATATAGTGTATTGTCATAGACCAGATCCTGAAACTCCTATTGAAGAGACTGTACTTGCTATGGACTATATTATAAGAAGCGGATTGGCTCTATATTGGGGAACTTCTGAATGGAGTGCTGAACAATTGGAAAGCGCCCATAAAGCTTGTAAAGAACTTAATTGTATTCCTCCTATAGTTGAACAACCCCAATATAACATGTTGGTAAGAAAAAGAGTTGAAAAAGAATATCAACCAATATATGAGAAATATGGAATGGGGCTTACAACATGGAGTCCACTTGCTTCTGGAGTACTAACTGGAAAATACAATAACGGAATTCCTGAAGATTCAAGGCTTGCAAAATTTCCTAACTTAAAAAAACACCTTGAAGAAAGTGGAATATTGAGTGAACAAACATTTGTAAAACTTCAAAAAATTCAAAAAATTGCAGACAGTCTGGATGCAAAACTCTCCCAACTTGCACTTGCATGGTGTCTCTTGAATCCACATGTAAGTAGCGTAATTTTAGGAGTTTCTAAACTAGAACAATTACATGAAAATTTGAAAGCACTTGAAATAAAGGAAAAAATAACGAAAGATATTGCTGATGAGATCAACAAAATATTGGAGGAGGAATAAAATGTTAAAAGAATATGCAGAGGTAGCTCTTAAAATTGGGGTAAATCTTCAAAAAAATCAAATCCTTTTCATAAAAGCCCCAATTGATGCTCGTGAATTTGTAGAAACAATTACAGAACTTGCATTTGATATGGGAGCATACAATGTATATATTAAGTGGAATGATGAAATTGTTAACAAAATTAAACTCAAAAAGGCTCCGGAAGATGCCTTAAAAGACATACCAGAATGGGAAATAAAAGCCACAGAAGAATTAATTAATAGAAAAGCTTGTTTTCTTAGTATAACAGGTGGAGATCCAGATGTTTTAAAAGATGTGCCCCCAAAAAGAATAGGTATTGCCCAAAAGGCAAGAAACAATGCAATGAAAGAAGTTTCTAAGAGAATTATGTCTAACGAAATTAGTTGGTGTGTAGTGGCTTATCCTACTGAAAAATGGGCTTTGAAAGTCTTTAATAAAAATAACACTAAAGAGCAACTCTTAGAATACATTTTAAAAGCATCAAGAATATTTGGTGATCCAATAAAAAATTGGAAAGAACATATTGAAAAATTACAAAGAATCACCAATTTTTTAAACCAAATGCAATTTGAATTTCTGCATTATGAAGGTCCAGGAACAGATCTAAAAGTAGGCCTTCCTAAAAATCACATTTGGATTTCCGGGTCACAAAAAAACAGTGATGGTGTAACTTTTGTACCAAATATTCCCACTGAAGAAATTTTTACCGCACCACATAGGGAACAAATAGAAGGAATAGTAAGAAATAGTTTGCCACTTGTATATGCGGGAAATGTAATTGACAAGTTTGAATTGGAATTCAAAAACGGCAAGGTTGTAAAATATAAAGCTGAAATAGGAGAAGAAGTGTTGAAAACCATTCTTGAAACTGACGAGGGTGCCACCTCATTAGGTGAAGTTGCTTTGGTTTCAGTTGATTCTCCAATATATCAAATGAAAACTATTTTCTATAATACACTATTCGATGAAAATGCCGCTTCTCATTTTGCATTTGGCCGGGCATACACAAGTTGTATAAAAAATGGAGAGAAAATGAGTGAAGAAGAATTGAAAAATATTGGGTTAAATACAAGTATAACTCATGTTGATTTTATGATAGGAAATGAAAACATGAGAGTTACCGGATTTAAAAACGGTGAAAAAATCACTCTTATGGAAAATGGCAGATGGAAAATTTGATGGGTGGTATATGCCACCCATTTCTCGGGGGTTCTTAATTGTTGGAAATAGCGAAGATTGATATAAATTACAAAATTGGTAATTTTAAAATTGAAAAAAATTTAGATTTTCAAAATGAAAATTTGAAAAAAATTTATGAGGAACTCAGAAGTAAATTATCTGGTTTTAAAATTGTTGGTGTAAAACATTTCTCTTTTCAAGAAATATACTTTATTGAAAGAAACAATCACTCTTTAAAGATTCAACTTTTCTACAACAAATATTTCGAACCCACAAAACTAAAAATCCTTCAAGCAACTGATAACCAAATTGCAAATTTATTTCTTTCCCATTTTAAATCTCCAATAAACCAAGAAATAACTAAGGCTTACGTTGATGGTAGTTACAAAAGTTCCGGAAAAATAGGAGCAGGTCTAGTCATAGTTAAAACAGGTGGAATTGAAAAATATTACAAATTCATCACAAAATATGCAAAGCACAGAAATGTAACAGGTGAAATTGTTGCTACACTTTTAGCACTTGAATATGCAAAAAATGAAACGATAAATAACCTTGAGATATTTTACGATTATACTGGAATTGAAATGTGGAGTGTAGGAAGATGGAAACCTAAAACCGAATTGACAAAAAAATATAAAAATTTATATGATAAGTACTCAAAAATTATAAATGTAACGTTTACAAAAGTAAAAGCACACACAGGAGAAAGATTTAACGATCTTGCAGATAAATTAGCTAAGAAAGCAATAGAAGATGAAAAAACTCATGTAAAATATGATATCGAAATTTAAATTTTCTCATTTTCTTTAACCCCAAAAATCAAAGAAAAAAATAAAAAAATTGTAATCCATAATACAGGTATTGTCAAATGGTCACCATATTGCGAATAATCAAAAGATTTCCTTATACCATCGACAATATAAGTTGAGGGAATATACTTCGAAATCTGTCCAATTATTTTTATATTTTTAACATCAAAATAAAATCCTCCTGCAAACATGAACACTTGAAATAGAATATTTCCCAAAACTACATTTGTCTCAGGATTTTTTATTACATTGGCTAAAAAATAACCAATAGAAAGAAAAACTGTTGTTCCTAACGAAGTGTAAAAAAGAGTATTGCTGAAATTATCAAATACATTTATGTGATAAACAACACTTTCGAAAATAAAGAAAATAACAAGTGAAAAAAAGATTTGAACTATTGAAACCAATGTATAAGAAAAATAAAACCTTTTTAAAGAATACGGAGTACTTGCAATTTTTTTTAATATTCCTTGTCTTTTAAAATTTGTTATACCATTGGTATACCCAAAAAATGCAACTGACATTATTATCATAACGATAATTGAAGGAAATAAAAATTCATAATAACTGATATCACCTTTTGTTTTTTTAATTACTTTTATACTTACTTCATTCCAATTATTCGTTCTTTTATAAAATTCAATATCGAAGGTAGAAAAAATATTATAAAATATATCTCTTGCTATTGTAGAATCATCGCGATTGGAAACATAGTAAATTATCAAATTAATAGGTTTGAATAAAGTAGTTTTTGAAAGTAAAAATGCTTTGTGAAATTTAAAATCAAAATCTTTAGGAATTTTAACAATTATGTCTAATTCTCCAGTTAAAAGTTTATCAATATTTTGAACCTGTTTTATCTCAAACTGTTTTGTTTCTCTAAGTTCATCAAATAAATTTTCAAGTAATGTGCTATTCCCCATAACACCCACTTTAAATCTTATATTTCTATCCATTTCTCCAAAAATGGAAGATAATATGAAAGTGAGGAGTATTGGAAAAATAATAAACCAAAAAGTTGCTTCTTTAGATCTTAAAATTTCCAATTTTAACAAATACTTTATCATACACTCAATCCCTCAATCCTTTTCCGGTTAATCTTAAAAATACATCTTCCAATGTAGGATGTCGAACAATAAAATTTTCTATTCCAACTTTTAGAATCTCTTGAATTGTTTTTCTCACATCTTTTGTTTCTATAATAACTTTATTGTTAAAAATTTTCCCCAAATGCCTAGTCTTCTCGTTTTTAGGAACTTCTACTATTACATTTAAATTAGATTTTTCTATAAGGTTTTGTGGTGAACCTGATTCAATAATCTCACCGTTGTCTATGATACAAACTATATCAGCTAGTTTTTCTGCTTCTTCCATATAATGAGTCGTCAAAAAAATAGTTTTTCCTTGATTTTTAAAATTCCGTATTATTTCCCACACGTGTCTTCTCGATTGTGGATCAAGGCCGGTTGTAGGCTCATCAAGGAAAATTAACTCTGGGTCATTTATAAATGAAAGTCCTAAAACTAACCTTTGATACTGTCCACCTGATAAATTTTTTACCCTACTTTTTGCCTTTTCTTTCAAACCAACTAAGTTCAAAATTGCTTCTGGCTCAAAGCCTCTTTTATAAAAACCTCTAAATAACTTTAAAGTCTCAATTACAGTAAGTTCTTTAAAAAGTTCAGTTTTTTGCAAACACACTCCTATTTTCTCTTTTATCTCTCTTGATACAAATTCCGTTTTTTTACCAAAATAATATATTTCACCTTCCGTTTTTTTTCGTAATCCTTCCAATATTTCCACAGTAGTCGTTTTTCCTGCTCCATTTGGACCTAACAGCGAAAAAATACTACCTCTTTCTATTTCAAAACTTATACCTTTTAAAGCTTCAAATTGACCATATAATTTTTTTAAATTTTTAACTTTCAGCACCAAATTATCACCTACTCTTCCTTGAAAAACAAAATTTTCCCACCAAAAGAAAGTAAAAAAAAGCCTAAAATACTCATTATCAAAGAATAAATTAAAAACGAACCATGATTTATTTCTTTTATTCCGTAAGAATATTTAAACATCTCCACCACATATTTTACTGGAGTAAAAAAACTTATACTTTTTAAAAATGGTGGTAAAAAATCTATAGGAAAATAAATTCCAGAGAAAAAAATGAAAATGGTATATAAAAACTGAGCTACAGAGCTTGCCGTTTTGGGAAATAAAATACTCAAAATAACACCAAACCCTATCATACCTAAACTTGAAGAAACGATAGAAATTAGAATCATAAATAGATTTTCTCTAATATCAAATGAAAACAAAAAAATCGAAATAGCTCTAATAAGTAATATTGAAATAAAACTTATTAAAAATTGCGAAAAGGAAAAAGAAAAAACAAATGTGTGAGGTGAAAGAGGAAGGGTTTTAAATTTTCTAATCGTACCATTATTTCTACTTTTCGAAAATAAATTTATTGCGCCAAACATACCTATTGACATTATAGACAATGCAAGAGTACCGGTAAAAATATATTCAATATTAGAAAAGAAAAAAGAATCGACTTTTTCACTTTTAACATTTATTATCTGAGTAACATTATTTATTTTTCTCTCAAGTTCTATTTTGATACCATTGATCCAACTATCAACAGCATACCCATCAGAATTTTTAAAAACAATAACTTTATTGTTTTCAATAATTGCAACTGCATGATAATTGTTTTTACTTTTTATCAATAAATCTTTATTAGTATATCTAACACCTTTTATTGAAATGTCAGTATCTGAATAATAAGCAAACAAATAATCAGTAGATTCACTGAAAACTAATCCAAACAAAAGAAAAAACACCATCGGAAGTAAAATGTTAAAGAAAAAAGAAAACCTATTTCTAAAAGATTCTAAAAAGAATGCTTTTGATAATCCCCAAAAATTTCTCATGATTTTTCCTCTGTAAATTTATCATCGAAAACTTCATGAAAAATTTTGGAAGTAAGTTCATCAATGTTTACAATTCTTATTAAACTCAGGGAAGTTTCATTATTTTTTAAAAATTGTTCTATTTCTTCTGCAAATATTATGGCACACAATTTCTTTGGAAATCCGAAAATTCCGCTACTAATTGCAGGAATAGAGACTGAACTTGCACCTAATTCAGAAGCTTTTTTTAAAACATTTCTAACAACTTTTCTTAATAATTCTTCTTCGTTGTGATTTCCTCCACGCCAGATGGGACCAACAGCGTGTATTATATATTTCGCTTTCAAATTTCCTGCTCCAGTAACTGCTACGTTTCCAACGTCCACTACTCCATTTTTCCTCACATATTCATCACTCTCTTTTTGAATTATTTTCCCACCAACTCTTACTATTGCACCCGCAACTCCTCCCCCATGTTTTAGATGTGAATTAGCAGCGTTCACTATAACTTCTGTGTTTTCTTTCGTAATATCACCTTTGACTATTTCAATCATCGTATTTTTTACTTTCAGTCTTAATAACACTTCCATAATCTTTAACTCCTTTCCAGAGAGTTTCTACAATTTCTTTTATTCTTTTTTCTTTACCAATTGATTTTGGAAAGTAAAAAATTTTATCAGATAGTTCTTTTGGAAGGTAACTTTTTCTAACAAATCCTCCATAATCATGCGGATAAATATAACCACTCCCTGGAAAATTCAATAAATGTCTTGGAACTTTTATATCTTTCGTTTCTTTTGCTATCTCTCTTGCTTTGCCTATAGCAACTGTAGCAGAATTACTTTTTGGTGCAGTAGAAAGATATATAACACATTCAGATAAATTTAACACACATTCTGGAAGCCCTACATATTCAACAGCATAAGCTGTAGAAGCAGCAATAACTAAAGCCATTGGATCCGCAAGACCTATATCTTCACTTGCTAAAATAATCAGTCTTCTAGCAATAAATCTTGGATCTTCTCCTTCTTCTAGCATTCTTGCCAGGTAATATAACGCAGCATCTGGATCACTTCCTCTAATGCTTTTTATAAATGCAGAAGCAAGATTATAATGTTCTTTTTCATTAAATACATATTTTTCTTCTCCAGAATAAAGCTCTAAAATACTTTTATCTATTGTATTTTTTCCCTCGGACTTTGCAATAAAACTAAGAACTTCGTATAAATTTATTGCAAACCTTGCATCACCATTTGAAACCTTTGAGACAAATTCTTCTGCTTCATCTGTCAAAGAAATTTTTTGGATTTCACTTGCTTTTCTTAATAAAGTTACTATATTTTCTTTACTTAACTTTTTGAATGCAATTATCCTTACTCTCGAAAGAAGTGCTTCGTTAATCATTTTGTAAGGATTTTCCGTCGTTGCCCCAATTAATACATAATCACCCGCCTCGATACCTGGCAAAAAAATATCTTGTTGTTTCTTATTAAATCTATGGATTTCGTCAACAAACAAAAGTATCTTTTTGATTTCTTTGACTTTTTTAGCGTATTCAAGTATTTTTTTTATCTCTTTAACTGAAGCAAACGCCCCATTAAAATGATAAACCTCATAATCAGTATATGTGTTAATGAGTTCCATGGTCGAACTTTTTCCACATCCAGGTGGGCCATAAAATATCATTGAATATATCTTCCTGTTTTCAATTGCTAACCTTAAAAATGCTCCTTTTCCAAGAATGTGTTCTTGTCCAACAATATCTTCAAACGTCTTTGGCCTTAAAATTTCGTTTAAACCATTCAACTGTAAGCCTCAACCCCTTTTCCAACTCAATTTTTGGTTTCCACTTTAACTCTTCATTCGCTCTTGTATAACACAACAAGCTCATCCTTATATCTCCTTTTCTCGGGGGGCCATATATTGGTTCTTTATCATAACCAGTAATTTTCTTCAAATAACTGAATAGCTGGTTCACAGTTGTTCCCCGAGAAGTACCTATGTTTATTTCAAGACCGTCTCCTTTTTTCATCGCCCTCAAATTTGCATCTACAACATCAGAAACATAAATATAATCTCTTACATATTCTCCATCACCATTTATTATTACATCTTCACCATTAATCATCCTTGAGGTAAAGATAGCTACAACTCCCGCCTCTCCATAAGGATCTTGCCTGGGGCCATAAACATTAGCATATCTTAATACTGTGTAATTTAATCCAAATTCTTTTTTAGCAAATCTTAAATAGTGCTCCACAGAAAGTTTTGCAATTCCGTATGGTGATATAGGAAACGGACAAATAGTTTCCGGGGTAGGAAAAACATCAACTTCTTCCCCATAAATTGCTCCACCAGTTGAAGAGAAAATTAACTTTTTCACTCCATATTTTATTGAATTTTTTATTAAAATTAGACTACCAACTATGTTTATATCTGCATCTTCAACTGGATTTTTCACAGAAGCTGAAACACTTGCTTGAGCTGCCAAATGAAAAACATAATCAAAACTATATTCTTTGAAAATATTCTCAATACTTTTTTCATCCCTAATATCTGTAACAATAAGTTGAGCATTCTTATTAACATTTTCTTTCTTTCCTTTACTTAAATTATCAACAACAACTACTTCTAACCCCAGTTCAATTAATCTATCAACAAGATGAGAACCAATAAAGCCAGCTCCACCAGTGACCAGTGCTTTCATCAGTCATCCTCCTTTAATCTAATCTTTAGTTTCAATGCTTCCTTTGGAACATTTTTTACCCCCAATTTTTCACGTTGTTCTTTTAGAAACTTAATTAATTTTTGAGTTTTACTTTCATCAAAATCTATCATTAAGGCATAAAACCTTCTCAACTGTTTTCTCGTTTCATGATCAAGACCATATATCATCATTTCAGCAATTTGTTGAGCCCTGTTTTCAGGGAAACCAATTACATACATAAAAAAATACTTTACTCTCATCTCACCATTATGTATGGTTATAGCTAATCTTCTGCCTTTTCGTGTAAGTTTGATAAAACCGTATCTCTCATGTTCAATATAACCTAGGTCTACAAGTTTTTTCACAGCCGTTGTTACACTTGGATAACTAACATCCTTGGACTTTGCAACATCTGAAACCCTGGTGATGCCATCTTTTTTCGACAATTTATAAATTGTAACAAGGTAATTTTCAAGTGTAGGTGTTAACTTCTTCCCAGCCATTAATCTTTCCTCTCCTTTAAGAATTGTTCATAATATTTCCTAACCCTTTTTATATCTTGCCATGTTAAATCTTTTGGAGATCCTTTTGCTTTTGAAGGATTTCTAAGAAGATAACTTGGATGAAACATTGGAAATATTATAATCCCTGCTTTCCACTCAAACTCATTCCCTCTAACTTTCGTAATAGGTAAACTCTTCTCAGCAAAAAAATCTAATGCTGCTTTTCCAAGTGTAACAATCATTTTGGGGTTTATTATTTCAATTTGAGCAAGAAGAAAATGAGAACAAGTTTTCGTCTCATCTTTTGTCGGGGTTCTATTGTTCGGTGGCCGACATTTAACAATATTTGTTATATAAACGTCCTCTCTCTTGATGTTTACTGACTCTAATATTTTTGTCAACAATTGGCCTGCTCTTCCAACAAAAGGTCTACCCGAAAGATCTTCTTCTTCACCCGGACCTTCCCCCACAAACATTATAGGAGCATCTAAATTCCCTTCTCCGGGTACTACATTGGTCCTGTTTTCCCACAAAGGGCATGATTTACAATTTCTAATTCTTTCAACTATAACATTCATCAATTCTTCTTTTGTCATATGATACCTCCAAAATATTAATGTTGTTTAACTTTGTTAGTATTAAAATTATATCATAAAGTTTAACAAAAATAAAAGTGTTCCCCTGTTTTTGGGAGACACTTAAAATTAAAAATAAATTATAAATTTGTTTATCACGCTTAAACTATACCATGTTCATACATCGAATAAATTTCATCTTTCATGGAAAGAAAGACTTTGACTAACTCAGGATTGTACAAAATTCCAGCATTTTTCTCAATTTCTTCAAAAGCAAAGTCATACGGAAAAGCTTCTTTATATGGCCTTTTAGAAACCATTGCATCAAAACTATCAGTTATTGCAACTATCTGGCCTGATATTGGTATTTCCTCTTCTTTTAACCCTTTAGGATATCCACTGCCGTTCCATCTTTCATGATGACTAATTGCGATTTCACTTGCCAACTTAAATATAGAGCTAGTAGTACCTCTTAACATATTAAAACCAATTACTGCATGCTGTTTCATGATTTCCCATTCTGTATTATCAAGTTTCCCAGGTTTCAAAAGAATCCTGTCTGGAATACCAACCTTTCCTAAATCGTGTAACGGTGCAGCTAATCTAATTTCTGAAATGTATTTTACATCAAACTTTGCATTTGAAGCCAATTTACTACTTAAAATTCCTATTCTCATAGTATGGGCATGTGTTTCATCATCCCTATATTCGGATATATGGTATACTAAATTTATACTTTCCATTATTAATAAATCTTTTTCTTCTTTAAGAAAATTTAATTTAGATGAAATTTCTGAAAATGCTTCTGAATAAACTGTATAAAAAGAATGCTTTTCTTTATAAAAATCTTTATATTCTAAAATATCTTTTAATTTGTCATCTATTTCATCAAAATCAATTGGTCTTGAAATAAACATGTCAAATCCGACTTTAGCCGCTTTTTTCATAATATCTTGGTCAGTAAATGCAGTTAACGCTATTATAATAGTTGAGAGTTTTCTTTTTTTTATTTCATTAACCGCTTCTATACCATTAAGATGAGGCATTTGTATGTCCATAAATACAACATCTATTGATTCATTCTCCAATACTTCCAGCGCCTCTTTACCATCGCCAGCCTCTCTAACTTCAAAATCCTTACTTTCTAAATATAATTTCAAAATTTTTCTAATTTGTTTTTCATCATCAACTATCAAAACTTTCTTCATTTTGTTCACCCTCTTTATAAATCACAATTGTTACTATCTTCAACGTCAAATTATACTTTTCAATTAACAATTTTAAGCTGGTCAACTTCTCTATATTTTCTAATATAATAATTACTGTTTCTGTTTCAAAGTAATCAGAAAGTTTTATTTCCTTAATATCTTTCTCAATTATTTTATCTCTTTTCAACTGTAATTTTTCCAAAAGGCTCTCCAATAATCCTTTTGAAATATTTATCTTATCATATATTAATAGAACCCTATCTTTAATTAAACTATCAATCTTCTCCTTTAAGATTTCTATATCTTCACATTTCTGAACTCCAACTTTATTAAACCTGTTTGGTAAAGATAAGCGTGCGCCAGTAAAAAACACAAATTTGGTCTCTTTTAGTACAAGTTCTTTTTCTAATCTCTCAGCTAAACTGATTCCATCTATTTCAGGAAGATTAACGGATAAAACAATTACCTTTGGAACATACAACAATGCTTTTTTGTAACCTTCAGAAGCATTATTTGCATCTTCTATCCTATATTCTTTGAACATTTTTTTCAATAATTTCCTTATACCTTTATGTGGTTCTATAATTAGTATATCTACGCTTTTTTCTTGAACATCAACCTTGGGTTCAACAAATCTTGGAATTTTTACAATAAAGCAAGATCCTTTAGAAGGTTTACTATCAATTTCTATCTTACCGTTCAATTTCTCAACAAATTCTTTCACGATTGATAAGCCTAATCCTGTACTTGATTTGTTTAAGACGTTACCAACAAATGGTTTAAAGATTCTTTCTCTTTCTTTTTCATCTATCCCTTTACCAGTATCACAAATTTTGATAATTAATTCTTCCTCATTTATACTAAATACTCCCTCTATTTTACCTTTCTCAGTGTATTTCACAGCATTATTTAGTAGATTTGAAAGAATAGAAAAAATTACATGAAAATCTCCTGAAAAACTATTTTCACCTTTAAATTCAAACTTGAAATCTAAACCTTTCTTGACTGCAATACTTTCATATTCCTTTATTAACGGCTCCAATTCTTCTACATCCAATTT
This sequence comes from Thermosipho atlanticus DSM 15807, assembly GCF_900129985.1. Taxonomy (NCBI): domain Bacteria; kingdom Thermotogati; phylum Thermotogota; class Thermotogae; order Thermotogales; family Fervidobacteriaceae; genus Thermosipho; species Thermosipho atlanticus. The sequence continues at coordinate 249,109 of NZ_FQXN01000002.1, read as the reverse complement.
TTGCATATTCAATCTCATTTTACCTTCTTGAATCCTTGAATAATTCAAGAGATTACCTATCAAATCTTTCATTTGTTTTGATGCCACTAAAATTTCATCAAGTGTGCTTTGTACGTGATCTAAATTTCCAAAAATTCCTTTTTTCATTAGTTGAACATTCCCCATTATTATACTTAAAGGAGTTTTTAATTCATGAGAAAATGCCCTAATAAAATTTTCCTTAAATTTCTGGGCTTCTATTAATGTTTCATTAATTTCCTCGAGCTTTTCGAGGTTTTCTAAATAATTTAATTGAATCTGAAGAGTATACAATATTATCTCAATAGCTTTCAAGAGACTAAGTGGAATTCTATCTGAAATTAACGACTTAATATAAACTGAAAAATTGCCCAACTTTACACTTTCCCAATTTAAGTAATTATCTTCATCACTCAACAAATTATCCGAAGAATAATAAATCATTCTATCTTTATACATTACTACAAACGATGGTATTTCCTTTGTATAATTATAAATTTTTTCTTTAATCAATTCAAACACTTTAACTACATCTGATTTATCTTTTAATTTCATAATTAGTTCAAAAACTTCTCGTGTACCTACAGTTATTAAAAAATTCAATCTTATATTTTTATAAATTTTATTAATATCATCTATACCGAATTTTTTAGATAATAACTCTATTTGTTTTAAAGATGGAAAAATATATTTATTAATTACCGAAAACATTAAAAATAGAGTTGCCAAAAAATTAAAAAGATGACTTAACTCAAAAAATAAATTATATTTATTAACAGAATAAATAAAAAAAACTTGTCCTAATGAAAATAATATTAGAGAATAGAAGAATAATTTCGATTCCTTATAGTAAAAAAAACTACTCGTTGATAATCCAACAATAAATAAAAATTCGATAAACATAGTCAAACCCGTTACATTCCCAGAAAAATAAAACCCACTTGGTAAAAAAATTAGTACAATTAAAAACAAACCCACCGCTAACAAACTTTTTCTTATGTTTCTTATTTTTTTATATTTCATTAGTATATTTAAAATCACTCCGAAAAAAATTAAGAGTCGTGAAATCATAAAATATTTCAGATTATAACCTTCTGCTTTTGCAAAAGGTCCGTCAGGGAAAAATAAGGCATGGATTAAATTAAAAATTCCAGACAAAAGAATAAAATATCCGAAAATAACAATTCCTTTTGGTTTTATTTCTCGTAAAACAACACTCATAACAATAAAAGTAGCAAAAAAAGCTAAAAAATGCATTAATGAAATAATCAAATAAAGATTAAAAACATTTCCTCGCCCCAAGATCGTTATCAGATAATAAAATAATACTAAAAACACAAACAAACTTACTACTTTGTTTAAATTTAGTTCTTTTTGCATTTGGTCATTCCTCCATATTAAAATAATTTATGTTATTATTATAACTCTTTTTGTATATGATTTTCATTCCAAATGACATTGTTTAACATTATTGTAAAAATATCTTAAGCTTGTTGTATAGATTTTTGATATTAAAAATCCTCCATAACAAAACTATCCATTTGTTACAAAATAGAAAACTACAATTATCAATTATTAACCGTTCCTAACAACATATTATGATAAAATAATAACGGACTTATTTAAAACCACAAGGAGGTGTGAAAATGTTGAAGAAATGGGTCTACTTTTTTGCTAACGGCAAAGCTGAAGGACGCGCCGATATGAAGGAATTACTCGGTGGTAAAGGTGCTAATCTTGCCGAAATGACTAACTTAGGTATACCAGTTCCACCAGGTTTTACCATTTCTACTGAAGTTTGTAAATATTATTATGATCATGGGAAAACCTATCCAGACGATTTAAAAGAACAGGTTGATAATGCATTAAAAAGATTAGAAGAGGTCACTGGGAAAAAATTAGGAGATCCTGAAAGACCATTGCTTGTTTCAGTTAGATCTGGAGCTGCTGTTTCAATGCCTGGAATGATGGATACAATTTTAAACCTTGGATTAAATGACGAAACAGTTAAAGGGCTCGCAAAACTTACAAATAATGAAAGATTTGCATATGATGCATACAGAAGATTTCTACAGATGTTCGGAGATACCGCTCTTGGAATATCCCACGCAGAGTTCGAAAAAGCATTGGAGGCAAGAAAGCAAGCAAAAGGTGTAAAGTTAGATGTCGAACTTGATGCCGAAGATCTCAAAGCATTAGTTGAAGATTATAAGGAAATATACAAAAAATTTGGGAAAGAATTCCCACAAGACACATACAAACAACTATGGGCCGCAATTGATGCAGTATTTGGTTCTTGGATGAATGAAAGAGCAATAAAATATAGACAAATAAACAACATTAAGGAAGGTGAATTATTAGGTACAGCAGTCAACATAGTTACAATGGTATTTGGAAATATGGGAGACGACAGTGGTACAGGCGTCTGTTTTACAAGAGATCCAAACACTGGCGAGAAGAAACCTTACGGAGAATTTCTACAAAATGCACAAGGTGAAGACGTTGTTGCAGGTATAAGAACTCCTGTCCCACTAGATGAACTTAGAAAAATTAATGAAAGTGTTTATAACGAGCTTATTTCTATTATGGAAAGACTTGAAAAGCATTATAAAGACATGCAGGATATAGAATTCACCATTGAAAAGGGAAAACTCTACATCCTTCAAACGAGAAATGGAAAAAGAACAAGCCAAGCTGCAATTAAAATAGCGGTTGATCTTGTACATGAAGGCCTTATAGATAAAGAAACAGCAGTAATGAGAGTAAGACCTGAAGACGTAGAAAGAGTTCTCCATGCAAAATTTGATGAAAATGAAATTAAAAATGCAAAAGTTGTCGCAAAAGGTCTTCCAGCTTCTCCTGGCGCTGCAACTGGTAAAGTATATTTTGATGCTCACAAAGCGGAAGAAATGGCGGGAAAAGGTGAAAAAGTTATTCTTGTAAGACCTGAAACAAGCCCTGAAGATGTTGGTGGAATGAACGCAGCTGAAGGTATACTTACCGCAAGAGGCGGAATGACATCCCATGCTGCAGTCGTTGCAAGAGGCATGGGTAAACCAGCAATAGTTGGTGCTGAGGAAATTGTCGTTGATGAGGAAAAATTAGAATTCAGAGTAAATGATGTTGTAGTAAAAGAGGGAGATTGGATTTCTATAGATGGTTTAACTGGAAACGTATACCTTGGAAAAATAACAACAGTTAAACCTCAGGGACTTGAAGGACCTGTTGCTGAACTTTTAAACTGGGCTGATGAAATTAGAAGGCTCGGTGTTAGAACTAATGCAGATGTTCCAAGAGATGCTAAAGTAGCAAGAGAATTTGGCGCAGAAGGAATAGGCCTTTGTAGAACCGAACATATGTTCTTTGAAAAAGACAGAATACCAAAAGTTAGAAGAATGATCGTTGCAAAGACAAAGGAACAAAGAGAAGCTGCTCTTGCAGAACTTCTTCCACTTCAAAAAGAAGATTTCAAAGGTCTATTTAGAATAATGAAAGGACTTCCTGTTACAATAAGACTTATAGATCCACCTTTACATGAATTCTTGCCAAATGATGAAGAACAAATGAAAGAAGTTGCAGAACAAACAGGTATCACTGTTGAAGAGCTAAAGTCTGTTGTTGAACAACTACACGAACTCAACCCAATGCTTGGTCATAGAGGTTGTAGGCTTACTATCACTTACCCTGAAATTGCTGTTATGCAAACAAAAGCAATAATTGGAGCAGCTATTGAATTGAAAAAAGAGGAAAACATAGAAGTTATTCCAGAAATCATGATTCCTCTTGTTGGTCATATTAATGAATTAAAATACGTGAAAAAGGTTGTTACAGAAACAGCAGATGCTCTTATAAAAGAAGAAGGTGTAGATCTTAAATATAAGGTAGGTACAATGATTGAAATTCCAAGAGCTGCTATAACAGCAGATCAAATTGCTCAAGAAGCCGAATTCTTTAGCTTTGGAACAAATGATCTTACACAAATGACATTTGGATTTAGCCGCGACGATGTTGGAAAATTCTTGCCAGAATATCTCGAAAAAGGTATTCTCGAACATGATCCTTTCAAGAGTTTGGATTGGGATGGCGTAGGTCAATTAGTTAAAATGGGAACAGAAAAAGGAAAGGCTGCAAGGAACGACCTCAAAGTTGGAGTTTGTGGCGAACATGGTGGAGATCCTAGATCAATTCTTTTCTTCGATGCAGCAGGGCTTGATTATGTAAGTTGTTCTCCTTATAGGGTACCTGTAGCAAGAATTGCTGCAGCACAAGCAACGATTAAAAATAAAAAATAAATCTTTTAGATTAAGGGCCCTTAGGGGCCCTTTCATAATTGGAGGTGCCTTCATGAGTTTTTTACTTTTAACTATTGCAACCTCTATTGTTCTTTATGTTTTTACTAAATCATTTTGGTTTTTATTATTAATTATAATTGGTGTATACTATTTATTGAAAGAAAATATTAAAATGCAAAATTTTTTAAGCTTAACTTTTATATTAATGATGGCTCTTGTAATTTTATCAAGACTTCGCGGTTATGAACCTAAGGGGCTTAATTTTTTGTTCTATGCTTCATTTGCCTCCATTTTATACGATCTACTAAAAAAGGTATATTGGAGTATTCCATTCTTTGGATTACTTGGTCTGGGTATATCCTATATTGGAACAATTAAATATGGAAACATAGGATATTTTTTTGGATTAATGATTATTCCTATTTTTTTAAGGGAATTTAGGAAAAGGGGGAGTAACATTGAAAATTCTAATACTGGCGGCGGGATTAGGAAAAAGAATGAAATCTAAATATCCAAAAGTTGTTCACAATGTACTTGGAAAACCCATGATTAACTGGGTAATAGAAACTGCTAAGAATCTCGGAAAAGTGGGAGTTGTATTAGGTTACAAATATGAAGAAGTTAAAAAAGTCATTTTAAACAATGTAGAAATATTTATTCAAAATGAACAACTTGGAACAGGACACGCTGTTATGTGTGCAAAAGATTTTATAGATGAAAATGATGACTTACTTATCTTATACGGAGATGTTCCATTTATAACTGTTGAAACTTTAGAAAAACTTAAAAATGAACACGAAATTAAAAATAATGATGTTACCATTTTAACTGCTATATTGGAAAATCCTTCTGGCTATGGTAGGATAATTAGAGAAGGTAATAAAATTAGAATTGTAGAAGAAAAAGATGCAAATGATGAAATTAAAAGGATAAAAGAGATAAATACTGGGATATACATTTTTAAAGGAGAATTTATAAAGAAAAATTTAGCTAATCTTAACAACAAAAACGCTCAAGAAGAGTATTATTTAACTGATATAATATCTTTTTCAAATAAAGTATCTACTGTTTTGGTTGAAGACATTTTGGAAGTTACTGGTATCAACGATAAGTTCCAACTTGCACTACTAGAAAAAGAAATGAGAAGAAGAATAAATACTAAATTAATGCTTGAAGGGGTAAGGATAATTGATCCTGAGAATGTTTATATAGACGCAACTGTTAAAATTGGAAAGGATAGTATAATCTACCCATTTACCTTTATTGAAGGCGAAACTGTGATAGGAGAAGATTGTATAATTGGACCAATGACTCGTATTAAAGATTCTAAGATAGGTAATAACGTAAAAATAATTCGTTCTGAAGTTGAAAAAGCTACAATTGAAGATAACGTATCAGTCGGGCCATTTTCAAGATTAAGAGAAGGAACACACTTAAAAGAAAATGTAAAGATAGGAAACTTCGTAGAAACAAAAAAATCAATTGTAGGAACTAATAGTAAAGCACAACATTTAACATATTTAGGTGATGCAACCATTGGAAATAATGTTAATATTGGAGCTGGGACAATTACTTGTAATTATGACGGTAAAAACAAACATCCAACATTTATCGATGATAATGCTTTTATAGGCAGCAATAGTTCTTTGGTAGCTCCAGTAAAAATTGGGAAGAATTCAATAATTGGTGCGGGTTCAGTTATTACCAATAATGTTCCAGAAGATACATTAGCTCTTGGAAGAGCACGTCAAATTAACAAAGAAGGCTGGGTTAAGACTAAAAGGGAGGAAAATAAAAATGCAGATTCCAAAAAATGAAATGAAAATATTTTCTGGAAATGCAAATAGAAGTCTTGCAACTAAAGTTGCCGACTATATAGGGACTAGACTATCAGATTGTGAAATTGGTAGGTTTGCCGATGGAGAAATAAATGTTAAAATTGGTGAAACTGTTAGAGGACATGATACATTTATCATTCAACCAACCTGCCCACCAGTAAATGAAAATTTAATGGAACTTTTAATAATGATTGATGCTCTTAAAAGAGCCTCGGCAAATAGTATAGCAGTTGTTATACCATATTACGGATATGCAAGACAAGATAGAAAAGCAAAAGGTAGAGATCCAATTACCGCTAAGCTTGTAGCAAATTTGTTAACAATTGCGGGAGCTACTCGCGTTATGACCGTAGATTTACATTCAGAACAGATTCAAGGATTTTTTGATATTCCTTTAGATAACCTTCTTTCTTTTCCAATATTCACAAAAACGTTAAAAGAAGATAAAATAACTACAGATAAGAATTTTGTTATAGTTTCACCAGATGTTGGTGGTGTTAAAAGAGCAAGGCAATTTGCTGAAAGACTCGGAGGACCTTTAGCTATCTTAGATAAAAGAAGGCCAAAAGATAACGTTGCTGAAATTTTAAATATCATAGGTGAAGTTGAAGGAAAAACTGCAATTATAGTTGATGATATTGTAGATACAGCTAGATCGTTAGTTAGTGCTGCAGCAGCACTAAAAGAAAAAGGTGCACTAAAAGTAATTGCTTGTATTACTCACCCTGTTCTTTCTGATAATGCTGTAGAAAGAATTGAAAACTCTGAAATAGAGAAAATATATATTTCCGACTCGATTTATCACGAAAATTTACCCGAAAAATTCAAAGTTGTTTCACTTGCTCCACTTCTTGGTGAAGCCATTATGAGGGTTAGAAAAAATCTTTCAGTAAGTATTTTGTTTAGACAATAATGGAAAAAATAAACCCATAAAATAGAAAAAAAGGAGGTATAACTATGGAACATAGGCTTGAAGCCCTTGTTAGATCTATTGTAGGAAAGAAAAGGGCAGTTAGAAGGTTGAGAAAACAAGGATTTGTTCCTGGGGTCGTTTATGGACCCGATATCGAACCACTATCAATTTCTATCAAAAAAACTGACCTTATTAAGTTGCTTCACGAAGTTACTGAATCCAGTATTATATCTTTAACAGTAAAAGATGAAAATCAAAAAGAAGTCTTCAAACACGAAGTTTTCATTAAAAACATTCAGTACGATAAATTAACTGACGAAGTTAAACATATTGATTTCTATGCTCCAGAAAAAGGACACAAAATGAGTATTAATATACCCATTGAAGTTGTTGGAAAACCTGTTGGTGTTGAAAAAGGTGGAATACTTGAAATTATTCATCACGAGCTTCCAGTTGAAACTTTACCAACCGCAGTTATTGAAAAATTAGAAATCGATGTCTCTAATCTTGATCTTGGTGACTCGATTCACGTTGGTGATCTTAAATTACCTGAAGGTATGACACCTGAGATAGCTGAAGATGAAGTTATCGTTACAATAGCAGCACCTAGAGGACTTGAAGTTGAAGAAAGCGAAGAGACAGCTGAAGAGGAAGAAAATGTTGAACCTGAAGTAATTGAAAAAGGTAAAAAGGAGGAAGAATAATATACATCTAGTAGTTGGTCTTGGTAATCCTGGCCCACGTTATGCCTTTACAAGGCATAATGTGGGTTTTATGTTTCTTGATAAAATAGCCAACAACTGGAAAAGAAAACATAATTATGAGGAAGCGAAAATAAATATTGCTGAAAAGAATGTTCTTTTAATCAAACCTTTAACATTCATGAACTTAAGTGGAGAAATTTTTAATTATATAAATCCATCCGATTTTGATGATATAATTGTAGTATATGACGACGTAAATATACCACTTGGAAAAATTAGAATTAGAAAAAAGGGTTCTGATGGTGGGCATAACGGTTTGAAATCTATCATTGCATATATTGGTGAGCATTTTCCAAGAATAAGAATTGGAATTGGTCCAAAGCCAGAAAACATTGATCTAGTGAATTTTGTTTTAGGCGAATTTAATAATAATGAACTAATGATTCTACATAAAGTGTTAGAAATTACAACAGAAGCTTTGGAAGAAATTGTAGCTGGAAATATTTCCAGCGCAATGAATAAATTTAATTCTTTTGAGGTGAAATTGTGAAATGTCCTCGCTGTGGTCAACCTGCAAATTTTGTTATAAAAGCTGATATTGATGGTATGGAAAAACATATAATATTTTGTAAAAAATGTATGCTTGAAACTTTTAAATTTGATTCTTCTGATTATGCTAAGGCAGGTACTAAACTTTTAGCTACTCATATTGAGTATGTTGAAGAAATATACATTGGTTCAAAAGACTTTGTTGAAGAAAATCTGAGAATTCTCACCCTTATGCCACTTGCAATTCAGGGAATCTTATTTAAAAGTGATGAACTTTCAAGGATTAGAATGACTAAAGAAATTAATACTAGACAAATTTATTTTTTGAAACAGCGATTAAAACTAGCGTTAAAAGCTGAAAATTATGAACTTGCCAACAACTTAAAAAAACAAATTAAACAACTTGAAAATATGTCTGAAATTTAATTTCATCGCTTTTTCTCTTTTTTCATAACGAAAAAACATATCTGGTGAAAAAAAGTGATCATAGCAGCGTTTATTTGTTTGTTTATTTTTACATTTACATTATTTCCTGGTATTTTTGCTATCTTTTCTACATTTATCATTAATGGTAAATTTTCGTTGTTTTTTTTGTTTCAAATCTTAAAGGCTTCCTATTTTTACCAAAGCCTGTTTATTTCGTTTGTTTATTCTATTACCGTTACGGTAATTGGTACGTTCTTCGCTTTTTTTGTATCAAAGTGGATCCATAAATGGAAAGGATTAATGTTCCTTCTTACAATCGTTTGGATTATTCCTCCTTATATAGGTGTTCCAATATGGAGAGCTATTTTAGAAAAAAATAGCTTTATAAATTTGTATTTAAATCCTCTACATTCCTTTTTTACTGCTACTGTAGTATCTAGTTGGTTTTTAATTCCATTTTCATCATTTTTCTTTTATTCAGTTATTGAAAAAATTAATAAAAGGTATTTTGAGGCTTTTTCACTCGAATCTAGTAACTCTACAATATATTATTTGAAAATTGTTTTTCCAAACATTAAAAATGAATTTTACTCTATGCTACTTCTAAATTTTATAAATGCGTTCAAAGATTTTCAAATACCGTGGCTTCTAACTGAAGGTGGTGCCCCAACAAAGTTTGGAATAACTTCAAAAGGAGTTATAGGTGCTACAACAAATCTTGAAGTATTGATATATAAATTTTTCAATTCAGAAACCAATGTCAATGAATTAGGTGCTATTTCAACATTAACAATGCTGTTTATTTTATTATTAATCTTTATCTGGCACAGATTCAAAAACCGACAATTTAAAACTAAACCTAATCTTATATCTATTAAAAGCTTAAGTTTTTTATCATCTTTTGAATTCATTCTGTTAATTCTTTGGAGCCTTTCAATTTTTATTTCGATATATTCTATTTTCTCTTTAGCTTTTTCAGATTCTTCCAATATTTTTCTGCACGGAAAATTTACACTAAACAACTTTAGATTTGTAATCTCAGACAATTTTCTAATTGCATTAAAAAATTCAATTATAATTGCAATTTCAACTGGAGTTTTAACGGCTTTTTTCTCTTCAATATTTGCATACAACATAGCAAGATTTAAAAATGGCGAAAAATTACTATCATTCTTAAACTCGTTGAAAATCATTACAGGTATTCATCTGCTTGTATTCATTTTTTTTATAATGGCAAAACTTAGAATTCTAAATACTTTATCTTCGATTGTCCTCCTCAGTGTTTCAAGAGAAATTCCATTGGGGGCTTTGTTATTCTTCTCGTTCTATAGAGATTTCCCTAAAGAAATATTTTATTTATCAAAAATTGATGGAGTTCCCACGAATAAGTTTTTTACTAAGATTCTCCTACCAAACAGTATTCCTATACTAGTTTCCATATTTCTTTTAGGTTTTTTATCAAGTTTTAATGCATTCATTTCACCATTAATACTTCTTTTTGACGAATCCAAATATCCTGTAAGTATCAAATTATATGAATATGTAGGAACAATAAGCAATCATTACCCTGAATGGAACTATTTTGCAGCAGGTTCAATTCTCAACCTGTTTGTTTTGTCAGTAATTATCTTAATATTAAAAAAATTTATAACATTCTCATATTTAAAAGATTTATAGGAGGTGTATTTTAATGAAAAAATTCGTAATTATTTTATTAACCCTCATTGTAACACTATTATTTCCTTTCCAAATAATGTTAAATGGAAACCAGTATAATTTAAAAATCGATAAAGAGAAGTTCACAATTATCGAACTGATACCACCATTCAGAAAACTAAATCAGATAAAGATAATAACAGACACTAAAGAATACCTTGGAAATAAGTATGATATTTTAGAAAACCTAGACGGTGTGATCAGGTACAATGGTGAAAAAGTTAAAGAAATCAAAATTGATGCAGAAATTTTAAATAAAAAAGAATGGGAAATTTGGGTTTCATGGGAAGGTACTGATTTTATAAAAGAATATTTAAATCAATACTCCTCAAGACACCACTTGTTTTTTAAAATACTTGAAGTTCCTAAAATCTCAACAAAAATTGTAACTATGAGTAAATCTGGTGTTAATCTACCAGAGGTGATAATGGTTAGTGCTTTTGACTTTCCAACTTATCTAGAATTAAATATATTAAAAGACAACTCATTTATTCCTTTTTACTACGATACTCAGGTAGTATATATAAATACTAACATTACTAATATAGACAAACTTAATTGGTCTTTAAACGATTTTGAAAAAATTTCAAAAAATCTCCTAAAGAATGGTATAAAACCAGTAGCCATTAATCCCATAAGTGCATATTGGTTTTCAACATTTTTAATGGGATACGGGAAAATTCCTTTGATTGATAATAAATTTGTTTTAACTGATGAAGCTACTAAAAAAGCTATTGAGTTAATTAAAAACTGGTATAACAACGGTCTTTTTAACTTCAAATTCCTTAATAGAGATGCTCAAATTGCAGAGTTTTTAAAAGGTAACGTAGGATTTCTTTTCCAAGGTTCTTTTTTGATGCCTCTAATTTTAGAAAAAAGTGATAATGTTAAAGTCCTCCCTTTACCTTATCCTATGATACCTTTTAAAGATTATAAAGGATTTGCTACAACTAAAGATGGAAATACTTACTTTACTGCTTGGCTTGCAACATTTTTAAAAAATCCATTGTTTATCAATGAGTTTTCTCAAAAATTCGTGAAATTTTTTGATAATTATATTCCTGATAATATCCCTTTTAAGGAAACTTTTGAATATACCTCAAAAATAGCTCAGCCAATTCCTTTTGATAAAAAATACGTAAAATTTCATAAGAATGTAATGGACATATTAAAATTGATTTTGAACAATTCTATTACAATAGATAACGGTTTGAAAAAATTGGAGGAAATTGTAAACGATGAATAGCTTTATAATTTGGATCACTGGAAAAAGTAAAACTGGAAAATCTACTATCGCTAAAAAACTAAATGAATTTTTTTCAGTAAAAAATTTGAATTCATATATTCTTGAAGGAAAATATACATTAGAACTCTTCAAAGATATAGGTTTTGAAATTAAAAACATTCGGGAGAGAATAAGAAGATTGGGAATCCTTTCCTTTATTTTAGCTGATGCAGGAATTATTCCTATCATTCCGAGTGTTTCTCCTATAAAAGATGAGAGGGAAAGAATAAAAAATAGTTCTATTTTTCCTTTCATTGAGGTCTATTTAAAATGTCCAGAAGAAATAAGAGAAAAAAGATTAACCAAATTAAGTAGTTTTACAGAATACGTAAATAAAATTTACGTTCCCCCGGAAAATCCCGATATTGAAATTGATACACATATTCACAACGTTGAAAAAAGTGTTAAAATTATAATTGAGTATCTTATTATTAACAAATACATAATATAAAGAGGGAAAAGATGGCTTACATCATAGTCAAAGGTGCAAAAGTACATAACTTAAAGAACATAACTGTTAAAATCCCAAAAAATAAAATAACAGTTATTACTGGTATGTCAGGTTCCGGAAAAAGTTCTTTGGCATTAGATACCATTTATGTCGAAGGACAACGAAGATATCTGGAAAGTCTCTCATCATACGCAAGGCAATTTATAGGAGAATTAAAAAAACCTGATGTAGAAAGTATAGAAGGGCTTTCCCCTTCTATTGCCATCAATCAGAAAAGTGTCTCTCACAATCCACGTTCTACTATAGGAACAGTAACCGAAATATATGATTACTTACGAGTTTTATTTTCTCAAATTGGTACACCATACTGCTATAAGTGCGGAAGAACTCTTGAGTCAAAAAGTATTGACGAAATTATAGATGATATTTTTGAAAATTTCAGAGGAAAAAGAATTTATATAGAAGCTCCCATTGCCACTGAAAAAAAGGGAACTTTCAAAGAGGTTTTTGAAAAATTTTTGGAAAAAGGTTACTTAAGAGTTGAAATTGATGGAGAAGTATTTAGATTAGAAGAAGTACCAAACTTGAATAAGAATGTGAGACACAACATTAATCTCATCGTTGATCGACTAACTTTAATTGACGAAAAAGAAATAAGACACAGAGTTTTTGATTCAGTAGAACTTTCTTTGAAAGAAGGAAATGGATTTGTATTAATTAAAGATATCGAAAAGAATAACGAAAAAATCTATTCAGAAAAGATGATGTGTCCTGTTTGTGGCATTTCTATGCCGGAAATTACTCCAAAACTTTTTTCTTTTAACAGTCCATACGGTGCGTGTCCCAGATGTCACGGATTGGGTTTTACTTTAGAAGTTGACGAAAAAAAGGTAATTGACTACGATAAACCTGTATTGGAAGCAATTAAAATTGGGCATAAAGAAAATGGATGGATTCCTAGAAGAATCGTAAGAATTCTAAATACTTACGGTGGAGATTTTAACAGTCCTTTTAAAGATCTTCCTGAAGAAACACAAGAAGCTATTTTATATGGAACTTCTTTTTTTGATGGTTTAGTCGAAATTTTAAGACAAAGATATGATGAATATACATCGGAAGATTCTAGACAATGGCTTGTAGATAAATTTTTTGTGGAAAAGGAATGCCATGAATGTCACGGTCAGAGACTTCGTAAAGAAGCTTTATCAGTTAAGATAAATGGTATAAATATAATGGATTTTACAAATCTTCCAATTTCTAAAGAACTTGAATTCATTAAAAATTTAAAAATGACTCTTTCACAAAAAAAGCTAAAAATTGTTAAGGAACTTCTCGATGAACTTGAAAAAAGACTTCAATTTTTAAACGAAGTTGGTTTAGGTTACTTAACCTTATCACGAAATGTTAAAACTTTATCCGGAGGTGAAGCACAAAGAATTAGGCTAGCTACTCAAATAGGTTCAGGCCTTACGGGCGTCACCTACGTTTTAGATGAACCAACAGTCGGTCTTCATCAAAGTGATAACGAAAGATTAATAAAAACACTTAAAAGACTTAGAGACTTGGGGAACACAGTTATTGTTGTTGAGCATGATGAAGATGTAATTAGAAATGCCGATTATATTGTTGATATAGGACCAGCAGCAGGTATCAATGGTGGTAAAATTATTTATCAAGGTCCAATATCAAAAATCGACGAAGTATTATCTACATCAATTACTGCTCAATACCTTAAAGGAATTAAGAAAATTGAGATCCCAAAATTTAGAAGAAAGGGAAACGGCAAATATCTTGTATTAAAAGGGGCCAGACATAATAACTTAAAAAATTTAGATGTTTCTTTTCCGCTTGGAACTTTTATTTGTATAACAGGTGTGTCTGGTTCCGGAAAAAGCTCTCTTATAATTGATACTCTGTTTCCTGCTCTCATGAATAAACTACATAAATCAAATATGTCTGAAGGGGAATACGACACCATAGAAGGTACAGAATACATTGATAAAGTTATCGCAATTGATCAATCACCGATAGGAAGAACTCCAAGAAGTAACCCAGCTACATATACAAAAGTGTTTGACGAAATAAGAAAACTCTTCGCTATGACTCCAGAAGCAAGAGCTCGAGGTTATACTCCTGGAAGATTTAGCTTCAATGTAAAAGGTGGTAGATGCGAACATTGTCAGGGACAAGGTATAATAAAAGTGGAAATGCTATTCCTTCCAGATGTATACGTTGAATGCGAAGTTTGTAAAGGTAAAAGATACAACTCTGAGACTCTGGAAGTAACATATAAAAATAAAAATATTTCTGATATACTTAAAATGACTGTGGATGAAGCTCTTGAATTCTTTTATAACATTCCTTCCATTAAATCAACTCTTCAAGTTCTATCTGATGTTGGTTTAGGTTATATTAAACTAGGCCAACCAGCAACTACTTTATCGGGTGGTGAAGCACAGCGAGTAAAACTTGCTTCAGAATTGAAAAAACGTTCAACTGGAAATACTGTATACATTCTTGATGAACCAACAGTAGGACTTCATTTTGAAGACGTTAAAAAACTTATTGATGTCTTGAATAGGTTAGTTGATAAAGGAAACACTGTAATCGTAATTGAGCATAATCTAGATATAATTAAAACAGCAGATTATATAATTGACTTAGGTCCTGTTGGCGGTGAAGACGGCGGGTATATCGTAGCTAAAGGCACACCAGAAGAAATTGCAAATTCAAGAAATTCAATAACAGGCAAGTATCTAAAAAAAATACTAAGGTGATAACTATGGAAGAATTACTTGAAAATTTCAAAGACTATCTTGAACATGTTAGAAGACATTCTGATAACACTGTAAAAGCTTACCTTAAAGATGTTAAAAAACTTCTTTATTTCTTAAATAAAGATGTTAAAAGTATATCTAGAAAAGATGTAGAAGAGTTTTTAAAAGCCTTATCAAAAGGAAAGTTACTTGGTATTAGTCCAAGAGAAACAACAATTTCTAGATATATTTCCAGTCTTTCAACATTTTTTAATTATCTAGAATTATCAGGTACAATTTCATTTAATCCAATGGAAAGAATTAAACATCCAAGGATAAGAAGAAAAATCCCAGATTTTTTAACCGAAGAAGAAATTAAGAATTTAATTAATTCTTTCGATGAAGAAAATGAACTCAGACAAAGAACCGCTATTTCTCTTTTGTACTATGGAGGACTCCGTATAGGCGAATTGTGTAATTTAAGAGTTTCAGATATTTCATTTTTGCCACCTTTTTTAAGAGTAGAAATGGGAAAAGGTAGAAAAGACAGACTGGTACCTCTTCCTGAAAAAGTAATGCCTTTATTACATAAATATATCGATACATTCGAACCTAAAATATTTGTATTTGAAAATGGTAGAAAACATGTTCATCCTTCAACAGTTTTCAGATGGGTTAAAGAAGGAGTAAAAAGAGCAAATATAAAAAAGGATGTTCATCCTCATACTTTGAGACATTCATATGCAACACATTTAATAAGAAAAGGAGTAAGTGTAAAGATCGTACAAGAACTCCTTGGGCATACAAATCTAAGTACTACAAGCATTTATTTACATGTTGCTGATCAGGAAAAATTTGACGCAGTCAGAAAATTATAAAGGCCGTCTTAAAAGACGGCCTTTACTAGTTTACACCCTATTATTACATATTTTTATCTCTTTATCGAATAAAAAGCATCAAGTCCTTTATACTCTGCCGCATCTCCAAGTTCCTCTTCAATTCTTAATAGTTGATTGTATTTTGCTATCCTTTCACTTCTTGAAAGAGAACCAGTTTTGATCATTCCTGCATTTGTTGCAACTGCAAGATCAGCAATAAATGTATCTTCTGTTTCTCCTGATCTATGGGATATAACATTTGTCATATTATTTGTTTTGGCCATTTCTATTGTATTCAGTGTTTCAGTAACAGAACCTATTTGATTAAGTTTAATTAATATTGAATTTGTTGCTTTTAATTCTATACCCTTTTGGAGTCTCTTTACGTTTGTTACATACAGATCATCACCTATAATTTGTATCTTGCTACCAACTCTAGCATTGAATTTTGAATATGCGTCCCAATCTTCTTGGTCAAACGGATCCTCAATCGAGATTATTGGATACTTATCAATCAAAGATTCATAATACTCAATCAACTCATCGACGGTCTTGTCAACACCATCAATATGATATTTACCAGTTTCTTCATTATAAAACTCACTTGCTGCAACATCAAGAGCAATGTATATATCTTTACCAGGTTCATATCCTGCACTCTTTATAGCTTGAATTAAAATTTGAATAGCTTCTTCGTTATTTTTCAAATTTGGTGCAAAACCTCCTTCATCACCAACTGCAGTAACATGGCCTTGTTCTTTTAACAACTTTTTAAGCACATGAAAAGTCTCCGCGCCATATCTTAATGCTTCTTTAAAACTTGAAGCACCTGCAGGAACAATCATAAATTCTTGAATATCTAAACTGTTATCAGCATGTGCACCACCATTTATTACGTTCATAAATGGAACTGGCAACACTTTTGCATTAACTCCACCTAAATATTTATACAAAGGTAAATCTAAAGAAGCTGCTGCAGCTCTTGCTACTGCCATTGAAATACCTAAAATTGCATTAGCTCCGACGTTACTTTTATTTTCTGTACCATCAATTTCCAACATTGTAGCATCAAGAAGAACTTGATCATAAGCGTTAAGACCAATTAATTTTGGTGCGAGAATTTCATTAACATTTTTAACTGCCTTAAGTACTCCTTTACCAGAATATCTCGTTTTATCACCATCTCTTAATTCTAAAGCCTCAAATTTACCTGTAGAAGCACCCGATGGAACTATTGATCTACCTATGGAACCATCTTCTAACATAACTTCAACTTCAATAGTAGGATTTCCGCGGGAATCAAGAACTTCTCTAGCTCTAATATCAATTATTTCGTTATACATTTTCAAACACCTCCTATGTTCTTATATTCACACATTAATTATACTCTTTAAATGTTTCAAAAAATGAATAATAAGTTTACAAAAAAAAATAAAAACCCCGCCAACTGGCGGGGTTAAAAAATCTATCTTTAAGTTATTAGAAGCTTGTGCTCCATTCAAGTTTGAGGTACCATTGTGCATCGGTATCATTGATATCGATTACTCCATCGCCATCTTTGTCGTAAAGTGTTCCGTAGAATGCATTAAATGTTGTATTATCATCAATTACACAAGTAAGACCTGCGTTGTAACCAAATACTCCTCCAGCATATTTAGCAGCTGCAGTTAAAGTCAAAGCATCAAGTGGTACTACTTTGACACTAATATCTGCTACAACATTTGTTGCATCTGAAAGATCAGCCCAGTAAAGTCCTACAGAACCTGTAACCATATCAACTGTAACACCTGCAGTTAAATTAAGCTCGATTGCTGATGGTGCGCCAACTAAGTCAGCCCATTTTGCTGTTAATCCAAGATTAAACATGTCAGCTTCATAACCTGCATTTACACTTGCAGTGATTGCTGTAGCTGCTCCAAGAACATCAGCCCAAGAGAGCGATACTCCTGCAGTAAATGCGCTTGCAAAATCTGCACCAAGTGTTACTGGTACTGTAAAGTTTGATGGTGTTGTAAGATCAGCAATAACAAATCCTAAGCTTCCATTAACTGATACATTATCAGTTACACCATAATCAACTGCTGCTGTTACATCAAAAGCTTTTCCAGTTGGTGCATCGTCACCCTTGTAGGTAAGTAAATTAACATTTTCAAACCATTTGAAGTTTTGAGTAAGTGATACAATACCAAATGTACCATTAAATGCTTCGCTTAATCCGTATACTGGGCTTGCCGCACTTGCTACAACTGCTTCAAGAGCTACTGAACCAAAGTCAAATTCTAAGTTTTTATCTGCAGTAACACCAAATTCTAATGTACTTGTTGATGGATCAGTATCAGTATCATAAATTGCTGCTGCAAGGTTAACTCCTGCTATACTGTATTTGACACCTAAGAAATCATCAAACCATACATGACCTGTTGCATCTCCTGTATCGTAATCTACTTCACCTGAAACAAGATCCATAAACACAATTTCTAAACCGTCAACTACTTTTACATTAACATCAATGTTATCTTCCGCTATACCATCAAGCACTGGTGTATCTGGTACATAATCTCCATTAGTATCTGTTAAACCACCAAAGAATTTGTTGAATCCAACTGCACCTTCTGCATAAGTAAGACCAAAGTAATCATTTTCAAATGTTAAGGAGTTAAAACCCCATGTTCCAGCAATAAAATCAAACCAAAAACTTACTCCTGCTTCAGTACTGCCAGTTGGTGAAACACTAAGAGTAAATGAACTCAAACCACCATCAATATCTACACCTTTTTCATCTATACCCAATGAAAAGTAGGCAGAACCTGTCCAAGAAACCTGAGGAGTTGCTGAACCTGCATAAATAACACTAAAAACAAACAATGCTAAAACCGCAACTAACAACTTCTTCATACTAATACCTCCCTCTCAATTAATAAAGTTATATTAACCCTATATTATCATTAATCAAATTATGGATTCATTATACCATAAATTGCTACACCAAGTCCAGCTGCACCTAACAATAATGCGAATATGGATAAGACGTTATTTGTTTTTACTTTTCCGGCTAATTCATCAACTGTTGTTTTATCTGCTTTCGTTTCTAAATTAGCATTAATATTTTCTACATTCTTTTCAACATCTTCAACTTTCTTCCTTAACGCATATTCGACTTCTCCAAGTTTCATTGCCAATCCATTTAAGGTATCGGAATTAAATGTGGCCATTTCCTTTACAGTATTAAGGTTCTTGTTTACACTATTAATTTTTACCTTGATGTATTTCATAAGTTTAACTTCAAGATTCTTTATATTTGTTGAATTTTGATATACAAGATCTCTTAAAACGGGCAATCCATCATTTACTGTAGATTCAATGTTCAAAACTTTACCGGCTAATTCGCTTACTTTCTCATCTGC
This sequence comes from Thermosipho atlanticus DSM 15807, assembly GCF_900129985.1. Lineage (NCBI taxonomy): Bacteria > Thermotogati > Thermotogota > Thermotogae > Thermotogales > Fervidobacteriaceae > Thermosipho > Thermosipho atlanticus. The sequence goes on along the minus strand of NZ_FQXN01000002.1, from coordinate 229,879 downwards.
GTAAGCCTTTACATTTTCTTCTGAAAGATTAATTTTCTTATACAAAAATTCAATCTGACCATTGACATTTGCTAATGCATCATTAACTATTGTATCAACATCTTCTTTTGATGCTTTTGTTTTTAATTCTTCATAAATTGCCATAATATCTTTTTCGTGTGTTTCTAACAAACTATTCATTTTATCAATCTTTACATTTAATCCACCAAGTTCTTTTTTTAACTTACCAGATATATCATAAAGTGCTGTTATGTCGCCTTCATGAATATCAAGTGTAACTTTTAAATTTTCGACAATTGCTAACGCTTTTTCGATATCTCCAACTTTTGCTGCTAACTCATCAAGCATATCGGCGTTACCTTTTACAACTTTGTAAAGAGAACTAATTTGACCTTTATTTGCGTTAATGAGCTTCAATGAATTTAAATATCTGTTTTTAATTACCTCACCTAATTCAAGTTCAATCTTATTCATAAGCCTTGATAATAAAACAGCAACTTCATAACGAGTAACGTTTGTAGCACCCCTAAATGTCCCGTCAGGATAACCTTGAACTATACCTGCATTGACTAATGCCTCAATTGATTCATAAGCCCAGTGGTCTGTTGGTACGTCTTTTAATTGTGCAAAAGCGAATGCTGAAACCAAGATAGCAACAATAATAACAAAATATCTCTTCATAAAAAATACCTCCCTTCCTGATTTGTGTTCCCTTCAAATTCATCATACAATTGTATTATATCATTTTTTGTAAACTTATTTCAAGTATTTTTTAAAATTTCTTAACTTTTAACCTTGATTTTAAAAAATCTTCTCTTGCCAATCCTTAAAATATGTTCATTATCAATTATTACATTATCCTTAAAATTATTAATCCTGTTGTTATCAAAATAAACTCCACCTTGTACAATTGTTCTTTTTATTTCACTTCGACTTGAAAAAATATTTATTCTGTCAATTAAATCAACTATATTGTACTCTCCAGGGGATAATTCTACTTCAGGAATATTTTCTGGAAGTTCTTTTTTCCTAAATACTTTTACAAAATTCTCCTCAGCTTTTAAAGCTTCTTCTTCATTATAAAAGAAACTTACTATTTCGCGTGCTAATTTCATTTTAACATCTCTGGGATTAATTTTACCATCTTTTATCATTTTTTCATAATCTGTTATTTCATTTTCCGGAATATCTGTAAGTAGCCTCATATACTTTATTATAAGAGTATCAGGGATCGACATAATTTTACCATACATTTCGTTAGGTTCATCATTAAAAGCTATATAATTTCCATAACTTTTACTCATTTTAAGATTTCCATCAGTACCTTCAATTATGGGCATTGTAATAACTATTTGAGGTTTTTGGCCATATTCTTCTTGAATTTTTCTTCCAACAAGCAAGTTAAATAATTGATCTGTACCTCCTAATTCAACATCAGCTTCTATTGCTACAGAATCATATGCTTGAGCTAATGGATATAAAAACTCAGAAACACTTATTGGAATTCCTTCTTTCAACCTCTTTGAAAAATCATCTCGTTCTAACATCCGTGCTACAGTATACTTGGCTGATAAATTTATCACATCGGCAAATTTCATATTCCCTAACCATTCATCGTTGAATCTTATTTCTGTTTTTTCCTTATCCAAAATTTTAAATGCCTGTTCTGCGTATGTATGTGCATTTTGTTTTACTTCTGCTTCAGAAAGAATAGGTCTTGTAGAATTTCTACCTGAAGGATCTCCAATTCTTGCGGTAAAATCACCTATTATCAATATTATATGGTGTCCAAGATCTTGAAATTCTTTTAACTTTCTCAAAACAACAGCATGCCCCAAATGGAGATCAGGCCTTGAAGGATCCACACCTAATTTTATCCTCAAAGGCCTTTTTTCTTTCAACTTTTCCAACAACTCCTTTTCGGAAACAAAATCAACTACGTTTCTTTTTATTATTTCTATTTGTTTTTCAGGATCTAAGAAGCTCAAATACACCACCCCAAAATCATTTATCTAGAAATAAAAAATGCTGTTAAAATACTCGAAATGAAAAATAGTGCACCAAAAAGAACAGTTATTTTACCTTCTTTGTCAAGACCTTTCTCTCTACCAAATATTGTGTTCATAGCTCCTGAACCAAACGCACCACCTAATTCCGCAAACTTTCCCATTTGTTTTAGAGACAAAAAAATTAACACAATTGAGATAATTGTATGAATAATTAACATAACACTTGCCATTTCTACACCTCCACCAATTCTTTTTTCAAAAGGTATTATATCATAATTAATTTGTTGAAGCAAATAATCAAACTACTTTTTTCACCAAATTTCCCACTCTATAAATCTGACATACCCCGCAGTAGCTACAGGTATTCCACCTGCAATCTTTCGTTATTTCCTTATTTAAGTACTTTGTATACTCCTTCCACAAAAACGCTTTGGTGATTCCGGAATCTATATGTTCCCACGGAAAATCTGTATTTATATCGTATGGCCCTAAATATTCTTCAATTTCCACTTCAGATTCTTTAAAAGATTCAAGCCAATCTTCAAAACTGAAAAATTCAGTCCAATCATCGTAAAAAGATTTTTTGAATTTTCTAATAAGTACTTCAAAAATTTTCCTGTCTCCCCTAGAAATTACCCCTTCAATAAAACTCTTCTTACCATCACTTATATCAATTCTAGCAAATTTTCTATATGGTCTCAATAAATTATTTACATATTCTGTATACTCGTACGATTGAAGCCTTGCAAACTGAAACGCACTATGTGGTTTAGGAACGAGAAGATTGATAGATGCAGTTATCCTTTGAAATTTTAATCTTTTTATTTCTTTTAACAAAGTACCTATTTCTAGTATATCCTCCTCTTTTTCATTAGGAAATCCCACCATAAAATATAATTTTATTCTATTCCAACCAGCTTTCTTTGCATTAAAAGCACTATTGAAAATATCATCAAAACTGACGTTTTTGTTTATTTTATCTCTCATTTTTTGAGAACCCGCTTCTGGCGCTAAAGTAATTCCTGTTTTTCTGATAGAGGCAATTTTTGATGCCACCTCTACATTAAATGCATCTACTCTTGTTGAAGGAATGGAGATTGAAATTCTATATTTTTTAGAAAATGACAATAACTCATTTACTATTTCCTGTATCAAACTATGGTCCATCGCTGACAAAGAAAGAAGTGACATTTCTCCATATCCCGTCTTATTAATCATTTCAATTGCTGAACTTACTACGTTTTGTAAACTTCTTTCTCTTACAGGTCTATAAACATATCCGGCCTGGCAAAATCTACAACCTCTTGTACAGCCCCTACTTATTTCTATTATCGCTCTATCATGTGTGCTTTCTACATTTGGTAACACTTTATTTACTGGAACTATAGCTTCATCCAAATCGGAAATTATATTTCTTCGTATAATTTTCGGCACATTTGACACTGGAATTATTTTTCGACCAATTTGTTTGTAAAAGATTGGTACGTAAACTCCATTTAATTTGCTAACATATTCTAACCTATCGATTCTTTTCTCACCTTTTGACTCAATAAGAACTTCGATTAATTTTTTAAGATTTTTTTCTCCATCACCGATATAAATAATGTCAAAAGCTTGAGAAATTGGTTCAGGATTGTAAGTTACCGGACCACCACCTATCACCAAAGGATCATCTTCTGCTCGTTGTTCAGCACGAATTGGTATTTGTGAAAGCTGAAGAAGTTTTAAAACATTGGTAAATGACAATTCATATTCTAAAGATATTCCAATAGCATCTAAAAACTTTATTGGTGTTTTCGTTTCGAGAGTAAAAAGGGGAATGTTTTTTGTTTCCATTAATTCTATCATATCAACCCAAGGTAAATATACTCTTTCCGCGTAGACTTTCTCCATCGAATTTAAAAGATGATACAAAATTTCTAATCCGTAATGAGACATTCCAAGCTCATACAAATCGGGAAATGAAAGAGCAATTCTGAATTTACCTTTTGGATCTTTATAAATTGAATTATATTCATTTCCTATATACCTTGCAGGTTTTTTTACTTTTATACCTTCTTCGCTTATAAATTTCAATATTTCAGTCATAGATTCCTCCCTTAATAGAACATATAATACCAAACCCAAATTCCACTATTTTGAAATCTTATTTTTTTCCTAGCTTTTCTCCCAACTTTCTTCTCAAATTTATTATCAGGAGATAAAATATATACATTTGCCTTAGGGAATTTTTCCCATATGTCTTTCAATTCAACATTCGACTTTAATCTTTCTCCGTATGGTGGATTAGTGATAATATAAACTTTCCTATCTATAGGTTCAATATTATTAAAATCTCTTACTTGGAAATCCAAAAAAATTAAATTTAACTTCTTTGAATTTTCTTTCGCAACTTCTATGACTTTAGAATCAATATCAAAACCAATGATTTTTTGTTGATATTCTGTCAAATTGTATAAATTATTTAACTTGTTTCTTTCAGAAAGCCAATATTTATACAAAAACTCCCAATTCTCTGAAACAAACTTTCTATTTATTCCCGGAGGAATTTTCAAAGAATATAAAGCAGCTTCAATCAAAATTGTCCCACTTCCACAAAAAGGATCAATTAACGGAACAGTACCATCCCATCTTGAAAGAAGAAGCATAGCAGCAGCTATTGTTTCTCTTATCGGTGCTTTTGACGTTTTTAACCTATAACCCCTTTTACTTAGAGCTTTCCTGCCTGTTGTATCCAAAAGAACTAACAGAACATCGTTTTTCAAAATTAATCTAATAGGAAAAATGTTTTCTGATCTATAAATTTTTCTCTTAATTCTTTTCCATATCGCCGCAGTGGCCACTGATGTAATTGCACCTTTTGCCGAAAGTTTCGAATTCCTCACAGTTACATCGCTGATTAAAATTTTACCATCATCAATAAACTTATTCCAGTCTATCTCATAAATTACATCAAAAAGTTCATCAAAACTTTCAACTTTTTTCTCATTTAAAACAATGTAAACCCTTTCTGCTGTTCTAAGCCATAAATTTAGTTTTGGAATGTCTCTTATTGCTGCTTCAATAAACAATCTTCCTGAAGTAGATTCTATTATTTTATATCCCATTCTCCTTATTTCTAAAGCAGTTGCTGCTTCTAAACCTGCTGTACAAGTCAAAAGAATTTTCATCCTTTTTTCTCCATATAATAAGCATTAACTGGTATTTCTACTATTAAACCATCAAATTCAAGAGATTGTACCTTTTCAAGAAATTTTTCGATTTTTTCTCTTTCATCAACTACATCTATTATAATCGGAAGATCCTCTGAAAGAGTAAAAAAGTCACTTCTGTGAATATGTCGTTTCTTTCCAAATCCTATTATTCCTTTACAAACAGTTATACCACTCATTCCACTTTTATATGCAAGCTCAACAATGTATTCAGCTAACGGTTTTCCACCTTTTGTGTCTTTCTCCCCCATATATATTCTTAATAATTTCAATGTAGTCTCCCCCTTCCGAGAATCATCCCTAAATATGCAGCTAAAAAACCTAATACAATATTTGAAGCAAAATAAATAAAACCTCTTAATGGTACTTCTATATATAAAACCAAAGCTTCATACGTAAACGTTGAAAAAGTTGTAAATGCCCCCAATAAACCTGAACCAAAAAATAAAATAAAGTTTGAAGGTAATTCGTATCGTTCCTGTGATGTGAAAATAATAAAACTCAACAGGAAGGCTCCTACTACATTCACTAAAACAGTTCCCCATGGAACATAACTAAATGAAAAACTAGAATTAACAAATTTAGAAATATAATATCTCAATAGCGCTCCTAATGCTCCACCTAATGATAATAAAACAATCTTCACTTTCTGTCATCTCCTAGTTCCAATATGTCACCAATTTTTGTAATTATAGAAAATAACTTTTTAAATGCCCTACTTCTATGACTTATTTCATCTTTAACTTTTTGTCCTAACTCTCCAAAAGTTTCCTTATAACCTTCAGGAATAAATATTGGATCATAACCAAATCCCTTTTCACCTTTAACTTCATATGAAATTTCTCCTTCTATTACTCCTTCTACAGAAATTAAAAAACTCGTTTTTGGGTTGTAATAACTTGCCACACAAACAAATTTTGCAGATCTATCTTCTGCCATTTTCATTAATCTCAAAATTTCTATCATCCTTTCTTTATACGGTCTGTTTTCCATAAAACGTGCGCTTTTTACTCCTGGAAACCCTCCAAGATAATCAATAACTAAACCTGAATCATCCGCTACAACAGGTGTCCCAAGAATATTTCCATAATAATATGCTTTTTTTACAGAATTTTCTAAAAAAGTCTCACCATTTTCTTCTACAAAAATTTTTTTAGGAGATTTTTCAATTTCAATTTGAAAATCTTCTAAAATTCTTCTAATTTCCTCAACTTTATGATCATTTGAAGTTGCAACGAATATTTTCATATCTACCTCCTAATAATGATAATTTTCATTATTCATAATTTTAAAACCTCTAAATATTTGTTCAAGTAATATAATTAAAGCCAATTCATGTGTAAATGTTAGCTGCGACAAAGAAATTCTTTCTAATGCTCCGTTAACAATTTTTTCGTCAATTCCCAATGGACCACCAATTACAAAATGAATCTTTCCCTTTAATCTGTAATTTTCTAACATTTTCGAAAACTCAATACTATTTAACATCTTCCCATGTAAATCAATTAAAACATAATCATTTCCTTTTAGTTTTTTTAAGATTTCTTCTGCCTCTCTCTTTAAAACCACACTTTTTGGCAATTTATTTAAATCTCCACCTAATTTCACAAAATTGACTTTAATCTTTGAAAACCTTTTTATTTTGTCAACATAAAAATTATAAGAATCGAAAAGGTGTTTAGAAATCTTACCTGGAATAATTATCTCCAATTCCATATTTTTTACTCCTCCAAAAATTTTTTACAATACCTGTCATTACAAGTAGTTTTTTTTATTAACTTCACAACTTCTTCTCCTATGGGATTCTTTATACCTGAAAGATAATCTGCCGTATGTAAATGTAAACATTTTACCTTTGTCCAATCTCGGATTCCTCCAGTACCAACATTTAAAAGTTTTTCTTTCCACAATTCATATCGTTTTAACTCTTGCACTGTTTCAAAAAATTTTCTTCTTTTTTCTATTACTTCAATATGAGCCTCAAAAACTTTTTCTCTAAATTTTTCATCATTTTCAATTTTTTGCTCAAAATATTTTATAAAACCCTTTTCTTCAAGTCTGGAAATTTCTTTTAGTAAATAAGGGCAAGTTAAATAGTGGATTGTCGGAAAAGGTTTACCATTTTTAATTGGTAAACTTTCAATGACTACAGGAAAATTGTAAATACAAAAATAGGCAACTTTCCAAAAATTAGTTGCCTCTACTTCAAGTTGTTTATTAACAATTTTTCTTAAGGCTTTATCACTAAGGAATTCCATTCAGCTTTCCTCCGATGTTCTATTACATTCAAATTCTCAAAAAGATGGAGTTTCGAATCAATAATACCGGATAAAATTACTATTCCATCTTCTTTTAAATAATTTTTAATATCTTTTAGCGCTTCTATCAAAATTTCGGCTAAAATATTTGATACAATCAAATCAAATTTTCCGGTCACATTTCTTAATAAATTTGATTCTCTAATCTCGACATTTTCCACATTATTAAGTTTTACATTTTCTCTGGCAACTTCGACTGCAATTTTGTCATTATCAACTCCTAACACTTTAGAAGCACCCAATTTTTTAGCCAAAATACTCAATATTCCGCTCCCACATCCTAAATCTAACACTTCCATACCTGGTTTCAAATATTTTCTTAGCATTTCACCCGCCAGTTTTGTAGTAACATGAAGTCCTGTACCAAATGCAAGTCCAGGAACTATTCTTATAACATGTTCTGCATTTATGTTATCATGGTGATCTGGATCTACATATACTCCCTTAATATACTCAAAAGGTTTAGTAATAATGTTCTTGATCCAATCTTCTGAATTAGTTTTCCTTTGTTCTACAAACTCTTTGCTAAACGTTAATTTCTCTTCCAAATACTTCAACTCTTCCGGCTTATCGGAAACAAGAATTAAAAACTTTCCTTCATCATTTTCTAAAGAATAAAAATTACTAAATTCTAAATCATACAACTCTTCTGAAATTTTTTCAAAATCCTCTTCAATTCTATAAACTCTTTCATAAAAAATTCTTGAAGCCAAAATTATTCACCACCAAGGTAAACATTATCACTTTTCAAAACGTACATTCTATTATAAGACGGGAGAAAAACCATGGGATTTGTATGCTTGTTGCCAATTCTAACTTCAAAATGAAGATGTGGACCTGTACTCAACCCTGTTGAACCTACTCTCCCAATAAGTTCTCCTTTTGAAATTGTTTGACCTTTATATACCGACACTCTAGACATATGTCCATATATAATTTTATATTTACCATAATCAACAATAACTGCCAAACCATATCCGCCATATTCACCAGCAAACTCTACAACTCCATCACTTGCCGAAAATATTGGAGTTCCTTCAGGGGCAGCAATGTCTACTCCAGTATGAAAGGACCGTTTATGAAATATAGGATGTTCTCTCCAACCATACGTAGAAGTAATTCTACCAAAAACAGGCCATATAAAATTTTTATCATATACATTAAATGCAAGACCAATATCTTTTACAGGTACAAATAATTTTTGCCCAACAAAAATATAATCATTTTTTAAATCATTTGCCCTTTTTATTGCATCTATAGTAGTAAAAAATCTAAGAGAAATATCATACAACGTATCTCCCTGCTTAACCTCATAAATTATCCCCTCGGGTTGTGGAATCTTTATAACTTGACCAATTTTCAAATTATAAGGATCAACATTATTCCAATCAATCAAAATAGAAGGAGAAACAGAAAATTTTTTTGATAAGGTATATATTGTGTCTCCGGGTTGCAAATAATAGTTAATTATAAAAAAATTGCCTAAAACAATACAATTTACAAAAACTACTATAACAAATAAATATTTTTTCATCAAAACACTCCTTCAGAAATTTTAGCAACAATATTCTACCATATTAAAATTATAATATGCAAACATTTTTTATAAAAAGCCAAAAAAGTTCGAATATTCAGTAATAAAAACAATTAAACAAAATAAACCTCACTATAAAAAAAGATAAGCATCAATAAATGACGTTAAATCTCAGCAAATGATTTTGCGTCTTTATAACTTTTTTGTTAACATTAAAGTGTTAAAAATTCATTTTAAAACAAAAAGGAGCGATTTAATAAAAGCTATGCCACAGATTCGCATAAGTCTTGCAGATGCTCATTAGAAAAGCCTGCAACAAAGTAAGTTTCGTATGAAGTTGATAGATATATAAGACAAGTAAAGTTATATACTTTGGAACTTTGCATACCCAAAATTGTCGTAATGAGAACTTTCAAAAGATTAGATATAATGCTAAATGATTCTCTATACAGTATTTTGTTTAGAGACATCAATTAGGTAACGAATTTTTGTATGAACTTGCACAAGCTTAAATGTCTAGAAAAGTTTTCTCTAAAGCACCTTTAAAATACTTGTTCCCTTTCAATCTGGACAAATAAGATATCCAACTTCTTGAAATGTTGACAAAAACAATTCACACTCCATTTATGTTTGATAGATATTTGGCAATCAAAACAGCAAAATATATTTTCAAACACACAAGAAATCTTGGAGATGAAATACTTTTTAAAAATTATTCAAAAAAGAGCAAAACAAAAAATACTCGAAAAAAATTGTTAAAAATGACTTGTTTAAAACTTTAGAAAAGGAGTTTTTGCAAATATAAAACATTTAATCAACGGTAGCAAAGGATTAGATAGTACATTTATCAAGAACAAATATTTTTTCAATCTCTTAAAAGAATACTCAAAGGAAGTCAAATACCTGTAGAATATTTTGTTAAAAAAGCATTAGAAGTTAAAGTAAATGCTTTATTGGTTTCTCAAACAATAACATAAAAAACATACACATAAAGTATCTTATTGAACTTGTGGAATTTTTAAAAGTTAAAGAAATTAGAAAAAAGCATATTGATAGTCGATGCTCCAAGAATAACACATAAACTTGCGTAAAAACTTGGATATGATGTTGATTTTGATCCCAATATATTTACCAGAAATGCTGGAACATTTATTGCTTACGAAAGGAGGGGTAAAATAAAAAAACTTGTTATTTTCATTATACTTTTTCTTACTTTGACCTATTGTTTTTCTTACAACTTACCACTTGATAAATATTTACATTTGAATATTAGTCTAATGATCTCATCATTTTTCTCACCCATACTTGGAAATCATTCCCCACTTTTTACTCTAATAATTGGTTTGGGAAAAGAAATTTATGATTTAATTTCGAAAAAAGGAAAGTGCGAACTTTATGACCTTCTCGCAGACATTTATGGAACTTTTTTAACTAATTCTTTTAACCTTAATTTTAAAAAATCAAAATTTGCCATAGCTTTTAGTATAATTTTTTAAATCGACCTACATAGCCGAAAAATACAGAGTCTTTAAAATTTTTTTGTTTTAATCAAAACAAAAATGGTAAAATAGTAATGCTAACAACTCAGTAAACATTAAAGAAATATTGAGTTGAGGAGTGAAAGTATGGAAAATATGGAAACTTGTTTTAAATCTATTCCAGAGTGGTATTTGTACGATATGTTTTTCCAACTGTGTAAAGAGGTTTTTCCCGATTTAGCTATCCATAGTCTTGACGTTGCAAAGATTTCAGCGCTTATCATGAAAAGAATTAATAACAATACCGAAGATATTCAACAAACATTTATAGCCGGTTTTTTTCATGATTTAGGATTTGCATTTATGAGAGAAACAATACCAATGGATAGAATAACGGTAACTTTTGATCCTGAAGGTTATTATGTCTTCAATACCTTACCCAATTTTGACAATATGGCTGATAAAGTACATTATGCACTTATCTCATTTAAAGCTTTAAATTACACAAAAGTTCCAAGACTTTCTGAAGAATATTTGCTGGCTATTCTTCACCACCATAACCCAATTAAAGACAATTCAAAGCCTAAAGTATCTCTCATTTCTAACATTTTATTTATTGCTGACAAAATTAGTCTTGCAATAAGAGCTGGACAATTTTCAAATATAAATGAAAATGTATGCTATTTAAAAAAGTTAATAAATAAGTTTAATTTAAAACAAATAGTCCTAGACGCAGTTAATGATTTACTGAGCAATCTCGAAGATATGGCACACATATTCAGCAATCAACATCCAGAAAAATTCTTTAAATTATTTGCACTTGAACAGAGAAGAATTTCTCTTGATATAGCTACAAATTTTTTTGAAATTATTGCTGCATTAATAGACTTCAGATCACTATTTACATATAGGCATTCTTCATCAATTGCTGCACTTGCACGAGATCTGACATTTAGAATTACAGAATCAAAGTATGATGCTCTTCTCATGTACACTGCTGGTCTTCTTCATGATCTTGGAAAAATTAAAACTCCACTAAAAATTTTACACCATCCAGGAAAACTACCCACTTGTGAAATGTTTATAATGAAACAACATATTGTATTTACACGACTACTCCTTGAAAAATACTCTGAATTAAATGAAATTGTGAGTATCAGTGCAGCTCATCATGAAAGGTTAGATGGTTCCGGGTATCCATACGGTTTTACAGAAAGTCAACTTCCTATATTAGCTCAACTACTTCAAGTAGTTGATATCTTTGTTGCACTAACAGAAGAAAGGCCATACAGAAACAAAATTCCAACTACTAAAGCATTTGAAATTTTGGATAAAATGGTCGAAAATAGGAAAATAAATAAAATGATTGTCAATATATTAAAAGAGATGATAAACGAAGGATACTCTTTTGAAAATGTTACTTTTTTATCAAAGATACTCACAAAAGACGAGTTAAACAGTTTATTATCAAACAAAATTAAATAAAATTGTTAGAAAAAAATTTCAATCATAGATTTAAACTTTTAATAAATTTTATTTGTATTACTGTAACAATAATGGATAAAATTATTCCCATAATACCTAAACCATACATATTTTGAAAAATATCTAAAAAAAATCCTCCAATCAGTGGTCCAAATCCAAAAAGCATTCCAATCGTTGCTTCGTGAAACCCTCCTTGTTTTCCTTGGTCGTTTTCCTGCGAACTTAGACCATAAAATATGGCAAATGTGTATGGAATAGCATAGCACATTCCACCCAGGAACGATAAAATGACAAACAAAACTGGCGTCATTTTTAAAAACATCAAGACTGATGTTATTGGCAAAACTAACAAAAACAAAAATGAAATTTTTGGTCTTCCTGCCCATATATTGATTTTTCCAAGTACAATAAAGACAAAAAACACTGCTATATTTGCAAAAACTATTATAAAACCTGTGAAACTCAGGGAAATACCTGACAGACTTATAACTTTTGGGAATAAAGATAATATTGAAGTATATAAAAGTCCCGAAAAAAATAAAGTTAATCTATAAGCTCTTCTATATTTTCTTATATTGGGAAAATCGATTATCAGTTTTTCATTTATCAATTTGCGAGCTGGGATAAAATGAATCTTATCTCCATTTTTATTATAATCTCGCCAAATAATAAAACTTGAGATTAAATTTAAAAGAATTCCATACCAAAATATCAAATAGGGGGTTTTTACAGTCAAAAAAGGCCCAAAAGCCATTCCTAAAATATTTCCAGAGCTCCATGAAAGATTAAACCTCATTGTAATTTTAGAATGATCTATTTTCAAGGAACTTTCACTTTTAGCAATTAATCCCTCTATTTGAGGATAAAAACTTCCAAAAAAAAGGTTGGAAACTATGGCTAGAAAAAACAAAAATACAATACCAGAAAATTGTAGGGAAATAATAATGAAAATTGAAAAAATAATAGTCGATATAAATATGAATTTTTTATGCCCAAATTTATCTCCAATATGCCCAAAACTTAAACTTCCAACAACATACGATGTGGCACCAACAAAATTTATAGCACCAATTATGGAATACGATAAATTCATCCTTGCAGCAGTTGAATTTATAAATGAGGATAAAAGGTAAGCTAAAATTGAAAATATATTTGAGAAAACATGATATTTATGAAAATAACCTCTCAATATATCCCCACCTTATCAAATTAATAAAAAGGAGCGGAATTACCGCTCCTTTTTCTGGTAGCGGGGGCAGGATTTGAACCTGCGACCTTTGGGTTATGAGCCCAACGAGCTACCAGACTGCTCCACCCCGCACCGTCTATAATTATTATACCCTAAAAAACATTATTTTCAAGTGGTGCCGGGGATCGGACTCGAACCGACACGGAGGTGTAACCCCCAGCGGATTTTAAGTCCGCTGCGTCTCCCAATTCCGCCACCCCGGCGCCATCGTTTAAAATTCTACCACAAAATCTAAATTAGTCAATATATCTTGGATATTTATTATAAATTTAAGTATAAATTCAAATACTTAAACATTAACTTACAACAATAAATTCAAACAATGCGCATATTTAAAGCATTATTGCATAATTATAAAATTAATTTGCTTTAAGAAAGTTAATGTAGTATAATTTTATTGACAATTAATTACGGAGGTGTATTTATGATTAATAATATTCCAAAACTGCGTATTGGTGATTTAAAAACAAAAATTCCAATAATTCAGGGTGGAATGAGTGTGGGAATTTCCCTTTCTGGTCTCGCTTCTGCTGTTGCAAATGAAGGTGGAATTGGTGTAATTGGTGCCGCTGGTATTGGAATGCTAGAAAAAGATTTTGAAACTAACTTCAAGGAAGCAAATCAACGAGCCTTGATTAATGAAATAAGGAAAGCAAGAAAATTAACAAACGGAATAATAGGAGTAAATATTATGGTAGCACTCACAGATTATTACGAGCTTCTAAAAACAGCTATACGTGAAAAAATAGATATTGCATTTCTCGGTGCCGGACTTCCCCTGGAAATCCCAATTGAAGAACTTAAAAAGTCTAATACAAAAATTGGTGTAATAGTTTCCTCAAAAAGGGCTGTAGATGTAATTTTCAAATATTGGGACAAAAAGTATAAGATTATACCAGACGCAGTAGTAGTTGAAGGACCTAAAGCAGGTGGGCATCTTGGCTTTAAAAAAGAACAATTGTTTGATCCAAATTTTTCGCTAGAAAAAATTTTACTCGATGTTAAAAAAGCCTTGGAAATATACAAAAATAAATATAACAAAGACATTCCAGTAATAGCTGCTGGAGGTATTTTTAATGGGGCTGACGTATACAAATTTTTAAAATTAGGGGCCGATGGCGTGCAAATGGCTACAAGATTCGTTGCAACATTTGAATGTGACGCATCTGATGAATTTAAGCAAACATATATTAATTGCAAGAAAGAGGACATAGTGATAATTGATAGTCCTGTTGGACTTCCAGGTAGAGCTATTAAAAACAAATTTATAGAATTAGTAACAAAAGGAATTACCAAGCCTGTAAAATGCTACTGGAAATGTTTGAAAACCTGCAATTTTAAAAAAGCTCCTTATTGTATAGCAAAAGCATTGACCAATGCTAAACTTGGTTTTCTCGAAAACGGATTTGCTTTTGCTGGAGAAAATGCATATAGGATAAACAAAATAACTTCTGTAAAAAAATTAATAAAAGAATTATTAAATGAGTTCTTTTTGACTGCTCAAAATGTATAATTCTTAATTGTTTTTATTATAGAATCTCAACACTAAACGTTTTACTTCTTCTTCATCAAAAGTATTATATAAATATTGCTTTTTTGAAAATCTATAACTTTCAAAATTGAACTTTACACCACGAATATTCATTCTCAACCATTTTATCAACCTATTGTATTCTTTTTCACTTATTAATTTACGATTATAAAATGGTGTGTTTTTTTTCGGAATTAATGGATTAACACTTATTGAAATATCGTTGTACCCCATTTTCTTCACAAATTCAATAAATTTTTTCAACTCTTCGTAATCCTCTTGGGTTTCCTCTTCAAATCCTACAATATAATAAAGTTTCACATTTTTAAAATTGTTCTTTCTACCAATTTCTAGAGCATTTATTAAATGTTCAGTAGAAATATCTTTTAAAATAATATTTCTAATTTTTTGAGAAACACCTTCAGGAGCAATAGTAAACGTCTTCTGACCACTTTTCTTCAAAAGGCCCAACAATCTATCGGTAATTTTGTCTGCTCTCATTGAAGAAACCGAAAATTCTATCTTATAATTCTCTAAAATATTTAACAATTTGTCCAACCAAGGATAATCAGTTATCGTTGCACTTATTATTCCTATAGAGCTTTTTTCTTTTCTTAAGAAATCTTCAATAACTTCAGGTGGTACAAATTTCACGGGTTTTTTTGTGTGTCCCATTACACAAAATGCACACCTTCTTATACAACCTCGTCCAATTTCAATAAGCCTTTTATTTTTAAATTCTGAATATGGTGTAATAAAATGTGACACAGGAAATTTTTGTTTTATATCATAATTTTTTAAACTTAAAACACCTCTTGAGTTTAATATATTTGACAATATATTATCAACTAATTCAAAATATTTCAATCCTTCCTTTTTATTTCTTAAAAGCAACTTTATTCCCTCAGAAACGTTCTTAATGTTATACTCTAGATCTCCTACAACTACAATATCAGCAATTGGTTTAACCAACTCAACGTTAAAAAATGTTATAGGACCTCCTATAATTATTGTTGGATGATACTCTTTTCTCATTTCCGCAAGTGGTGGAATACCTAATTTATTCAAAATCTCCACTATGTTCTCTAAATCTAATTCGAAATGAAATGAAAACATAAGAACTCGAAATTGATCTAAAGGAGAAAAAGTCTCTATTGAATAAAATTTTCTAAACCATTTTTCATAGAAAAACCTTTCAACAGCAACTCCTTCCTCCCAGAAAAGCTGTTGAACCCAGCTCCAAGCTAAGGAAGCAGAAGCAACTTTGTAATTATTAGGAAAAATTAAGGCAACCTCTTGGTTGCCATTAAACTTTTTAAACCTTTTCTCTGAATCACTATACTTTTTTACATAAGAAAACTCTCTGAAATCTTCTGTTCTACGCGGTCTCCTCAATTACTTTCCTCCTAAGATAACTTTTCGAAACAATTGCTCTAGTAAATTCTATCTCCGCAATCTTTCTATTTTCTTTGGTAATAACGCTATAAAATTGGATTAAATTTCCTTCAACGTTTGTTACTCTAACTCCAATCACAATTGTTTTGCCAACTACACATGGATTATAATGTTTTATCGAAGCTTTTGTTACAACAGAAATTAAATCTTCCGGTAAAAATTCTTCTAAAACTTTCGCACCAAGTTTCACAGCTTCCTTAAGCAAACCACTCGAAGAAACCAAATGAAGAGATACCATTTCGTCATTTTCATCCCATATTAACGAATCATCAGGTGTAAAATCAATCGTTCTGCTCAGACCTTCGATATTCCTCCACACTTACATCATCCCCTTCGAGGAGATTTCTTAATTCTTCTCCGCTTAGTTCTTCTTTTTCTAACAATATGCTCGCAAGTTCATCTAATTTTTCTCTTTTTCTAGTAAGTATTTCTTTTGCTTTGTTATAGCACGTGTTAACTATATTTTGTACCTCACTATCTATTAGCTTTGCAACTTCTTCACTGTAATTTCTCATCCTCGTAATTTCTTTCCCAAGAAAGATCTCTTGTTCCGTTTTACCCCAAGCAAGTGGTCCAAAATTTTCGCTCATTCCAAGTTCACAAACCATTTTTCTTGCCATTTCCGTGGCTCTTTCGATATCATTTGCCGCCCCACTCGTAACGTCCCCAAAAACCAATTCCTCTGCAGCTCTTCCTCCAAGAAGAGCCGTAATATTATCTATTAATTCTTTTTTACTAATTAAATATTTATCTTCAACAGGCAAATGTAATGTGAATCCTAAAGCACTATGTCCTCTTGGAATAATAGAAACCTTGTGAACTGGATCTGAATTCGGGAGTGCTGTTCCAACTATTGCATGTCCCAATTCATGATATGCAACTATCTCTTTTTGCTTATCTGAAATAATTCTTGACTTTCTTGCAGGCCCCGCAATCACTCTATCAATCGCCTCTTCAAAGTCTGACATGTTAATTTTATCTCTTCCATCTTTAGCTGCTAGTAAAGCTGCTTCGTTAATAAGATTTTCGAGATCAGCTCCAACAAAGCCTGTAGTTCTTTTAGCTAAAACTTTTATATCAACTTCTTCAGTTATCGGCTTTCCTTTAAGATGTATTTTTAAGATTTCTTCCCTTCCCTTTACATCAGGTGGATCCACAACAACCTTTTTATCAAAACGACCGGGTCTTAAAAGTGCAGGATCCAAAATGTCTGGTCTATTAGTTGCGGCCATAACAATAATTCCTTCTCTAACGTCGAAACCGTCCATTTCTACTAACAACTGATTCAGTGTTTGTTCACGTTCATCATGACCACCACCAAGACCTGCTCCTCTGTGCCTACCAACAGCATCTATTTCATCAATAAAAACTATACATGGAGCATTCGCTTTTGCCTGATTAAATAAATCTCTTACACGAGCAGCACCCACACCAACAAATAGCTCTACAAAATCAGAACCACTTATGTGAAAAAATGGGACATTTGCTTCACCAGCTACTGCACGAGCTAGTAATGTTTTTCCTGTTCCTGGAGGCCCAACCAAAAGAATTCCTTTTGGCATTCTTGCACCAATTTTATTGAATTTAGTGGGATTTCTTAAAAATTCAACAACTTCTCGAAGTTCATCTACAGCTTCATCCACACCTGCAACATCTTTAAATGTTACACGTTTTTTACCCGGCATCACTTTTTCAGCCCTGCTTTTTGTAAAACTAAATGCTTGATTATTTCCACGTCCAAGACCTCGAATTAAGAAACCAAACATAAAAAGCATCAAAACAAAGAAAAGTAAATTACCTACGATATTAACCCAAAATGAGCTGTCAACTCCTTTTTCACCACCAACTCTGATACCTTTATTAACCAATTCGTTAATTAAATTCATATCATATTTTACCCATGGAGCATATATATTATACTTTCTCCCTGAGATAGTCGTTAAAACTATATTACCATCATCTTTAATGGTTATCTCTGCAATATCAGAAGATTCAGAATTTACCCTTTTAATAAAGTCACTATAGTACATGGTTGTCTCAGTAGTACTGCCGTTAAAAAAAACACTTTCAAAAATCCAAAACAAAGAAAGAATAATTAACAGCCCAATTATTATTGATCCTATTCCTTTGTTCAAAATGAAAAACCTCCTTTCAACTGCACATTTATCCCTATTACATTATTTTTGTCATCAAGATTTTTACATAAACATTCTTTATCAATATACACTTTAGGAATGTAAATGATTTTTTCCTTATCTGCAAACACAGGTATTATCCTTCTTAAAAAAGAAGGAATCTTTTTTGAAACAAAAATTTCTTTTATTTTCTTTCCAGTTTTTGTTTTGTCCCCATTTCTCCAATTTCTCAAAATCAACTCACCTTTAATTTTATCTTTATTAATAATTATACCATTATTTTCTAATTTAACCACAAAAGGATCTAAATCAATTGTTTCATTTTTATGAACCACATATTCGAAATCATCTTTCAATAGAAATTCACCTAAAAGAGCTTTACCATATGAAACTTCTAATCCAAAATTATTCCAAAAGCTTATTTTAAAAGTTGTTTTTCTTCTACTTAAAACTCCTTTTAATCTATCCAACTTTTCTTTATCTGGAGCTTTTCCATAATAATTTATAGTTATCCGCCTTATAAACTCAACAAAGAGGAACGTATCATCCAAAACATCAAAATACAACCTTCCTCTTATTTTATAAATTTTTACATTTAATTGTTTTTCAATAAATTCGTCTAAATCCCATATATTTTCAATTAACCTTTTCACTGATCTTTCAAAACTTGGATTTAATTGTTTAAAAAGGGGAACTATTTCATGTCTAATAAAATTTCTTGTATATATGGTATTTAAATTTGTTTCATCTATTACATAATCTATTCCATTTTTTTTGGCAAATTCCAATATTTCATCTTTTGAAAAAAACAAAAGTGGTCTAATTGTATTCCCATTTTTAGGTTTCATACCAGGCAATCCGAAAGGACCTGCCCCTCTAGATAAACGAAATAAAACATTTTCCACAAGATCATTTAAGTTATGAGCAACAGCTAACTTATTACACCTCTGTGTTTTTATATTTCTCTCTAAAAATTCATATCTCAACTTTCTCGCAGCTTCTTCAATTGAAAGTTTATTCTCCTCTGCATACTTTGGAACATCTACTTTCCCAGTAATACATTTTATTCCTAATTTATTTGAAAAACTAATTACATGCTCTACATCTTTATAAGCACTTTCTCTTATACCGTGATTTAAAGTGGCACATACTAACTCGATATTTAAATCTTTTTTTAAGGAGTTTAATAAATAAAGTAGCACTAACGAGTCGACTCCACCCGAAACTGCCACTAGTATTTTGTCGTTTTTTTCTACTAATTGCCATCTCTTCAAAATTTCATGAAAAGTTTTAATATCCAACATATAAATCACCTAAGTTATTATACCATTAAAATCTTAAAACTTCATGAGAATTATATTTGCTAAAAAACTGATTATTAGTGTATAATTAAATTGAAATTATTTATAAAAGGAGGTTTCTAGAGATGGAAGAATTAATAAAAAAGCTTACCGAAGTTTCTAGTCCAAGTGGTAGAGAAGACACAATCCGAGAAGTTATCTTAAAAGAATTGGAAGGCTATATCGACGGCTATGAAATTGATAAACTTGGAAACCTTATTGTTTGGAAAAATGGTCAAACCAACAAAAAAATCCTTCTAGATGCACATATGGATGAAATAGGAGTAGTTGTCACAAATATAGATGATAATGGCTTTTTAAGAATAGATATGGTTGGAGGAGTTTCACCATATACAATAATTAATTCAAAAATAAGATTTGGAAATACAGTAGGAATAGTTGGTGTAGAAGGGGAAACAGTAAAAGATTTAATAAGTAATTTAAAAGACTTATCATTTGACAAATTATTTGTAGATATAGGAGCAAAAAGTAAAGAAGAAGCAGAAAACCTTTGCCCAATAGGTAGTTTCGGTACATATGATGGTTATTTCATCAAACAAGGTGACTACTACATTTCAAAATCAATGGATGATAGAATTGGCTGTGTAACAATTATCGAAATATTTAAAAGGGTTCAAAATCCAAAAAATACGATATATGGAGTTTTTGCTGTACAAGAAGAAATTGGTATTGTAGGCGCACAAGTTGCTGGTTACAACATTGATCCAGACGTTGCAATTGCAATCGATGTTACAGCAGCCGGAGATACGCCCAAAGCAAACAAAAGAACTTCAATGAAGTTAGGAAAAGGGACTTGTTTAAAAGTTAAAGATGGTTATTCCATAAGTGATAGAAAAACAATCGAAACCTTGAAGAAATTGGCTGAAAAATATAATATTCCCTATCAAATGGAAGTCTTGATTTTTGGTGGAACGGATGCGCGAGGATATCAAAATACAAAGGCGGGAATCCCCAGCGCAACTGTTTCCATTGCAACTAGATATATCCATACACCCAACGAAACAGTCCATAAAAACGACGTAGAAGCAACTATTCAACTTCTAATAAAATATATAGAGGAGGGAATATAACCTGCCAAAACGAATTTCAAAACCTTTTGAATTAAAAGTATTAAGTGTTTTAATCATTGTTTTATCTATTCTATCCCTTTTACTTTTAATAACTTCAATGTATCTTTACTTAAAAAAAGCATCTGTTGATGTTAATGTTATTTATATTCCAAAACCTATGGAATTAAAAATACCTGAAATTAAAGAAAACAAGTTACCAGAATTTATGGAAGAAGCAACTAGCACAATGATTGAAATTGAGACTTTTGATTACGAAACTCTCATAGCTTATTCTATGGAAATTATTGAAGCTTCTACTGAAGTTTCAACATTTGTTTTGGATTCAAATGATGCTCTGAAAATTATAAGAGTAAACAAAGAATATTTAATAAACAAGCTAAACAACGACAAATATTTTGTAGTAATCCCAGGTAAACATACCTATCCTGGCCTCATCCCGGGCAAATCTGTTTATACTATATTTTTAAAAACTGGTGAAAATTCTTCTCGGCTATTCGAAGATTTAGTAAATCTTCGTATTTTAGGTTATGAAGCCTATGTATTGAAATTTTCAAGAAATACCAAAACATATTTCACTTTATGCTTGGGTGCCTTCCCGGACAAAGATTCAGCATCTGAAGCCTTTAACAAAATCGATTGGGACAAATTGAGAGAACATGTGTACACATATGGCCCATATGTAGGAAGAATTACTCCATAGGAGGTTAAATAAGTGGAAAAAATTATTCTAGGTATTATCCAAGGAGCAACGGAGTTTTTGCCAATTTCCAGTTCAGGTCATCTTGCTTTATTTTCATCTATGTTTAAAATCAACCCTGATTTACCTCTGTTTTCTTTTTTACACATAGCAACTCTATTTGCTATCCTAATTTTTGTCCACAAAGAAATTCTTGAAATTCTAGAAGGTTTGTTTACATTAAACAAAAAATATTACATTTTAGTAATTAAACTAATAATTTCTACAATCCCTGCAGGATTATTTGGAATTTTGTTTAACTCTAAAATTGAAAATTCCTTCAATTCCTTAAAATTAATAGCATTTTTCTTTCTCTTAACCAGTGCAGCCTTGTTTATTTCTGATAATATTGGAAAAGATAAAGATTTCTTTTCAATTAGTTATCTTGATGCTTTAATCATTGGTCTTTTTCAAATGTTAGCAATTTTTCCTGGAATTTCAAGGAGTGGTTTCACGCTATTTGGTGCTCTTCTTATTGGAATGCAAAGAGAAAAGGCATTAAAGTATTCTTTTTTGATGAGTGTCCCAATTATACTAGGAGCAGGCATCTTAGAATTTAAGAATATTCAGTTCAATTACTCAATCTTTGTAACCGGTCTATTAGCTTTCATTGTCGGTTTAATAAGTCTTTACATTTTAAAAAGAGTCACCATTATTAAAAAATTAAAAATTTTCGGGTATTACTGTTTAGTAGTTGCTATTGTAGCTTTCTTCTTGGGGTGATTAAATTATGATAAAAATACACGCACAGCATTTATTAACTCCCACTGGTAATGCACCAAAAAGAGGAAGTGAAATGAAAAAAATTTACGAAGATTTTGACGTGGATATATTTCTTGAAAACGGGAAAGTTGTTGATATAAAAAAACATTCTACAACAGATCATGTGACTTTAGAAGCAAAATTGGTTACCCCTGCTTTTGTCGATGCTCATACTCACATTCCTTTCATTGGAAAAAGAACTAAGGAGTTTTTACTTAGAAACAAAGGAAAAACATATTCAGAGATTCTCAAACAAGGTGGAGGGATTTATAACACTGTAAATCACGTAAAAAAAGCTTCAATTTCAGAGTTAGTTAAAGAAAACCTTAAAACATTGAATTTATTCAAAAGATTTGGAGTTGCCTACATTGAAGGAAAATCTGGTTACGGGCTTGATATCTCAACTGAAATAAAACAATTAAAAGTTATTAAATATTTAAACGAAATATCTAATGTAAAAGTTGCACCAACATTTCTCGGACTCCATGCTATACCAAAAGACATGCCAAAAAAAACATATATAGAAAAAATCAAGGAAAACCTTGATTATATAAAAAAATATACAAATACCATTGATGTATTTTGTGATAAAGGAGTTTTCCTACCTGATGATATAAAAGAACTGTTTAATTTTGCAAAGATTAAAGGATTCAAATTAAGATTTCATGCTGATGAAATAGAAAACGTTGGAGCTACAAAATTGGCCGTAAACCTAGGGGCGATTTCTGCTGACCATCTATTGAAGATTGGTGACGAAGAAATCCACCTTCTCTCAACTTCTTCTACAATTGCCACATTAATGCCGGGAACAAGTTTTTATTTAGGTGAAATATATGCCCCCGCCCGAAAGCTCATCGACAAAGGAGCAGCAATTGCATTGGGATCAGATTATAATCCTGGGTCATGCCCGATTTTCAATCCTTCTTTCATCATGCATCTAGCACTTCGATATTTAAAAATGGAACCTGAAGAAATTTTAACTGCCTACACTTTAAACTCTTCTTATGTCCTTGGAATCGAAAACGGAGCAATTCAGCCAGGAAAATATTGTGATATCGCGTTATGGAATACAGAAGATTTTGTTGATATTCCTTATATGTTCCATCATAACTTTTTGACAGCAATAGTAATAAATGGTAAGGTGACTTTCTATGAAAATATTTAAAAAAACTGATTTTGTAATAATAATTATAGTTTTTTTAACAATATTTATTCCTTTGATTCTTAAAAACGAAACAAATAAAGGAATTTTTGTCGTAAAATTAAATGGACAAGAAATCCTTGAATTAAATACACCTGGAGATTATGAGATCAAAGACGAAAAGGGAAAATTATTGATGATCGCCCATTTTGACGGTAAAAATGTTTGGGTTACCGATTCGATATGTCCATTAAAAATTTGTGAAAAAACCGGGAAAATTTCGGAAGGAGGAAAAATAATCTGCGTTCCAAACAAAATAGTTATAGAGACAAGGAAGCCTCAAGAACTACAAACGTGGTAATGTACTCTTTACTTGTTTCACTTGCCTCAGCAATGTTCATAATTGAAAGATTCATCCCTTATCCTGTTCCCGGTGGAAAATGGGGATTTTCAAATTTTATTGTCCTTTTTGCTGCAGTAAATCTAGGAATAGGTCCTGCCATTATAATTGGAAGTTTAAAATCAATAATTGGATCAATATTTACTGGATTAATATTCACTCCTACTTTCTTTATGGGTTTTCTTGGAGTAATAGCTGCCGCAATTGTTGAAGGATTATTTTCAAAAACAAAATTTTTAGGCTATACAGGATTGAGTTTTTTAGGAATGATATCAAACAATATTGTCCAATTGTATGTTGGCGCACTATTAATCAAAAGTACTGCAATTTTTTCATTTCTACCAATAATGCTTTCACTGGGAGCAATTTCAGCTTTTGCTAATGCCTATCTTGCAAAAAAAATGGAGGAAGTTTTAAATGAAAATAATTTTAGCTTCAAATTCACCAAGAAGAATTGAACTATTAAAAAAATTACAATTACAATTTAAAATACAACCCCCAAATATTGACGAAGAAATTAACGAAAAAGATCCAATCAAACATGTTCTAACACTTTCCAAGCTTAAAGCTGAAAATGTATTTAAAGACTTTAATAGTATAGTTATTGGGGCAGATACAATTGTTTTTCACAAAGAGATTTTTGGAAAACCTAAAGATTATTTAGATGCCTATAACATGCTAAAATCTCTTTCGGGAACATGGCATGAAGTGTTCACAGGCGTCACTATACTTCTAAAAAATGAATCAATATCTTTTTTTGAAAGAACAAAAGTAAAATTTAAAAAACTATCGGATGAACTAATTAAATATTACTTATCAACAGGTGAACCTTTTGACAAAGCCGGAGCATATGCAATTCAAGGTTTAGGAAGTATTTTAATAGAAAAAATCGACGGAGATTTTTATAACGTAATGGGATTACCAATTTCAAAACTCTGGGATGTTTTGTGGAATAGGGGGATAATAAGTGAAACCAAGAGAAAAAATTTTAAACAAAGGTCCTGAAAGTTTAACAAATGGAGAATTATTAGCAATTCTACTTAGAACTGGAAGCAAAGGACAAAATGTTTTAGAAACTTCTAAACTGCTCCTTGAAAATTTTGATAACAGTCTTGTAAAAATCAGCAAAGCAACAATAAATGAACTTTGTAAAATTAAGGGGCTTGGACATGCTAAAGCTACCACCATACTTGCCGTTATGGAATTAGCAAAAAGAATGCTAAAAGAAGACAGAGCTGGAAAACATTTAAATACTCCTGAAAAAGTATATGAATACTGTCTAGATATGAAACATCTTGAACAAGAAGTAGTAAGAGTAATTTTTCTAAATTCAAAACTTCACGAAATATCAAGTAAAGATATTACTATTGGACTTGTAGATACTAGTCTTGCACATCCAAGAGAAATATTTAAAGAAGCAATTAAAAACGGGGCAGTATACATTATTTTAGTTCATAATCATCCATCTGGAGGAATATCTCCAAGTCCGGAAGACAAGCAATTAACGCAAAAAATTAAAGAAACAGGGGAAATAATTGGAATAAAACTGTTAGATCATGTAATAATTGGAAATGGTTTTTACAGTTTCAAACACAATAAGTTAATTTGAGGGGGGAAAGCTTGAAAAAAGTAATTTTTCTAGTTTTAATTTTAGTTTCACTTGTAACATTCTCTGAGCTTATTTACAATGCCTCTACTGCAGCTTTACCAATACCCTCAGAGTGGTTAAACGGGGATAAGAATCTTTATGACATCAAAATAAAAATTGCACCTTGGTTCAGTTTTGGAAAATGGAATACTTTCTTTATCACAAATGATTCTTGGGGATGGGGAGCCTCTACAAATCCTGCAGAAAACGTATTTTATTTATTTAACGAAATACCTCCTTTTTTGAATTTATCCTTTAAATTTTCAAAAAATGGATTTACCCTTTTTTCCAGCGTGAATATACAAAAAGGACTTACCACCCGAACTAAAGAATTTGGAACTAACCTCTTTTTCAATAATTTTAATTTTGAATTGTTATCATTTGATACAAATTTTCCTGAATTGTTCTATATTTGTTATGCAAACAACTTTTCATTTGTTTCAATCGGTAGATATCCTTTAAAATGGGGATTTTCAAAATATCCCATAACAATTTCAAATACAACTTTCCAAGACAATATTACTTTTTCTACAAAAATCAGTAATTTTCGATACACTTATCATTTCATTTCATCTTATCCACTTTTAACACCAGCAGAACAAAATATTCAAAGTACTTACTCTGATCAACATACACCTGGCAAAATTTTTGATGAACCATATAAAACAATAATTGCACATAAATTTGATTTTGAATTTAACAAACTGAAATTTGGAATTGGGGAATTAAATGTAGTCGGCGGAAAAGTTCCAGATATTATAGACATAAATCCTCTTATGTTCTTTCACAACACTTTTGGAGAAGGATATTCAAATGTTCTAGCAAACATTGATTTTAAATACACTATTACCGACAACTTCTATTTGTATGGTGAATTTTCACTAGACGACTTCCAAGTACCTTTTACAGAGGCAGGTTCAAATTATAAACCTGGAGCACATGGTTATAATATTGGCGGAGAGTTCAAGTATAAAAATTTTTCTTTTTGGGTAGAATATGACCATACAAGTGAATGGATGTATATAACAAATTATTTACCATATTTGAATATTAGTGTCCGCCACTTTTTTCTCGATAATTTAACTTCTCCAAATAGGTCACTAATGGATTTCCCTCTAGGGTTTAAATATGGACCTGACGCTACAATGGTTTCAGTAGGTTTAAATTATTCATTTAGCGATTTTAAAATAAAAATTGAATATAACTTTCTTGTAAAAGGAACTGTTATTGATGATGGAATACAAAGATGGAAATGGTTTTGGGATGCATGGTATGGTAATGTAACGCCAGCTGCAACTTATTCCGTTGAAGATTCAGATGATATAATGTATAATATTTTAGATATAAAACTAAATTTCAAACGACTATATTTGAAATTCAAAACCGTTAATTTTGAAGATTATCTATTAGGAGCCTATTTTATATTCTGACTGAAAGGAGAAAAACTATGTATTATCTTACAGGTGCTTTTTATGTGATTTCAATATTAATTTCATTAATAATTGTTTTATACGGAAAATATAAAAATGAAAAAAGAACCAATTATTTACATGAGAATCGAAACCCAGATTATACACCTTTTGTTTCAGTTATAATTCCAACTTGGAATGAAGAAGAAGTTATTGAAAACACTATCAGAACTGTTGAAAATAGCAGTTACAAAAATATTGAAATAATTGTAATAGACGACAATTCAACTGATAATACTTTCAATATTGCCAAAAATTTAGAAAACGAATTTTCTAATCTAAAAGTTTTGTTAAAAAAAGGAAGAAAAGGAAAACCTCAATCTATAAATGAAGCAATGGAAATAGCAAAAGGTGACATTATCTTATTAATTGATGCAGATGCAAGAATTCCCAAAAATTACATCTCTTCTCATATTTTTTGTTTCTCAAATGAGAAAGTGCATATGATCTTCACAAATTTTGAAGCATATAACTTTAAATTCAAACCGGTACACATCATTCAAGAAATTTACTTTAACTTTGTAAAAGCCATTTTTTATTCAAATATTTTTGTAAAAATGATCTTCATGGGAAATGGAGTGTTTTTCAGAAGAGATTTATTAGAAAAAATATTACCAGTTGATCCAGAAACATTGGTAGACGATTTTAGTATGGCTACCAAACTTTCCAAAATGAAGGTAAAAGAATATTATTCCACATATCCCTATATTGGCATACAATTTGTTTCTAATTTTAAAGATTTATGGAAACAACATAAAAGATGGTATGTTGGTGGTTTCCGCGAAATGTTTAAGAGAATTAAAGAGGGACATTTTTTCTATTTATTTGTGTACATATTAATCGGGTTGTTAATCTTTTCGCCAATCTATACTTTATTCATTGATATTTTCTTTAACACTAATTCCTTCTTATACTTATTTGGGTTGGTTGTCAGTGTATATATATTAATGGCAGTAAGTTCATTGGATAGTAAAAAAATGGGCTTTTTCTCTTTGTTGTACTCTTTTATCTTTACTCCATTATTAATGTTATTTGAAATGTTTGTTTTAATTGAAAGTTATATCTTAGGCCCGTTAAATAAAGTAACAGAATGGTATAAGGTAAAAAGAGAAAAAATGTGAGGGAGTTTATATGAAAAATCAACCTTTAATTAGTATTGTCGTACCTGTACTAAACGAAGAAAAAATTCTTGAAAACACACTTAAGAATATTCGCCAACAATCATATAAAAATTACGAACTTATTGTTGTTGACAATGGAAGCACAGATAATTCCGTAAATATAGCAAAAAAATTTGCTGATAAAATTCTTTTTGAGGAAAAAAAAGGCTCAATCAATGCAATGACTACTGGTTTTAAAAATGCCAAAGGAGAAATTATAGTAAATTGTGACGCTGATAGTTTATACCCGACAAATTATTTAGAAAAAATAGTTGAAGCGTTTAATAAAAGTGAAAAAATTGTTGCAGTTTATGGTCCATTAGTTTTCATTGAGAATGGAAAAATATCAAATTTTTTCACTTTGCTTGGTTATACAATAGCAGATTTTCTTTCAAAAGTTTTTACAAATACATATATCGTTGGAGCAGCAAACTTTGCAATAAAAAAGGAAATATACGACAAGGTTGGAGGATACAATACGAACAGTAATTTAGCATCGCAAGATTTTAGATTAGCAAAAAAACTTTCCAAACATGGGAAAGTTAAATTTATTCCAAGCTTAATTGTTCTAACCTCAAACAGAAGATTTAAAGAAAATGGTACATTTAGAGCCTTACTTCACTCATTCAAATTATGGTTCGATGTTGCATTTAACATTAACAAAATAACCTATGACAATTATTATACTCATTCATATTATCAAAAAAAGGGAGCGAATAAAGAAAAATGAATAAAAAAATATATTTTGGAATAATTGGATCAGTGGTAATTTCAGGTCTAGTTCTTTTTGCATATAGTGCAACACTAAGCAAAAATATCATTTTACATATATTAAACTCAATTACTTTAAAAGAACTGATTATAGCCATTATATTAACTATTCTTTCTTTCGTAATTGATGGAATCAAACATTATTTGGTTTTTAAAACTTTAGGGCAAAAAATTAATTTAATCTCTTCAATCAATTCCTGCTTTATAACTGCCTATTTCTCGGCAATAACCCCCTTTTCAGTTGGCGGTCAACCATTTCAAATCTTATATCTTAACAAAAAAGGCGTAAAATCCTCTTACGCCACTCAAGTCGTTTTCCTTAGACTTTTCGAAATGATTTTTCTCATGTTTCTAATTGATATAACATATATTTTCATTTTTTCCAAAAATGTTGCTGGAATCTCAAAAAACCTCGTAAATATTGGAATACTTCTAACTTTTCTTTCTTCTTTTATTATACTTTTGAGTATAATCTTTCCAAAAATGATTTCTAAATTAATATTAACACTTGCAAAAATACCTTTAGTTAAAAAAATTGTCAATTTAGAAAAAATAGAAAAATGGTTTTTAGAATTAGACGACGTTATCAAAAAAATATTTAGAGAACACCCTTTCCTGTTAATTTACGACATGATTATGATGTTTTTTCTTCTTCTATTTCAAAGTTATGTCTTTTATTATGCAATCAGTATTTTTACAAATATAAATATTAAATTTGTTGAGTTTTTTGCTACCATTAACATTGTTAATGCTGTTGCTTTTTTAGTTCCTACTCCCGGTGCAAGCGGTAGTTTTGAATTAGTTTTTACAAACACTTTAAAGCCTTTTGCTATGAATGCAGAATTAATAATAAAAGGAGTACTCTTTTACAGATTTTTATCATACTACCTTGTGTTAACTTTCGGAACTATTATTTTATTCCTCCCAATGTTTAAGAAAATTAAAAAAAGTTAATTCAATTCTTTTTCGGTTTATCTTCACCATTTAAATAAATAAATATACTCACAAACCAAGATATTACCAAACCAATTACTACAAGTATGCCAAACTCTTTTAAAAGTTTTCCTTGGGCCATCATAAAACTTCCAAATGCCATTATGGTCGTAAATATAGATACAGTAACAGCCTTCTCAGTTTTAATAACACTCTCTCTACCGTATCTTATACTATGTGACAGGTGGACCATACTATCCACACCCATTCCCAAAAAGATGGGGACTATAAGAAGATTTAAAAACGTTAAATCAATATTATATCCGAAGTATCCCAAACCTATCGTAGCGAGAATTGACAAAATGACTAAAAAAGAAATTTTAAAGGCTTTAAAAATATTTCTTTGATCAATCATCAAGATTAATAAAATTGCTGCAAAAACAAAATAAACTGCTTTACTTACAGAAGCAACTAAATATCTCATTACCTTATAAAATAACGCTGGATAACCAAATACTGTATAGTTTTTTAATACTTCTCCATAAATCAATTTCAAATTATTATCTATCCATAAATCAATATTTTCTTTTGCATAAATCAAGAAATATTTATTACCCTCTAGATCATTAAAGAACAAGAGAGGAATATCTTTCTCAATATTTGTTAATACATCTTCAAAAGTTTTTGTAGTTCTCAACATTTTTAGTGTTTCAATCAAACTGTTATAAAGTTTGTATTTTTGAAATATCACTACTAAAATTGGTTCATTTACAACATTGAAAATCTCTTTATAAAATGTTGTTTCAATCTCCGAAATTCTTTCAGGATTCTCCACAAAATTCAAAATTGAAAAGGTGTTAGAAAAATATCTTGAATTTTCAAGATATTCCTTTATAGCCTTCAACTCTTCAAAACTCTTAGCACCAACTACTACTTGTCCGATACCAAATTCACCAAATTCTTTAGTAGCCAAATTCAAAGCTATTACTGCTTCAGAATCCTGAGATACAAGACCGGGAGGAGTATAAGAGAAATCTTTTACTGCAAAATAAGCAAAAACACTTGCAACAATTAACACAACCCATACTGCAAGCGTTAATGGATGAAATTTCCTAGTTATTTCTACAAACCTTGAAAAATATTCTTTTTTAGGAATAGTTATTTTACTTATAAATTTATAATAAAAAGCTGGGATCAATAAATTCATAACCAAGAAAAAAACTATTACACCTATCGCTGAGGAAATTCCCATTTGTTTCAATGGGATTGATGGGCTCAACGCAATTGCCAGTAATGCTAATGATGTTGTAATTGCTGAAACTAAAGAAGGCACAAAATTTTCTCTTATAGCTTCAATTATACTCTCTCTGTTTTTACCATACAATCTTAAATTTTCATGAATCTTAGCCGTAATATGTATACCATAGTCTATACCTAACCCCAAAAGCATCGCATTAACAAAAGAGGTTATAATATTTATCTCCTTAAACAATAATATAATAATTCCTAAACTTATTCCCATACTCAACAACATCGAATAAAAAAGGAACAACATGGCAGAAGTACTGCCATATGAAACTAGAAGTATTATTGAAATTCCAATCAAAGATATTATCGTTGTTGTTTGAAAATCTTTTTTTACCTGTTGATTTCCCAAGTAGTTATTCATCGCTGAACCACTGAAAAGGAGTTCAACATTCCACTTTTCAGAAAGTCGTTTTGAAATTTCTTTTAGTTTAGGAATTGCTTCGTTTATAAAGTCAACATCAGTAACTGGTTTAGCCATGGAGAAATTCATTAAAAGAAGCTCTCCATCTTTGGAATAAAGATAATATTTTCTAATACCACTTCTTGCAAAAAATTCATTAACATAATTTGAAACCACACTTACAGAAATACCCAAATTTCTCCAAAATCTAAAATCAATCACTGACCTAGGTTCAACATTAATTACCGCATTATAGTATCCAAGAATATTATTTAAATTACTTTCATCAACAGCAAAAATTCCATATTTTATCATTGTTTCAGGATTGTCAAAAGGTTCTGCACCAGAAATATAAGGAGTTTGTTCGAAACTCTCCTTTAACTCCCTTGCAAATTCCGGGATATTCTTTACTTTTTGAACTTTCACAACTACAAGCAAACTGTTAGAAACTACTTTTTCTTTTGTAAATTTTATCAAGTTATCAAATTCCGGTACTCCTTTGGGAGCAAGTTCTGTTAGTTCAGCATTTACACGGATATTAATAAAGCTATATGTTCCAAATATTATCCCAAGTATTGTAAAAATTAGTATCAACCATTTTGCGTTCTTTAAAACAAATTTCGCTAGAAAATTTTCCAATTCAATGACACCCCCAAAATAAAGAAGAAAAATCCAAGTGTCCTAAACAAAATTATAAATTTACGTTCTTTAAAATTTGAATTATAAAAATTTGAAAACAAAAAACAGATAAAATATGCAAAGTTCCCACTAATATAAAATGGAGTAATTACATTTAAATTAAAAAATATGTAAACTAATATTGGTGCAAAAGCGTAAACCCAAAATCTATATATTTCATCAAATAGAAAAATTTTACCTTTTACAGAAGCAAATAGACTTAAAAGTAAAAAGTAAATAAAAAAATAACTGAGATAAAATCTCCCAAGTGTTATTAAGTAAACACTCAAAATTTTTGATAATAAGGTGTAAATTAATAATGAAAAAATAAATATAAAAAATTTCAAATCGTTTTTCCTCATTTTATAACAACCCCATATTTTTTTAGAATTAACATTTTTATTTTGCTTTTCACATCTTCACTGGAAATACTTACCGAATCCCCTGTTAAAGCTCTTAACAACGCTTTTCCAAAGTTTTTTTCATCAGTTTCAGATAAAACTACGTGTGGCACATAGTAAAATTCATTACCTCTAAATGAAAGGTAAGAAAATTTCTTGCTTCCCCACCAATATCTTTTAGAAAACTCCACAAAATAATAATCAGATTTTGTTGTGTCAAAGTAATATTTTACTTCCCTAACCTTACCAAGACTACTTAATAAAAACTTCCCATTACCATATATACTAGTTTCTGACAAAACCTTTTGCAAAACGAATTCCGTTTTTATTTTTTGAATATGGTCTAAAAAAGGATTTTTAAAAACAAAAAGGGGAGGAGATTGAATTTCCACAATCTCCATATCCTTATTACTTATTACGAGAAAGACAGTTAAAACAATGAAACTAAACACTATCAATAAAAATCCCCAAAAAAATGTTCTCATTTCTTCTCGATTATATATTGTAGTGCTCTTTTTATGTACGGATCATTTACATCAACCTCTGTAAATTCTTTGGTATAATCCACAACTTCAGCTTCATGGACTAGTTTTGTTGCTTCTTCCGTTACCCATATATCAGGCTCAATCCCCACTTTATGAATGTCATTACCATTTGGTGTTTTGTAATGAGCTATAGTAATAAATGCTACACCACCATTACTTAATGGGAAACCACTTTGTACTGACCCTTTACCAAAGGTTTTTTGTCCTATTATCACTGCACGCTTATTATCCTTTAACGCTCCTGTTATAATTTCGGCTGCCGAAGCAGAACCACCATTTACCAGCACAACAATTGGAACTTTTGGGAAATTATTTCCTTTACTTTCATATCTTTCGATTTGCCCCACTCGAGGCTCAACAGTAACAATCAACTTACCCGCGTCGAGGAACATACTACCTATTTCAACTGCACTATCTAAAAAGCCACCTGGATTATCTCTTAAATCAAAAATTAAAGCAACAACACCTTTGTCATATACCTTTGTTAAGATTTCTTCAAGTTTTGTTGCAGATGGTTGATTAAATCGTGTAAGTCTTACATAACCAATACGTCCAACTTCACTCTCAATAAAACCATACTTTACAGGAATAATCTTTATAACTTCTCTTACTAATTCAAAATTTAAAACTTCCTCACCTCTGAGAATGGTTAATTTCACTTTAGTTCCTGGTTTACCTCTCATCATACTTACTGCTTCTAAGTATGAAACATTCTTAACAGGAGTACTATCAATTTGAACAATTAAATCGCCCGCCTTTATACCAGCCCGCCAAGCTGGAGTTCCATACATTGGACTAATAACCTTTATAGCTTTATATTCAGAATCATAAGTCACTTCTATTCCTAAGCCTCCATATTCTCCTTCGTTTTCGATCGACTGCTCTTCATACATTTCTTTGTTATAATAATAACTAAAATCATCACCTAATCCCTTTATCAAACCATCAATTCCATAATCTATCACTTTGTCAACATTAACATTGTCGATATCATAATAATAATTTAAAATGTAATACAATGTTTCAGCAAGTGGAGTGAGATCTTTTTGAAACTGATTGTCAGTCGCCGCTGTTAAAAATATACTTCCAAATAAAGCCAAGATTAACACAGAAATTATCGTCAAAATCCTCTTTTTATTCATCAAAAACACCTCCAATTTTACTATTAACTTTTGTAGCAAAAACTAAATAAGTAGTATGTGCTACCATTCTATCAAATGGTCTTAATCTTTCAGGTACAGGTTTATACCTTCGCATCAAATTCTCCCAAACTTCTACTTCAATAAATGGCATTTCATATAATCTTTCTAAAACTTCTTGTACTTGGTTAGTGGTGGGACAAATAATCCCCATTTTTCCGCCACCTTTTAGAGCAGACCAACATTGTTGAATATAATTATACGGATCTGGGACATCTAACATCAAAGCATCTACGTTTGTTTCATCAAAACCATTAGCGATATCCTTCAATTTTAATTCAACAAAATTTTCTAATCCCCACTCTTTTAAATTTTTCTTTGCCAAATTGTAAAAATCTTCCCTGCGTTCATATCCATATACCTTTCCTTCTTTACCCACGATTCTTGCAAATGCTCCACACATTGCTCCACTACCTACGCCAGTATCTATAACTCTATCACCTGGTTTAATATCC
Organism: Thermosipho atlanticus DSM 15807; assembly: GCF_900129985.1. Taxonomy (NCBI): domain Bacteria; kingdom Thermotogati; phylum Thermotogota; class Thermotogae; order Thermotogales; family Fervidobacteriaceae; genus Thermosipho; species Thermosipho atlanticus. Next base: position 195,036 of record NZ_FQXN01000002.1, on the reverse strand, counting down.
AATTTAAACAAAATATAGGATGCATCCTTTGGATAGATAATCTGTGTTCTTCTTTTCATACTGAAAATCAGATCAATAAACGTCGGCTTTAGAAGATAAAAAACTCTTCTTTTCCGACCCAAAACTATTTGTTCTCCATATTTTTTTCCGATTATGTCGTTCATATCAACATGTCCAAGATGTGTCCCCTTTTTTTTATTAGCTTCCACTCTAATTATTATCTTACTGCCGTCCTCTCCATATAACAAAACTTTATCGCCTTCTTTTATCAAATCACTTCCCCCTTCAAAAATTGTATCCAAATTGTATTGGAATAACATCCAACTTTAAATCATTATACAAGTATATAACTTCATACGAAAAACCAACAAAAAATTGATTAAAGTAATACCTAATCCCCGCAAAAACCATATATCCGACAGAAGAAAAACTGAAATCTATTGGAAAAACAGCTCCACCTTTACCAAACACCGAGAAAATTCCAGACGAAGTTTTAGTATTGTATTTTCCATATGTTGTCAATGAAAAGAAAAAACTGTCAACATCGGTAGTTATAGAAAGTAAATTTAAAGACAAACCAAATTGCGTGTTATCATTTTCATTTAACGGGATATCAACAGAAACATCAAAAAAGCTACTTATAGTACTGTCAGGAGTAAAAACGTAATTATACCCTCCATAGATATCGATAGACAAACCCATTAAAGATAAACCAATTAAAAACATTGAAATAATTAGTTTTTTCATAATTCACCTCCTAATAATTTCTTTAATTGCTCTAATTTTTCTAAATCAATATATAACCTTTCAAAAGTTTTCCCTGATACAGTTATTTTTAAAGGTTTTTCTGTCATTGTTGGTAAATCAAATGTTTTAACACTATAATTTCCAAATGCGTATAACAATTTTGCTAACGCTGGGGAAGTAAGCGTTGTGTTAGGTCTTAATTTTTTTATTATCCCATCTAATTTGAAATAATCAAAAAATTTTAAACCTCTCTGAGAAAGTTTTTCAAAAAGAGTATCAAAATTGTTAGTGTTAATTCCAAAAGCATTTGAAAAATCTTCAACAGTATTATCAAAAATTACATAGTAATCATAAACAGCGTTAACTCCTAACATATCTGCAAGCAAACTTTTTGCCAAAAGAGGACTTTTAAAATCAATCTCTTGTTTACTAGCTGAATTATAAGAATGATCTTTAACTTTCAAAATATAAAGGTTTCTTTTTTCTCCTTGAATAAATATGTAATATCCCACATTATTAGTAGAATCTATAAATAAGTATTGACTAATTATTGATGCATTAAATTCTGGCGAACTTTTTATTGAATATATTTTCCAAAATGTAAAACCTGATATAACTACTATTGTTAGAACTACAATAGATATCCACAAACCTGCACGACTTTTTCTTTTTTTTCTCATAAAACTCCTCCTTTTCTTTTTACTATTATACTATTCCAACTATCTACACTTTCAGGTAATATTAACAAATCTCTGGAAAGCGCGTAAATTATTTTATTCCTTAATACTTCAAAATATGCTATGTCAATATCTTTATATGCTAGTTCTCTAAGTTCCTCTACATTGGGATAAGTCCTTGTTTCTTCAAGAGAATCAGCTAAAAATAAAACTTTCCCATAAACTCCAAAGTTTTTAAAACCTGATGTGTGGAACGCTATACCTGTCAAAATATCATCATCATTTATATTGAACCTTCTTTTAATAAATTCTGCAGCAACTTTTCCATGTAATAAAACAGGGTTAGCTTGATCATGTGTCGAAATTTCTATAGAATAAATTCTAGCTATTTTAACCAACTTTTCATAAATTACATCCCTAAAAATATCATGAGCATACGCCATAAATTCTGCAATATTTTGATCTAAATTATGAATTAACGCTAACGTCTTAGCAAATTTTGCAGTTCCCTCAACATGTGTTAATCTTTCATTTGTAACTAACAATTTCACCATTTCTTTGATTTCTGCTAGTTCTTTATCTATCAATCATACACCTCCTTTATTACATTTTCTACATTATAAAACTGTTCTATATATTCTTCTAAATTTTCCATTGTTCTATAAGCAGCACTTTTATTTATACTTACAAATGATAAAGCTAAGTTAATATAACTTTTGGAATCTTGGAGATCATTTTCAATAACTGAAACGTTAAATTTATTTCTTATATCAGAAATTAACCTTTTTACTATTGAACGTTTTTCCTTTAATGAATTTATACCAAAAAGTTTAATTGAAAATTCCATATAACTTATTGGCATATCACAACTCCTCTATGGTAAAGTTATCATTTGTATATATACAAATTTCACTTGCTATCTTTATTGCCTCCAGAGCAATTTCTTTTGCACTTAAATCTGTATATCTTAAAAGAGCCCTTCCTGCGGCAATTGCATAAGGAGATCCTGAACCTATAGATGCAATATTGTCTTCAGGTTGAATAACTTCCCCAGTTCCGGACACAATTAAAGTATACTCTTTATCTGCTACTAGCAAAAGTGCTTCTAATCTTCTTAAAATTCTATCAGTTCTCCAATCTTTAGCAAGTTCAACTGCTGCTTTTAATAGATTTCCACCCCATTCTCTATATTTTGCTTCAAATCTATCAAAGAGCGCCATTGCATCTGCTACAGAACCAGCAAAGCCCGCTAAAACTTTACCATCTCCCATCTTTCTTACCTTTTTTGCATTTCCTTTCATAATGGTATTTCCATACGTAACCTGTCCATCAGAAACCATTACTACTGAATCATCTTTTCTTACACAAACAACCGTTGTGGATCTCCATTTATTATTCACAAAATCACCTCCAGAGCTTTGCAGCTTTTTTTAATCTATTCATCACTGAAAATAGTATACCACTTTCTTCAAATGCTTCGATAAACCCAACTTGAAAACCCGTTTTGTCAAACAACCTCAATACTTTAAAAAGATTTTGAGCTATTGAATATGGATTTTCAAGTTTTCCAAGAATAATGACCCTTTCTTTAGGATACAGTTTTCTATGTTCTTCCGGACAAATGATAACACCATTTTCTTTTTCCACAAGTTTTAAAATTTTCTCACGTTCATGTCTATAAAACATATATAATGGTTTTTCTGGAGCATAATGCTTATACTTCATTCCTGGAGCCTTGGGATTCTCTACATGATTTGCATTTTTTACAAAATCTGGAATATCTATTTCACCAAATATTTCTCTTAATTCTTCTATTGTTATTGGCCCAGGTCTCAAAACAACAGGTGTACACCCCGACAAATCTATTATTGTCGATTCCAACCCAAAAGGTGTATCACCAGAATCAATTATACAGTCTATTTTTCCATTTAAGTCCTCAATTACAGCAGACGCATTTGTTGGACTTGGTTTTCCTGAAAGATTCGCGCTTGGAGCGGCAATAGGACCAGCAAGTTCACATAATTTTCGAGCAACTGGATGTGCAGGTATTCTGACACCAACAGTATTCAAACCTGCAGTTACAACATCTGGTATACCCTCTTTTTTCTTTAATACAAATGTAATTGGACCTGGAGTAAGTTTCTTTACAACTTTTTCGAACTTTTCAGGTAATATTGCGATATCACTTACACTATTAAAATCACTTACATGAACAATTAGAGGATTATCTGAGGCCCTTCCCTTAACCTTATATATATTACTTACAGCATGTGCATTAAAAACGCTAGCCCCCAGTCCATACACAGTTTCAGTGGGAAATGCCACAAGCCCCCCTTTTTTTATTATCTCTACTGGAATTTTAATATCTATTTCTCCCAATGGATCAATCTTTAAAATTATTGTTTCCACTTTCAAACCTCCAAAGATATTCAAAAATTTTTAAATACTCTTCCAAAAAATCGTCAGTTATATAAATCATTTCAAAATTTTTATTTAATCCATTCAACGTAAAATTGGCAGAACCCAAAATTACCATATTATCGATAATCATAAATTTATGATGTAACATTGGTTTAAATATTATCTTCAAATTTCTATTGGGTATTTCGTTTAAATTTGAATTTATAAACCAAGAGTCCGTAATAATTCTTACATCCAATCCTCTGGATTCTTTGTACTTTAATAGTGTAAAGATCTGTTTATTCGTAAAAGCATAAACTACCACATAAATTCTTTTCCTTGCATGAGATATAAAATCCAATATCTTTTCTTCCACATTATCATAACCTACAACTAAAAATGGTTGACATCCTACTACTTCTCCTTTGTTCCATAAACTTAAGAATAATTTTCTGAATTGTTCTACATAGTTTTCGAAAAAAATAACATCGTTAAAACCCGTCTCAAGCCCACTTTTAGTAAAATTGGCAGACCCAAATAACACTCCTGTTTCATTTACGATAAACTTTGCATGATGTAAAGATTTCTCATAATCCATTTTTACCGAATCTCCAAGTAACGGGCTCGGAGTCTCCAAAAGTATTTTTATATCAATTCCTGAATTGTAAACCTGTTTTATTACTTCTACAATTTTTTCTTCATTTAAACTATACGACGATATATATAAAAAACTTTTTGAGTTTTTTATAAATTCAGCTACAACATCTGTTAAAATTCCATTTTCAGTAAAATAAACTTGAGAACCTATTGAAATAGTTGCAATGAGTAAAAATACAATCTTAACTATTTTCATCTTCGCCAACTTTCAGCAAGGCAAGAAATGCTTCTTGTGGTATACTTACTCGTCCTATTTCTCTCAATTTTTTCTTACCCTCTTTTTGCTTTTCAAGCAATTTCATTTTTCTTGTAACATCCCCACCATAACATTTGGCAAGAACATCCTTTCTTAACGCTTTAACTGTCGAACGAGCTATTATTCTACCGCCTGCTTTTGCTTGTATAGGTATTTCAAATTGATGTTGAGGAATAAGTTCTGCCAGTTTATCTACCAGTTTCCTCGCCATAGTGTATGCTTTATCTTTATGAGCAATCATTGATAAAGCTTCCACCGGTTCTTTGTTTACTAAAATCGTCACTTTAACCAAATCGCTTTTTCTATATCCAATTAATTCATAATCCATTGATGCATACCCTCTACTTAAAGCTTTCATTCTATCAAAGAAATCAAAAATTATCTCTGCCAATGGTACTTCAAAATTTAACACAACTCTTTCAAAACCTGCATTTTCAGTTGATATCATGGTACCTCTTTTTTCGTTCTGTACCAAATTCATTAGTTTTCCAAGATACTCTGGCGGAGTAATTATAGAAAGTTTCACATAAGGTTCATATACCTCTTGTATTTCACTCTCACTGGGAAACTTTGCAGGGTCATTTATTAATAATTCTTCCCCGTTTTTTAACACCACTTTATATTCAACATTTGGAGCAGTTAAAATAACCGCCATTTCAAATTCTCTCTCAAGTCTTTCTTTCACAACATCCATATGTAAAAGTCCCAAAAAACCGCATCTAAATCCAAAACCCAATGCTGGTGAATGGTCAGGATTAAATACTAGCGCCGAATCATTCAATTTTAACTTTTCAAGCGCTTTTCTTAATTCTTCATAATATTCGGGAATGCCGGGATACATCCCTGCGTATACCATTGGTTTAACTTCCTTGTATCCAGGTAATGGTTCTTTGGTTGGGTCTTTAGCACTAGTAATCGTATCACCAATTTTGGCCATCGATACTTCCTTCATTCCAGCAATAATATAACCTATATCCCCTGCGTTAAGAGAATCCACCTTTTTCATTTCTGGTGTAAATGCCCCAACCTCAACGACCTCATATGTTTGTTTATTTGAAAAAGTCATAATCTTATCACCTGATTTTACACTACCGTCAAATATCCTTACATATACTATTACTCCTCTATATTTGTCATATTTTGCATCAAAAATTAAGGCTTTTAATTTATCTTCGTCTTTTCCAGATGGAGCAGGGATTTTTTCTATAATAGCTTCTAAAAGTTCTTCAACTCCAGTACCTTCTTTTGCACTTATTTTATATATCTCATCTCCAGGGATACCTATTAAATCTTCTATTTCAAGTTCAGTTTCCGTTATATTAGCATTAGGTAAATCTATCTTATTTATAACAGGTATTATCTCTAAATTATGTTCAACAGCTTTGTAGGTATTTGCTACTGTTTGAGCTTGGACACCTTGAGTTGCATCAACCAATAAAATTGCCCCCTCAACTGCTGCAAGACTTCTATCCACTTCATATGTAAAATCTACATGCCCAGGTGTATCAACAATATTAATTTCGTAAATTTGTCCATCTTTCTTTGATTTGTAGAAAACTCTAAGAGGATGAGATTTTATTGTAATTCCACGTTCTCTTTCTATATCCATACTATCCAAATATTGCGCCCTCATCTTTCGAGGTTCAATTGCTCCAGTTATTTCTAGAATTCTATCACTGAGTGTAGTTTTACCGTGATCAATATGTGCGATTATACTTATATTTCTAACATTTTTCAATTTCTCCCCTCCTTGAGTTGCATAACAATTTGTTTGAAATATTCGCCTCTCTCTTCAAAATTTTTATAAGCGTCAAAACTTGCTCCACCGGGGCTAAGCATTATAACATCACCTTTTTCTGCAACCGAAAATAATTTTAAAACTGCTTCACTTATACTTTTAGCCTCAAAATAGTTAACTTTTTTGTTTTCTAAATAAGGTTTTAAATCTTCAAATATTGGTCCAACAACTGCTAAAGATTTAGTGTGCTTCTCAAGTACATTTACTAAGTCGGTGTAATCCTCTTTTTTACCAATCCCTGCCATTATTAAATGCAAATTCTCATCGAAATTTTCTACTGCTTTAATAACTGCTATAGCATTGGTTGCTTTTGAATCATTAAAAAATTTAACACCATTTATTTCTGTAACAAATTCCATCCTATGTGGTAATTTTTGAAAGTCATCTAAATACTTTATTTTAAATTCAAAACCCATAGCTTCAATAACTGATTTAGTTGCTGCAACATTTTCAAGTGTTTGTTTGTATCTTAAATGTGGGGGAAGTTTTTCTAAATCAAATGATTTTACAAATGGTATTTTTCGAGCTTTAACCAAATCTAATTTATTTATAATATGCGAATCATCTGGATTATAAACAAAAATATCGTTTTCATCTTGAAAAATAGCTATCTTAAACTTTGACATAACATAATGTTCCATATCAGGATGCCAATTTAAATGATTGGGATAGATATTTAAAATTACAGAAAGATTGGGCTTGAACAATTGAGACCAATACAGTTGAAAACTACTAACTTCTAAAATTAAATAATCTGCCCTTAAGTTATCATTTAACAATTTAGCTACAGGAATACCTATATTTCCTGCTAATAAAGATCTTGTATGTTTATTTAATACATGATGAATCATTGATACAGTCGTACTTTTCCCTACAGACCCAGTAACTGCTACTATATATGGCAACCAACCTAATTTCTCAAATTCGTTGGTACAAAAAGATATTTCTGTATCGACTTTAATACCCTCGCTTATTGCTTTTTTAATAATTTGATTGTCAAAATGAATACCAGGACTAACCAAAATAACATCGTTTTCTAAAACTTTAGATGAATGTCCCAATTCTTCAAAATCGACATTGTTTTCAATTAAAAATTTTCTATCACTATCACTAAGTTTTTTTTGTTCACTTACAAAAACTTTTTCACCTTTTTTTAAAAGATATTTTAATATTTCTTTATTACTAATTCCTAATCCTAATAAAGCATATTTCAATGAAATCACTCCTAAACTTTATTTTAGCATATCCACAAACTTTTTCATTTCTTCTATACAAATATTAGATAAAAATTTTCTTCTCTCTTTTTTATTTCTCAACTCTGTTTTTACATTTACAAGTCCAAAATTTGCATACATTGGTTTTAAATCCGTCGCTGTCGTAACATACCTAATTAATGCTCCAATCATTGTTTTTTCAGGAAATGTAATTAATTCTTTACCATTTAAAACCCTATTAATATTTAGACCTACATAAATTCCACTTGCCGCCGATTCAAGATAACCCTCAACTCCAACAATTTGTCCAGCAAAAAATAAATTTCTATATTTTTTGTGCCTTAAATATTTATCCAAAACTTTTGGAGTATTAATATATGTATTTCTGTGCATTACACCATACCTCAAAATCTCTGCATTTTCTAAACCTGGTATAAGGCGTATTATTCTTTCTTGCTCTTTCCACTTCAATCTAGTTTGAAAACCAACTATATTATACATATTCCCCGCTTCATCTTCTTTCCTCAGCTGAACAATTGCATACGGTCTTTTACCGGTCCTAGGATCTAAAAATCCTACAGGACGTAATGGACCATATGCTAAGGATTTCTTACCGGTATTTGCGATTTCTTCTATCGGCTGACATCTTTCAAATAACAAACTTTTATCAAAATCTTTCATTTCAATTTTCTCGGCTTTTAGTAATTCCTCATGAAATCGTTCATACTCCTCTTTCGTCATTGGACAATTTACGTAGTCTCCACCACCTTCTCCATACCTATTACCAAAAAAACAAACATCAAAATTTATACTCTCACCTGAAATAATAGGAGCTACTGCATCAAAAAAGTTTAAGAATCCATCTGTAATCTTTGAAAGCCACTTTGCAAATTCTCCATCCGTAGTTGGTCCTGTAGCAATTACCCATATTTCATTCGTGTCCAAATCAATTGATTTCACTTCTTCATTAATTACCTCAACAGTTGGAAACGAAGAAATAATATCAGTTATACATTTAGAAAAACCCTCTCTTTCAACAGCTAAAGCTTTTCCGGCAGGTACTCTATGTTTTTCAGCACAATGCAAAATTATCGAATCTAGCATTTTCATTTCTTGTTTTAACACACCTTCAGCATTTTCCAAACTTTCCGATTTTAAAGAATTGCTACACACTAACTCCGCAAAATATTTAGACTTGTGAACTGGTGAAAACTTAAGAGGTTTTTGCTCAAATATTCTTACTGATATACCCTCTTTTGCTAGTTTCCATGCAACTTCTACACCTGCAAGTCCTGCACCAACTATATTAACTCTTTTCAAAAACATCACCCACTTTTAAAAGCTTACCATTTTTTGCTTCCATAAAAGTTATCTTTTTCTTACCTGGAAATTGTATGTTTCTAATTCCAACAACACCGTCACTACAACCTACTATTGCTCCTTCTTCTTTAATCTCGAGTACTTCACCTGGTTTGTTGATATTAGCTTGTTCAAAATAAAACACACCAAAGAGTTTTACGATTTTGCCATTCAAAATCGCTTTTACACCAGGAACAGGATCGTAAGCTCTTATTTTGTTTTTAACTTTTAAACAGCTATCTGAAAAATTGACGTTTAAATCTTCTTTACTAATTTTTGGAGCAAAAGTTGGCTCACCATTTTGTGGAACGAGCTTTGTTGGATAATTTTTTAAAAACTTTTCCAGTGTTTTCTTACCAACTTCTAAAAGTTTTACATACAATTGACCAAACGTTTCATATTCTCCCACAACTATTTCTTTTTGAATAGCAATTGGTCCGTCATCCATTCCTACTCCTATTTTAAAAATAGTAATACCAGTTCTCTTTTCTCCATTTTCTAATGCCCTTTGAATAGGCGCAGCTCCCCTATACTTAGGCAATAATGAAGCATGTACGTTATAAAAAGGGATCGCATCTAGAAAAGGTGATTTTAAAAGTTTTCCATATGCAACTACTATTCCTATATCAGGCTTATACTCCTCAATTATTTTTAATCCTTCCTTGTTCAAACTTTTTGGTTGAAATACAGGAATACCATATTTTAATGCAAGCTCTTTTACCGGTGTTGGTAAAATTTTCTTTCCTCTACCTTTTGGTTTATCTGGTTGGGATATAACGGCAACAACATTAAAATTATTTCTCAATAAATATTCTAAATGTTCGCTGGCGAAATCTGGTGTACCTAAAAATATGATCTTCATGTGTTCCCTCCTTTTCAAAAGATAAGCCCCTAATTGGGGCTCAGCAATTCTTCAAATATTTGTAAAAACATTTCCTTACTAACTTGCTCAGGTCTCAACGTTAAATCATATTTTTTCTTTAAATCATCTAAGTTATTTACAAATGTTTTCAAATTATTATACAAAGTTTTCCTTTTCTGACCAAAACATTTTGAAACAAAATCCCAAAATATTTTTATATCGTATTTTTCATACACTTCCGTGTTTTTAGATATATGTAACACAACACTATCAACTTTGGGATTGGGAACAAAATTACCTTTTGAAACTGTCAATACCTTTTCAACGGTACAGAAGGTTTGTACTACAACAGTCAAAAAACTCCTATTCGAATCACCTATTGGTGCTAAAAGTCTTTCACCAACTTCCTTTTGAACCATTAAATATGCATCTGAGAAATCTGAAAATAAAAGTTTTTTTAATATCGGTCCTGTTATAGAATAAGGAATATTTGAAACCACCCGAAAATGTTTTGGCAAGGTTGAAATATCAAATTTTAAAAAATCTTCAAAAACCAATGTAAAATTTTCAAATTCATTTAATCTCTCGAGAAGAGGCTTCAATCTCTTGTCTATCTCTACTCCTACAACTTTTGCACCTGTTTTCAAAAGTTCTTCAGTTAGAGTCCCAGCTCCAGGTCCAATTTCCAATATCACGTCATCAGCCTTTACATTTGCAACTTCAACAATTTGTCTAGCTATCTCAGTATTTGATAGAAAGTTCTGACCTAAGTTTTTTTTTAACTTTATTCCATATTGTTTCAACAAATCAGAAGTCTTCATTTTCAACCAGCTCCACAGTTATTGAAGAATCGGGATATTCGATTTTGTAAATTTTATTATCTTTTACAGTAATAAGTATTTTTTCATTTTCAAATGAAATCACAAAAGTATCCCCTTTTTTATTTAAAATCGCTTCGCCAACAGCATATTCCGTTTTTGAAGGATTAAATAAAAGCTGAGGTATTACTATTTCAAAAATAGGGGAAGGATATTCAATAATCTTTAAAAAATGTGAAAGCATGAAATTGTTATCTAAAATAACTAAATTCTGCTTGTTCAAAGAAATTGTATTTGAACTAACTTGAGATTCAAAAGTAAAATTCGCAACTTCCCCGTCATAACTTCCTATAATTCTCCCAGTAGTTGTCCCATCAACACTGAATGTTGCAATATAATCTTTAAAATATGGTCCGTCATATGTGGTAGTTGATTCAATTGTATAAAATACTCCATAATCTATAGTAGTAACTACTTGATAAACTTCATCAGTAATTTCTCTTAAAACTGCTGTCCCTAACGGAGTATCGTCAATTTTAATTGAATATATTTCTGAAAAGGAAATTAAAGATAATATCAATAACAAACCAACTAATACTTTTTTCACATTACCACCTCTCTTACTAAATTACTATTAAATTGCTAACACAAATGGAAGTTATACCTAACCCTTTAGATTCGGGGTAAACTTCATTTCCAGTCTTAAATTTCAAGCTTACGGGACAACTTAATGTATCTGAAAGATTGTTTGCAATATCTTCTCTAAATTGCCCAAGTTTGTACTTTGAAATTATTACACAATCTATACTTGTTGGAAAATAACCCTTTGATTTTATCATTCTTAACACTTCTTCAAGCATTTTCATACTACTCATACCTTCTGGAACTTTATCCTCAGGAAAAACTTTACCAATATCCATCTTAAGTGAGACACCAATTAACGAATCTATAATACTATGAACTAAAACATCAGCATCTGAATGCCCTTTTAAACCAAAGTCATATGGAATTTCAATTCCACCTAAGACTAGTTTTCTGTCCTTAACAAGGGGATGAGTATCCCAGCCAATACCACTTGCAGTTTTATAACTCATCTTTTTGTGCATTCTTACTATTCTATCGTTAAAAACTTGACTTTCTACAAACCCAAAAATTCTATATTTTTCCAAGATCGATTTAGGTACATCTGCTATAATTCGAGAGAATTCATGGGAGGTTATAAAATGATATAGCAATTCATACTCTACATCCAATGATTTTCCTGAAACTGAAATCATATAAACATCATCAACAGTAAAATTGATTAGAATTTGCCCTATAATTGAAGATAATTTCAACCCTGTACCAAAGACCTTAAAACCCAACACTTTAAACCATTTTTCGTAACCATGTCTAAAAGCACTTTTAGGAGCAAATAAAAGAACTCCTAATACATTCCCTTTATTATCCTCAAAAACTATGGAATTTTCAGGTAAAAACGGTGGAATTGATCTGGAAACAGCTTTTTCAATTATTTTAATCGGATTTTTAAAGAGAAAATCGAAATACTCCTTTTTTTCACGATAAATTAAGGTTACACATTCTTTATAATTTTTTTCATTTATCTTAGTTATTCTCAAATTTAACACCTCAGCAATGATTGAAGTTTTTTAAATATATTCTCCAGAATTTAACGTTAAACCAGAACGTAATATTTTCTCTATTCCAACTACACAATTTTTACCTATGACAACATTATCTTCGATTATACTATCCATTCCTATTACAGAAATTTCACTGTTATAAACTTTATTATTTAATTTGCTTTCTGCATATTCGCCTTCTCCTATTTTCACTGAATTACCAATAATTGCATTTTCAGCAATTATAGCATTCTCTATATAACAATTCTTCCCAATTTTTACTTTTGACATAACAACTGAATTTTTTATTACTGAATTTTCTCCTATTTCAACTCCTTGAGATATAACCGAACTTTCCACGTTTCCATATATCTCACAACCTTCACTAATCAACGAATTTTTTATCTTTGATTTTTTTGATATATAAGCCGGTGGCATTTCTTCAGAATGTGTATAAATTCTCCAGCTGGCATCATGTATATTGAAAGCAGGTATTACTCTTGTTAATTCAAGATTTGCTTCCCAATAGGAGTATATTGTTCCAACATCCCTCCAATACCCTTCAAAAGGAAAAGCAAACACTCTTTTTGTTTTAATAATCTCAGGTATAATATCTTTCCCAAAATCATGAGAGCTTTCTGGTTTATTTGCATCTTGTATTAAAACTTCTCGAATAAAGCTCCATTGAAAAACGTATATACCTAATGAAGCAAGATTTGATTTAGGTTTTTCAGGTTTTTCCTGAAATTCTATAATCCTATTCTCAAGATCCGTTACCATTATTCCAAACCTGTTTGCTTCTGAAAGGGGTACTTCAAGACATGCTACAGTTGCAAGAGCACCTTTTGAAATATGGTAATCAATTAGCTCGTTGTAATCCATTGAATAAACATGATCCCCGGAAAGGATAACAACATATTCAGGAGAATATTCATCAACAAATTCAATATTTTGATAAACTGCATCAGCAGTTCCACTAAACCAAACTTTTGCCTTTTCAGTAAAATACGGTTGTAATATAGTTATTCCACCATCTTTTCTATCTAAATCCCAAGGTTTTCCAATACCAATATGTTTATTAAGAAGATGGGGTTTATATTGCGTAAGAACTCCTACTTTATAAATACCAGAATTAACACAATTACTTAAAGTGAAATCTATTAACCTATATTTTCCTCCAAATTGAACGGCAGGTTTAGCTATCTTTTCCGTTAAAACTCCTAAGCGAGTCCCTTGCCCACCTGCTAGAATGAGAGCTAAAACATTTTTCATTCTATCAGCTCCTATACTATCATTCTTTTTTCTAACACTACCGGTTCAAAATCTCCAATAAGTGTTTGTCCTTCTCTTACTATACAATCTTTATCAATTACGGCATTTTTAATTACCGCACCTTCTTCCACTAAAGTTCCTTGCATTATTATAGAATTTTCGATCTTGGCACCTGCTTTCACAGTCACTCCTCTAAAAAGTACAGAATTCTTGACCACACCGGAAACAATACAACCGTCAGCAATTATAGAATTTTCAATATCTGACGTTGCAGTAAACTTAGCAGGTGGAAAATCTTTCAACTTTGTAAATACTTTCCCATTTTTAAAAAATAACTCTTCACGAATTTTTCTATTTTCAACAATTTCCATATTAATTTTATAATATTCATTAACTCCTTTTTTTATATTCCTCCAATATCCTTTAAAATCATACGCATAAACTTTGAGTTCATTAATTCTTGGTAAAATAACATCTAACAACAAATCATATTTCTCATTAGGAACAGTAGAATATAACAGTTCCATTAACAAATGTTTATTCATAAAATATACGCCTAAGAATGCTCTCCTTGAAGGTGGATTTTCAACCTTTTCATGAAATTCAACAATTCTCATATCATCATTTACTATTACACTACCATAATCTTTTATATTGTAACTTTCATCAAGTTCTTTTGTTAGTAAAGTTATATCAGCACTTTTTGAAAAATGAAACATATATAAATCGTTATAAAGCATTTTATAAACATGATCTCCAGAACCTATTAGTACATAGTCTTCGTCTCCCCTTTTTAAAATTGTTATGTTCTGAAAAATAGCATCAGCAGTTCCTTTATACCAGTATTGACCATTTAATCCTATATATGGCTGTAAAATAAACAGTCCACCTTTTTTTCTATCCAAATCCCATTCTTTACCAGAACCAAGATGATCCATTAAACTTCTTGGATTATATTGGGTTAATACACCGACTTTAATTATTCCAGAATTTACCATATTGCTTAAAGTAAAATCAATTGCTCTATACTTCCCAGCAATGGGTAAAGCTGCGCTTGCCCTTTTATACACTAATTTCCCGAGCCTTTCACTTTTTCCTCCAGCTAAAATGAGACCTAAAACTTTCAAAATATCACCTCTTCACAATTGAAACCCCAGAGCTTGTACCTATGCTAGTTGCTCCAGCTTTAATCATATTTATTGCATCTTCATATGTTTTAATCCCTCCAGAAGCTTTCACACCTAATTTCCCACTCACAGCCCATCTCATTAAACTTACATCTTCAACTTTTGCACCGTAAGTTCCAAAACCTGTTGATGTCTTCACAAAAGCTGCCCCAGCTTCCATAGAAATTACACAAGCTGCTATTTTTTCCTCATCTGTCAAATAACATGTTTCAATAATTACTTTCACAGGTACACCTGCAGCATTAACAACTGAAGCAATATCTTCGTATACATATTCATAATTACCGGATTTCAAATGTCCAATGTGAATAACCATGTCTACTTCATCTGCACCATCTTCAACAGCTTTTTTTGCTTCAAAAGCTTTCGATTCAATGGATGTTGCCCCCAATGGAAAACCAACAACAGTTACAACTTTCAGATCAGTACCTTCAAGATTCCTTCTTGCTAAAGAAACAAAAGAAGGATTTACACAAACCCCCCTAAAATTATATTCTTTAGCTTCTGCACATAACTTTAATATATCTTGCTCGGTAGTTGTTGCTTTTAAATTCGTATGTTCAAATATATTTATTAACTTCTACCTCCGAAACCTCTATAAATTCTGGATTGTAATTTTCTTTAAACTGTCTAATTCTTTCTTCTACTTTTTCAAGTAAACTCATTATTCCCCTCCTATCTATTTCTTTTTAAATACTCTCGTATTTTTCTGTTAATTTCTCTCTTTTTAATATCCTCTCTTTTATCATACCGCTTCTTCCCTTTTGCTACAGCTATTTCTACTTTTACTAAACCTCTCTCATTGAAATATAACTTCGTAGGTATAATAGTTAAACCTTGCTCTTTTACCTTTCCAAGTAATCGATGAATTTCTTTTTTGTGTAATAATAACCTCCGAGGCCTTTCCGGATCATGATTAAAGATATTCCCATTTCTATATGGGGGAATATTAAGATTTAATAAATATACTTCTCCATTTTTTATCCTACAAAAACTATCTTTAAAATTTGCACCCATATCTCGTAATGATTTAACCTCTGTCCCTCTCAATTCTATACCTGCCTCGTATGTTTCAATAATCGTGTAATCTGAATACGCTTTCTTGTTGGTTGCTATAACTTTCATAATACCTCCTATTTGTGAATTCCTGGAATTTTTAAGTAATTTCTATCTCTGTTCGGAAAGTTTTTGCGAATAGACTCAACATCTTCAAAATTCCTTACTTTATTATCCCTTAACTTAGTAGCATTTTCTATAGGTGTGTACATTGGCTCAAGTTCTGAAGTATCCACTTCTTCAAGAATCTGAAAATAGTCAACAATTTTCTGCATTTCCTTTATAAAAGTTTTTTTGTCACTTATTTTCAATCTAGCCAACATTGCAACTTCGTCAACTAATTTTTCATCTATCTTCATTTATTCACCTCCATCGATTTTCATACCATTCAAAAATATCATTATAAAACTTTTCACGATATTTTGGATCTTCAAACATTTCATGATAACCACCTTCATATTTTATTAATAATTTATCTTCCTTTGGTAATTGCAATCTCTCAAAGAAGGCATATGAACCGTCAAGAGGCGTTATTTTATCCTCCGTTCCAACTAACATTAGTGTAGGAACAACTATATCATTAACTCTACTATGAGCAAGTTGAATATTTTTCACAAGACTTCTTCCCAATTTTACACTAATTCTGTCATGTACCAATTTATCCTTCACATATTTTTCCACAGCCTCTTTGTTTCTAGATAAAAGATTTGGATCTATTCCATTACTAACTGTTAATGAAGGATAAAAATATATCATTATACTTAACAGAACTTTTTGTAAAATAGATGGCTTGATGTACAATGCCGGTGAAGAAACAACCAACGTTTTAACACGATCCACGTTTTCCTGTACATATCTAATAGCAATTAATCCGCCTAAACTATGACCAAAAATATGGAATTTTTCGATATCGTTAGTTAAGTTATTGATCACTTTAATAATTTCTTCAATTGACGTATGTCCTCTTCTTCCTTGGCTTTTTCCATGCCCTGGAAGATCAAAACCTATTACACCAAATTCTCTTTTAATTAGTCCTTCGACTAATTTCTCATATCTGCCTATATGTTCACCCAAACCATGCACAACAACTATCCAACCTTTTTTTCCGCTCCCTTTTCTAAACTGATAAATCACTATATTTCCCCCCGATTATGTTTTACATCTACAATTTCTGGTTTATATTTTTTATCGATAAAATAATTTATCACAAATGCAACACTCATAAATGAAATACCAATTGCAAAACTAAGAAAGTCTGATAATTCAAAAAAACCACCTAACCCAACTCCAACAATCAAGAATACGATAGGAAGACCGTATAAAAAGAACGCAATCAATGCTGGCCTTAATTTCATATCCAATATTAAAAAATCTCCTGGAAAAACTTCTAAGTTTTTCTTTTTTTCAATTTTCATTTCCGTAATGTTCTGAACATTACAACTTCCTGAAAGTGAGCAACTACCACATGCAGTAGTATCTCTTTCGACGTATATATATTTATCATCTATCCTAGAAACTCTAAATACTTCTTTCATTCATATCACCTACTCTATTAATATTAAAAATGGATAATGCACTTGCTCTCCTTCGTATGTTTCAATTTCTAAATTTGGATATTTTTGCTTGACTAACTTTTCTAAAATATTTATTTCAATAGGAGTTGCATCTTTTCCAAGTAAAATCGTTATAATTTCTCTTTCTTCTAAATCTTCAATTTTAGCAAACGCATCTTCTAAAGCTTTTTTGAAATCCAAATCATGTGTTTGAAGTGAATTGTTCACAAATACCAAATATTCATTTTTCTTTATTTTCTCACCATTTAATCTAGCATTCCGAACTGCTCTGGTAACAGACAACGTTACTACTTCCGAAACAGCCTCTTCATAAACTTTAAGCAAGTTCTCTGGTTCTTCATCTGGAACATGTCTTATTAAAGCCGCAACACATTCTTGAACATTTTTTGTGTTCACTACATACACATTTTTATCTTCTATTGAAGATGCCACTTGCCTAGCAGCAAGAATTATATTCGAATTATTCGGAAATATAAAGACATTGTCTGCATTAAGAGCTTCAACTGCCACTTTTATATCTGCCGTACTTGGATTCATCGTTTGGCCACCAATAACAATCATATCTGCACCTAAATCTCTGAGAATCCTTGAAATACCTTCACTTGGAGATACCGCAACAATTGCGTTTTTCTTTCTTGGGCCTTCTTCTTTATACCCCGTTTCAATAAAATGTTCATGCTGTTCTTTCATATTATCTATCTTAACCTTTAAAAGTTCTCCAACTCCCAGAAGTTTTTCAATAACCGTTCCAGGATTATTTGTGTGAACATGAAGCTTTATAACATTATCCTGCACAAAAAATACAACAGAATCTCCTATTTCATATAAGAAATTCCTAATCTCTTCTTCTTGTCCATTATTCAATTCATCAAAAGCTCTCACTATCAACTCGGTACAATACTGATATTTTAAATCTTCAGGTATAAACTGTATTTCTTCCACAGGCATACTAGTAGTTTTAACATCAAGATTAATTGTAGTTTCACCCTGAATGTATTTATAAAATCCTTCCATAATGTAATATAAACCCTTTGCTCCAGCATCTACCACACCTGCATCTCTCAATTTCTTTAATAAATTTGGAGTATCATCAACTGCTTTTTTTAATATCATCAGCGTTTTTTCAAAAAATTCATTAAAATCTTGTGCATCAGAAAGCTCCTCTACTTTTTCAGACAAGTACCTTATAGCTGTCAAAATCGTTCCTTCTACAGGTTTCATAACAGCACCATAAGCCACATCTTTTGCAGATTTAAAAGCAAATGCAAAATCAGCAACTGTAATCTGTTTTACATTTTTTAAATAATCACAAAATCCTCTAAAAATCTGCGAAAGTATCACACCAGAATTTCCTCTTGCACCCATTAAAGTTCCGTTTTTTATAGCATTTAATACCTTTTCCATTGTTACCTTATTCTCTATACTTTCCAAATATTTACATCCTTCTAACATAGTTGCAGACATATTTGAACCTGTATCACCATCTGGAACTGGAAAAACATTTAAAGCATTAATTTCATCTTTATGTTTTAGTAGATTTTCTGTACCTTTCATAAAACAAAGCTTCAGCTTTTCAGCTGTTAGTCTTTTCAAGACATCTACCTCCTTATTTTACATCTATTACATGGACATTTACTTCAACACTTTCACATCCGGCAAATTCTTTTAATTTATGTTTAACGTTTTCAATTATATTCCTTCCCACTTCAGAAATTTTCGTTCCATACTCTATCTCCACGTAGGCATCAACTTTTATATGTCCAAATTCATCTTCCTGAATTTTTACTCTACTTTCTTCACTACCCACAATCTTTGAGAGCCAGTTCTCTGTTGCAATGCTTACTGGTCCATAAGTTTCAAGAATTGCTAAATAAACTAATTTCCTAATCGCATTTAATGTTATATCAAGTTCTCCAAATTCCGTTTGTATTTTCATATGCATTCCTCCTTTCAATTATTCGCATAATCTGTTTTAAAATCCCCTCTTCATCGAGTTCCAATGTTTTTAAAAGTTTCTTTCTACTACCATGTACAATAAATCGATCAGGTATTCCTATATTAAAAATTTTACCGTATTTGTTAAGCGATTCACCAAAACCTCCTTCTATTGAACCTTCTTCAACAGAAAATACGTACTTATGATTGTCTAAAACCCAATTCAAAACTTCTGTGTTTATTGGTTTTATACTCCTAGCAAATACTAAAGTCCAGCCATTTTTTAAGGCTACTTTTAGCGCGTTATTTGTAATTGTACCAGTTGAAATAATTGCTACATTTTTACCGCGATTTAATATTTCCCAATCTTGCAAATCTATCATCTTAATTTTATCATAAATTTGCTCGAATTCACCAAATTCTGAATCCCTAGGATATCTAATTGCAACTGGACCATCAATAGGTAACTTAAAAATTGTATATAACGTGTTAGCCAAATCTTGAACATCTCTGGGAGCATATATTTTAAGATTCGGAATTATTCTTAAATATGCTATATCAAATACTCCATGATGAGTTGGTCCATCTTCACCCACAAGACCCGCTCTATCAATAGCAAAAACAACTGGCAATTTTTGAAGTGCTATATCGTGAATAACTTGATCAAATCCCCTTTGAAGAAAGGTAGAATATACAGCAAACACTGGTTTTAAACCAACCCTTGATAGACCACCTGCAAATGTAACACAAGTTTGTTCGGTAATACCTAAATCGAAAAACCTATCTGGAAATTTTTCTGCAAATTCGTCTAAGCCTGTCCCTCTTTTCATAGCTGCTGTTATTGCTATTATTTTCTCATCTTTTTCAGCAAGTTTTACTAACATTTTTCCAAAAACTTCACTAAAAGAAATAAAACCAGGATGCTTTATAAACGTTCCTGAAGAAATATCAAATTTCCCCGCACTATGATATTTTTCTGGATTTCCCTCTGAAGAATGAAAACCTTTACCTTTTAGAGTATTAACAGTTACAACAACAGGATAATCATAATCTTTTATTCTTCTGAATTCTTCTTCCATCTCTTTTATATTGTGCCCATCGACAGGTCCTAAATGCTTTATAGATAATGCTTCGAAAAAGTCATCACCAGTTATAGACACTTTCAAAGCTTCTTTTAATCTTTTTAATTCTTTTTCAACACTTCCCTTAATAGTTTTTTTCATAGTTTGTTTCATTTCCAAATAAATTTTACTGGTCCTTAATCTATCAAAAAAATTTGATAAAGCTCCCACATTTTTGGAAATTGACATCATATTACTGTTTATAATAACTTTGATTTTTGAATTAAGCGTTTTTATTTGATTTAAAGCCTCTAATGCCTCACCGGAAGTAAGTGCACCATCACCAATAACAACTACAACGTGGGCTTCTTTTCCTTGCAATTTCAAACCTTGTTCGATTCCTAGAGCAGCAGCAATAGACGTGCCAACATGCCCTGCACCAAACCTATCAGCTTGTGACTCGAAAATACTTGTATAACCACTTATACCATCATATTTTCTAATTGTAGGAAATAATTCCCACCTTCCAGTTAACAATTTATGGGTGTAGGTTTGGTGACCAGTATCCCAAATTATATAATCCTTGTAAGGATCAAAAACTCTATACAACGCTAATGTTAATTCTACTGTACCAAGATTCGAAGCTAAATGTCCTCCATTTTTTGAAATAACATCTATTATGTATTCTCTTATTTCCCTTGCAAACTTTTTCAATTCTAAATAATTCATTTTTCTAATTTTAGAGATATAATCCACCCTTTCACCTTCTTATGAAAAACTATCATCTTTATTATTTTATCATACATATAAAAAATCGCACAGCCTCCGCTGTGCGACTTAATTTAAGGAATTCTTTCAACACCCATATACGGTACCAGAACTTTTGGAATTGTTATAGAACCATCTGGGTTTTGATAATTCTCAATAATAGCGACCAATGTTCTTCCAATTGCGACTCCCGACCCATTCAATGTATGTACAAAATGAAGTTTATTATCCCTTCCTCTGTACCTTATGTTCCCACGTCTAGCCTGAAAATCTGTATCGTTACTACAAGAAGATATTTCTTTATACGTATTATACGATGGAAGCCAGACTTCAATATCATAAGTTTTGGCAGCAGCAAAACCCAAATCACCAGTACATAAAGAAACTACCCTGTAAGGAAGCTCGAGAAGTTGTAAAATCTTTTCAGCATCCCTTGTTAACGTCTCAAGATCTTCAAATGATCTTTCCGGGGTAGTAATCCATACAAGTTCAACCTTATCAAATTGATGTTGCCTTATCATTCCCCTCACATCTCTTCCATAACTTCCTGCTTCTCTTCTGTAACAAGGGGTGGATGCAGCAAATTTTTTAGGTAAATCTTTTTCATTTAAAACTTCTCCTGCATACAAAGCAGCAAGAGGCACCTCAGCAGTAGGTATTAAAAACAGATCATCTTTTTCGATATTGTAAGCTTCTTCTTCAAATTTCGGCAATTGACCTGTAAAAATCATTGTCTCTCGCTTCACTAAATGAGGAACCCAAACCTCAATGTATCCATGCTCTTTTGTATGGAAATCTAACATAAACTGAATAAGTGCTCTTTCTAGTTTTGCAAGATACCCATACATTATTGTAAATCTAGAACCACTTAATTTTGCTGCCCTTTCAAAATCCATCAATCCTATCTCTGGACCCAAATCCCAATGTGCCTTTGGTTCAAAACCAAACTTTCTCGGTTCACCCCACCTTCTTATCTCAATATTTTCTGTTTCATCTTTACCAATAGGAACACTTTCATGTGGAATGTTTGGAATATTCAAAGCAATATTTTTCATTTTTGTTTCATATTCTTGTTGAACTTTTTCAAGTTCCTTTATTTTTTCACCAATTTTTTTACTTTCTTCAATAATTTCTTTTGCTCTTTCTTCATTTTTTTCTGCCTTTGCTTTTGCTACAAGCTTTGAAAGATTATTTCTTTCAGATTTTAAATTGTTTATCTCGGTAGTTAATTTCCTCCATTCTTGATCAATCTTTATAATTTCATTTATTATGTTTGTGTCTGCATTACGTTTTTTTAATGCTTCAGCAAATATTTCTGGATTTTGCCTTAATAACTTAATATCTATCATACAATCACTCCTCAAAGAGTTTTTTCAGATTTTCTTCATATGGTGGGTAAACTACACCCTTTTCCGTAATTATTGCAGTTATTAATTCTGCATCTGTAACATCGAAGGCTGGATTAAATACTTTTACATTAT
Organism: Thermosipho atlanticus DSM 15807; assembly: GCF_900129985.1. NCBI lineage: Bacteria > Thermotogati > Thermotogota > Thermotogae > Thermotogales > Fervidobacteriaceae > Thermosipho > Thermosipho atlanticus. Next base: position 172,292 of record NZ_FQXN01000002.1, on the reverse strand, counting down.
CAGGGGCTATCTGTGTTCCACCACAATGTGTAACCTCAGTGTGTCTCCTTTCTTCTATTGGTATATCTTTTCCTGTTTTGGTATTTAAATCAATTGTACTAGTTGGAGCAGCAACATAAAAAGGTATTCCATGTCTTTTAGCAAGAACCGCAACCATATACGTACCAATTTTGTTTGCTACATCTCCGTTTGCAGCCACTCTATCTGCACCAACAATAACGGCATTTATTTTACCAAGTTTCATTGCCCAGCCTGACATATTATCACTTATAAGAGTCACATCTATACCATCTTTCATTAATTCCCAAGCTGTAAGTCTCGCACCTTGCAAATATGGCCTTGTTTCATCAGCATACACTTTTATCTTTTTTCCTTCTTCAACGGCCGCTCTTATTACACCTAATGCTGTACCATAATCTACAGTTGCAAGAGCTCCCGCATTACAATGTGTAAGTACAGTATCACCATCTTTTAAAAGTTTTGCACCAAATTTACCCATTCTCCTATTTGCCTCAATGTCTTCATTTGCAATAGCCATTGCTTCCTCTTCGAGTTTTTCGACAATACCATCTAGTTTACCAAAATTAAGTAAAGTTTTTTCCATTCTTTCCAATGCCCAAAAAAGATTTACCGCCGTTGGCCTTGTATTTGCTAAAACCTCTTTTACATGAAACATCTTTTCTTTTAACTCTTCAAAAGTATTTACATTAAACTTTTTTGCACCTAAAACGTACCCAAAAGCTGCCGAAGCTCCTATTGCAGGGGCTCCTCTTACAACCATTTCCTTTATCGCAATAGCAACTTCTTCATATGTTTTACAAGTCATATATTCCTCTTTTAAAGGTATTTTTCTTTGATCAATCAAAATTAACTCATTTCCCGTCCATTCCATTGTCATCGTTTTAAGTTTCATTAACTCTACCTCCTTTGATTTTTAGTCACAAGATATTATATCATATTAAAAAAGAAGGTTCGATTTATAACAAATAATCTTTTATTAGATATAAAAAGCCCCCCTTCTATTCAATCTTAGCAGAGGGGGTATTAGAATACAATTCGCCTTTATGAGCTTGTCTCTATGTAAATAAACTTACTCAGTAGTGTACAAAATTTTTACTTGACTTTCTTTTTTAAATTTAGCAAATTCCTCATCTATAAACTTAGACCAAACTTCAGACTTTTTATTACTCAATAATTCATTTGCAATTTCCTCTTTAACCTGTTCAAATTCTTTCACTTGTGGAGGTATTTTTTCCAAAATTTTTACAATATAAAACGTGCCATCAACATTAATAGGACCTAAAATAGCCCCAACCATAGCATTTTCTATATATTCCCAAAGTTTATCAGGAAATGCCTGACCTTTAGCTATGTTTTCAAACTTAAAATCTCCCAAATTAAATTCGTTAGCAACTGTTTGAAAATCTATACCGGATGCTACCTTATCCTTTGCCATTTTTGCTTGAGTCTCATTTGTAAACGTTAAAACATATAAGTCAAATTGTGTGGGGGTAGAATATTTATCAATATTTTCATTATAATAAGCTTTAATTTCATCATCAGTTACTGTAGCATCTTGTGATGCATAATCAAATAAATTCTTTATAGACATATTCACCAATGTATCAAAAAATAATTTTTCTTTAAATTCCTTCAATGTTCCCATATTTGCATACTGTAAATACATATTAAAGGTATCTTCGTCAATTCCTTGTGAAGATAAATAATCAGAAATTTGTTTATCTACAAATTGCTTTACTTCTTCATCCGTTGGCCTAACCCCATACTTCTCAGCAAATTGCACTATAAGTAATTTATCAACTATTTGATCCAAAACGGCTCTTTTATACCTCATTAAAAGTTTTACACCCTCATCAGTGTTTGTTAATACATTAAAGAAAGTTTGATCCACTTCAGAAATTTTAACAAGTAAACCATTAATATTTGCTTGTGAATTTAAAAGATCAAGTGTAACTTCTTCACCATTCACTATAGCTACAACAGTTGTACCTGGAAGCGTAGTCGATGTTGCTTCCTCACCAAAAACTAACAAAGCAGAAATCAAAACAACCATTAAAACTAATAATTTTTTCATAAACTCTCCTCCTTTATTTTACGACAATATTTAAAAGCTTATTCTTTACATAAATTATCTTCACAATTTCTTTTCCTTCAACATATGAAGCAACTTTCGGCTCTTTTAATGCTAACTTCTTTATATTTTCCTCATCTTCATCAACTGAAACGTTAATTTTCCCTCTTACTTTCCCGTTAACTTGAATTATAATCGTAACTTCATCTTCTTTAAGTGCTTCAGGATCATATGTTGGCCATTGCTCATTTACTATAAGTGTGTCTTTACCTAAATCATACCACATTTCTTCTGCCATGTGTGGTGCGAAAGGTGAAAGAATCAAAACAAGATTTTCAGCAAGTTCTCTTAGCAGTGGAACATTCAATTCATCTTCAATAGTAGTATTTAAATATTCATTTAAGCTATTGTTGAGTTCCATAAGTCCTGCAATAGCTGTATTAAATTTAAATCCTCCTTCAATATCCTCGGTAATTTTCTTAATAGATTGGTGAAGTTTTTTTCTCAATTCTTTTTCCTTTTTATTCTTTAATACAATGTTTTCTTTTGTAGTATCCTTTATAAAAGGTAATATCTTGTAAAAATTATTCCATAATCTCTTTAAAAATCTATTTACTCCTTCTATTCCTGCATCATTCCATTCTGCATCTTTTTCTGGTGGAGCCATAAAAAGAATATATGTTCTTAATGTATCAGCGCCATATTTTTCTATCATATCATCCGGTGAAACTACATTGCCTTTAGATTTACTCATTTTCCATCCATCTTTGTATATCATTCCTTGAGTAAAGAGATTGGTAAATGGTTCATCGAAATTTATATAACCAAGATCATGTAAGACCTTGGTAATAAATCTTGAATAAAGCAAATGTAAAATTGCGTGTTCCACTCCACCTATGTACTGATCAACTGGAAGCCAATAATTAACATCTTTAGAATCAAATGGTTTATCATCCATATCTGGATTTACATACCTTAAATAATACCAAGAACTATCTACAAAAGTGTCCATTGTATCAGCGTCACGTCTTGCGGGCCCACCACACTTTGGACATGTTGTATTCAAAAATTGTTCATTCAACGCTAATGGCGACTGTCCTGTGGGTAAAAATTCTATCTCTTTGGGTAATTTTACTGGTAAATCTTTTTCAGGAACTGGCACTGTCCCACATTTTTCACAATAAATTATTGGGATAGGTGCTCCCCAATATCTTTGCCTAGAAATTAGCCAATCCCTCAATTTGTACTGAACACTCCTTTTCCCAATCCCTTTTTCCTCAAGATATTCAATTACCTTTTCAATTGCTTTTTTACTATTCAAACCATTAAAAGGACCAGAATTGATCATTATTCCTTCTTCTTCATATGCTTCTTCCATCTTATCTGGATCTAAAGGACTTTCAGGGTTGTCAATTACAACCATTATTGGTAAACCATACTTCCTTGCAAAGGCAAAATCCCTTTGATCGTGCGCAGGAACAGCCATTATAGCTCCTGTTCCATACTCATATAAAATGTAATTTGCTACATATATCGGAATTTTTTCGCCAGTTACGGGGTTAATAGCATATCTTCCAAGAAAAATCCCTTCTTTTTCCGCATCAACACTTGTTCTCTTAAATCTATCTTCAAGAGAAACTTTATGTAAAAATTTATATAACTCTTCTTTTTTCTCTTCGGTTACAATTTGTTCGACAAGAGGGGATTCTGGAGAAATAGCCATAAATGTAACTCCCCAAAGAGTATCAGGTCGTGTAGTAAACACTCTTATTTTCATATCTAATCCATCTACTGGAAAATCAACTTCTGCACCTATACTTTTTCCAATCCAATTTCTTTGCATAATTTTTACATTTTCTGGCCAACCTTCTAATTTATCCAAATCATTTAGAAGTTTTTCAGCGTATTCTGTAATCTTAAAATACCATTGTTCTAAGTGCTTAATAGTAACTTCTGTCCCACATCTTTCACACTTTCCATCTACCACTTGTTCGTTTGCCAAAACAGTATTACAGTTTGGACACCAATTAACCGCTCCTTTTTTCTTGTAAGCTAACCCATTTTCGTATAATTTAATAAACAACCATTGTGTCCATTTATAATAGTCCTCTTTACATGTAGCAATTTCTCTCGTCCAATCATAACTAATTCCTATTTTTTTTATTTGATTTTTAATTATATTTATATTTTTGAAAGTCCATTCTTCAGGATGTATCTTATTTTTAATAGCGGCATTTTCAGCTGGTAGCCCGAAAGCATCATAACCAAAAGGATGAAGAACATTATAACCCTTCATTCTTTTATACCTTGCAACAATATCACCAATAACATAATTTTTTACATGGCCTACATGTAACGTTCCAGAAGGATAAGGAAACATCACAAGATCATAAAACTTTGGTCTTTCTGAATATTGTTCTGTTTCAAAAACCTTTTCTTTTTCCCAAATTTTTTGCCATTTACTTTCAATTTCTTGAGGTTTATATTCTTTCATACAATCCCTCCTGTAATAATTTCTCTTTAAGAAAATTATACTACAAATGTCTAACTTCAACAAATTATATTGTATAATTAAATTGAGGTGATTTAATGCCAAATATTTTCTTTTGCACTGTTGATAATGAAAATGCTTTTTTTGACAGTCATGAAACCACTCATTTTAAAGTTGTCAGAAAAAAAGCTGGAGATATTGTTATTTGTACGGATGGAAATGGTAATAAATACAAAGTTCAAATAAAACAATTAGGAAAAAAAGAATCTTTTGGTAGTATTTTGGAGTCTAAATATATAGGCGAAGAAAAAAATAATTCAAGATTGATCCTCTTTGCTCCCTCAGGAAAATGGGAAAGGCTCCGTTGGTTAATAGAAAAAGCGGTGGAACTTGGTGTAGATAAAATATATATTACTAAAACCAAATTCTCCAATAGAGATTATTCGCAAAAACAAGATAAAATAAATTTTCTTATCAGGGACAGTTGCAAACAATGCGCTCGATTCCATTTTCCAAAATTCGAAATTATTAACTTCAACGATATAACCGAAGTTGCTCCAGCAAATACGTTTTTTCTGGATTTTAATGGTAAAAAAATTCCAGAAGAAATAGGAAACAACGTTGGACTCATAGTTGGGCCAGAAGGTGGTTTTTCGGAAGAAGAAATTAAAATATTAAAACAAAATTTTGTTGGTATTGTACTAGGAAGGAAAATTTTGCGCTTTGAAACCGCTGCACTTGTTAGTTTAAGTTACTTTTCTTTAAAATTGTCAAAAATCTAAAAAAGGGGTGATCCTATGATTAAAGGTGAAAAAATTTTATCATATGTAAAGTATTATCACGAAATTGAGTCAGAATATCGCGAAAAACTCGCTGAATCAAAAAGAAAATCGGATGTTAGAGAAGTTTTTATAAATATACTTATAAAATTCCTTTCAAATGTCGATTCTTCAATTGACCAATCCTTTGCTGAATATATAGAATTTGATGGAGAATCATTTAGATTCAAAACACCCTTGAAAGAAAAAATAGAAAAATTAGCTAAAAATAGTGATCTTTTTCCGATTATTGAAAGAATTTTTGAATCAGCAAAAAATAGATATCTTAGAATAGAAAACGACGAAAATTCTGATTACTTTAATCTAAAAAAATAAGCAGAGCGGGGTTATCCCGCTCTTTCTTCTTTTAACAAACCATAAATCAATATATCGTAATATTTTCCGTCATGATATTTTCCTTTTCTAATCTGCCCTTCTAATTTAAATCCAAATCTTTTTAGCAAGTTTATTGACTTAATATTATACTCATACACTTCAGCTGTAAGTCTTTCAAGATTCAACTCATTAAATGCAAAATTAACTGCTTCCCTTAACATTAATTTACCTTTGCCCTTTCCCCTTTCTTCGGGTATTAAATAATATGTTATATAAGCATTTTTGTTAAAATATCTCATATCAAAATTTACAAAACCAATAACTTCGCCATTTTCAATGAAATTCATCACTATTTTTCTTGGAATGTGAATCATTCTAGTTTCGGAAAAATTTTTTAAATCTTCAAATGAAATTTCCAACATCTCTTTGTCAGTTATTTTGATCTCCACAATATACCCCCTTAGAAAAATTTTGATATATCTGCAAACATGAAATAAAATAGTAATCCCATCAAAATAAAGAAACCGATTGTATGTATTATTGTTTCAATTCTTCTATCAATTTTTCTACGAGCTATTATCTCTATTAATGAAAACACTATTCGACCACCATCAAGGGCAGGAAGAGGTAATAAATTAAAAATTCCCAAATTCAAAGTAAAAAATGCAACAACAGTTAAAATAGTTTCCCAACCTGCTTTTGCAGCTTGACCAACAATTACGGCAATTCCTATTGGTCCTGCAACATTTTTGGCACCCTGACCAGTAAAAAATAATTTTTGAAAAGCTTTCCAAATCATAATTGCAGCTGAATTACATCTTTGTACAGAAAGTGTTATTGTTTCAATAAAATTACTCGGCTTTAAAATATAATTTTCACTTTCAAAAAACTCAGGTTCTGAAATAATCTTTGAAAATTTCTCTTTCGATAAACTTAAATTGATTACCTCATTATCACGTTCTATTTGAATATTTAATTGTTCACTAAGAGGTTCCACATAGCTATTAATCCGTTTCCCCCAAATATCAACATATAGCTGTTTCTCAGAAAGTCCTAGAGCAGTAGCCAGTTTAATAATAGATAAATAATCAGTTATCTCCAAATCATTAACCTTTAATAATTTATCTCCTTTTTTAAACGGAGTTATATCCTTATTTACAAATGGTTTTACCCCAGCGTAATAAAAACCTATTGTATATCTCTCAGGAACATATGAATAACTAACAATTGCTCCTGTTAAAGTATTACCATATTCATCTTCTATAACAACAAAATCACCCGCTTTTAACTTTATATCACTTCCTGGTAGAAATCCGTTTATTCTTTCAACTTTCCCTACTAATTTTCCAGAAACATCGTCTAAAACCAAAATGTATTCTTGTGGTGATAATTGTGGTGTTATAGACAATTTTAATTTTTCACCGTTTCTCAGAATTGTCAAATCAACTTGTTTTCCCTGAGATATAATTTCACTAACCTCTGTCGAATCAAATACTCTTTTTCCATTTACCTCTAAAATTACATCACCGTCTTTTAATCCAAACTCTTGAGCTGGAGTGTTTTCAATAACTTTTCCAACAGTAACTGCCGGAACACCCCAGATAGAAACTATTGGAATAAATAATATATAAGCAGTCAAAATAGAAAAAAGAGGGCCTGCAAAAGCAATCAAAAGCCTTTGCCAGGCTGGTTTAGAATATAATGCATTTTCTCCTTCTTCATCCAATTGTTCTCCTTTTAGCCTCACGTAACCTCCAAGTGGTATTAAATTTATTCTAAGTAATGTTTTGCCAAATTTCTTTTTATAAAGTATTGGGCCAAAACCTATTGCAAACTCAAGCACATCAACACCGAATATCTTAGCAAACAAAAAATGTCCAAATTCATGAACGATAACTACAAACATGAAAACTATAATAAATGCTAAAATGTAAGTTATTTTAATCACCTCCAAGTATTATTTTATCTTACTAAACTTTATTTTATCAAAAATCCAAACTTTTTACAATTGTGAACTTTGACAAAAAAATAATATAGAGGTATATTATTTTTGTAAATATATTTAAGGAGTGAACAATATGACAAAAGTCATTGAAATTGGCAAAGTAAAAATTGGTGGTAATAATCCTGTCGCAATTCAATCAATGACTAATACAAAAACCGAGGATTATACTTCCACCTTAAATCAAATTAATCAACTGTACAAAGCAGGATGTGATCTCGTAAGAGTTTCTGTGCCAAACTTTGAAGCTGTAAAAAGTTTAAAAATAATAACAAAAAAATCACCTATTCCCGTTATAGCTGATATCCACTATGATTACAAATTAGCCATTGAAAGTATTAAAAACGGCGCAAAAAAAGTGCGAATAAATCCGGGAAATATAGGTAATGAACAAAAAGTAAAAGAAGTAATTAAAATTGCAAAAGAATACAACATTCCTATAAGAGTCGGAGCAAATTCTGGTTCTATCCCAAAAGAGTTAGAACATCTTCCAAAGGTTGATGCATTATGTGAAGCAGCCTTAAAAGAAGTTAGAATCCTGGAAAAAAATGGATTTGAAAATATTGTAATTTCCGTAAAAAGTTCAAATGTAAAAGAAACAATACAAGCGTACGAAAAAATTTCTCAGCTTACTAATTATCCATTACACATCGGGGTAACTGAAGCAGGTACTTTTGAATGGTCAATCGTTAAATCATCTATAGCCCTAGGGTTTCTATTATACAGAGGTATAGGAGATACAATAAGAGTATCTATTGCGGGAGATCCCGTTAACGAAGTCAGAATCGCAAAAAAGATCTTAATTTCCCTTGGTTTGAAAAAGGGACTAGAGGTTATTGCTTGTCCGACATGTTCAAGAACGGAGATCGATGTAGAAAAGTGGTCTAACTTAGTCGAAGAAAAATTCTCGAAAATAAACAAAAATGTAAAAATAGCTATACTTGGATGTGTGGTTAACGGTATTGGAGAAGGAAAAGACGCCGATATTGGTATAGCAGGTATTAAAAAAGGATTTATCTTATTTTATAAAGGGAAAATTGTTGGGGAGTATAAAGAAAAGGATATTTTGAGTGAAGTTGAAAAGTACTTTAAATAAGTGGTAATAAAATAAATCTTTTCTTTTGTGATGTTGTTATTATCAAATGAGTTTTACTAAGCATTAACAAAAGATTTTCTCCACCAATTCTATTTAAAGCACTTCTTAAAAAATAAGCGTTTGCAATTGTCGAAAACGAGGATTCAATTCTTCCTTCAAGCATACCTTTATACTCCATTCCACGTGAAAAAGTATAAAAAAATATTCCTCTTTTTGTTCCAGAAAGTTTAACTTGGGAATTTCTGCCAAGCATCATAGAGCGCCTCAAATAATGTTTTAAATGTTTCAAACTAAGTTTTGAAATAAGAGCACTTTCTTTCAGTTCCTTTTCAACCAAAAATAATTTATTGTCTACTATTTCCTCACCACATAAATTATAAAGAAAATCTCCTTTAATCACCATGTGATTTAAACTTTTTCCAATTATTAGATCTTTGGAAGATGTATCTTTTAACGACTTTACTATGTGCCGGGCAGAATAATACGGGATACTCCATGAAATGTTACTATAACTCTCCAGTACATCTCTTGATGTATAACAAATTATATTCTTATACTCTGCAGCTATTTTAATTTTGTCATTAAAAAATATATCTACCATACATCCTTCTTCTATATGTGAAGTTGCAAAATCTAAATCTTTGGTGAAAAATATACTGCTTACTTTTGAAACAACATCAAATCTGTCTTCAAATTTTTCAAAACGAAATTTTCCTACTCTAAGCTTTAAATTTTCTTCTTTCACTTTAAAAGTAACAAAGTTCCCATCGGAATAAATAAAAACATTCCCTTTAAGTTCTGATATAAAATATTTGAGAATATCCAATGAAATTGAAAATTTTAGTGAGGTAGGATTCATTTCCGTTATCTTTGCTTTAACTGTAAAACAGCCATCACTTCCATAAAGGGTTAAATAACCATTATCATATGAAATACCAACCAATCTATTAATTGGTTCCACTGACCCACAAACTTTATCAATATGTGCAATTATTCTTTTTAGTTTTTCAGCATTAATTGTGACTTTCAACATTTCACCTCAAAATATATTATATCAATTATAAAATAAAAGGCCACCCTAAAAATGGGTGGCCCTATATTTTTCGCTTGAATTATTCTCCGTATTCTTCAGCAAGATATTTCTTAATTTGATCATCTGCTGTTTTAATTGCTGTTTCCATATCAACTTTTCCATTTACAAAATCGGAGAACATGTTTCCAACAACTGTTCTTATTTCGTACCAAACACCTATTTGTGGATCAAACACTGCATTGTCGATTTGTGATAATGGAACTTCTGCTAAAGGATCTGTTTTTAAGTATTCTTTCCAAATGTTAGTTTCAAGAGCGCTTTTTCTTACAGGGATATAACCTGTATTTATTGCCCAGAATGCTGTTACTTCAGGTGAAATCAAGTATTTCATGAATTCCCAAGCTGCTTTTTTCTCTTCTTCAGATGCGTTTGCAAACATAATTATATCTGTACCTGCAAATGGAACTTTTCTTGTTTTCCAAACGGGGACAGGAGCCCATGCCCAAGTAAATTTACCAGCTGTACTCTTGTTGACATATGGTTTACTTGCAATTGTCCCAATAAACATTGCAATTTTTTGTTGACCGAAAGGACCATCCATGTATCCGCCTTGATAATATGCTATACCTTCATCAATTAATTTTTTAACAAATGTAAGTACTTCTCTGGTTTCAGGACTATCAATATTTGATACCCATTTTCCATTTTCAAATCTTAATATTGAACCGCCTCTTAATGTTAAGAGTATATTGAAAAAGTCGACAGTTGTTCTGAATCCAAGACCATACTGATCAATTGTTCCATCACCATCGATATCTTCAGTTAATACTTTTGCAGCATAGTAAAGTTCATTAATAGATTTTGGAACATCTAAACCGTATAATGTGAAGAGATCTACGTTATAATAAAGAACATATAAACTCTTATTAAATGGTACAGCATAAACTGTATCTCCCCAGGTGCCATTATCTCTAAGTGGTTTATAGATATCTTCCCATTCTTCTTTCGTAAGTCCAATTTTTGGATCATTTATAAAATCGTTTAATGATTGAACTACACCACTTTGAATAAGCTTTGCAGTCCAGTTAGAATATGCTTGTGAAATAGTTGGAAGTTCTCCAGCTTGAGCACCAGCAAGTAATTTTTGACTGAGTGCCCCATAATTCCCAACATAAATAGCCTCAACTTGAATATCTGGATGTGTTTCATTAAAATTTTGTACTATTTGTTCAAGAGTTTTACCATGCCCTCCACCCATAGCATGCCAAAAAACAATCTTTGTTTGTGAAAAGGCAAAGAATACCAAACTAATCACAAAAAGTAAAACCAACAGTTTCTTCATACCTCTTCCCCTCCTTTTAAGAGATTACAGCTTTAATATTATAACACAAATTGCAACATATTTTACACAACATTTTTTTCTTGAATTATACCTTTTCCAAATCTTTCAGTATTTAAATGCGAAATATCGCTATGCAAAGTTTTGCCATAAACTATTAATTCCGCTATTGCTTCTCCAACAGCTGGAGCAAGCATAAATCCATGACCAGAAAAGCCGACTGCATAATAAAAATTCTTAATATCTTTTGATTCACCAAGAATAGGTTGTGCATCTGGAGACATATTGTACTCTCCTGACCAATGTCTCAAAATCCTCAAGTTTTTAAGGAAAGGAAATAATTTAGTCATTTTTTTAGCCATTTCCTTTTCAAACTTAAATGTTACATTTTCATTTATACCCGGTTTTTCATCCTTATCTCCCTGTCCCATAATAAACTGCCCATGAAGAGTTTGACGCATATAAAAATTACCAGAAAAACTAATGGCCATAAATGGAAAAAAGAAATTCAGTGGCTCTGTTACAAAAATCTGATGCCTATAACTTTCCGTAGGCAGGTCAACACCCACCATTTTTCCAACTTCTTTTGACCATGCCCCGGCCGCATTCACAAGAACTTCACACTCAAAATAACCTTTCGACGTATTTATTCCACACACTTCACCATTTTTAACATCAATACTATTAACTTCAGTATGAGTATAGACATCAATTCCCATCTCACGGGCAGCTTTTGCATATCCAAAAGTTGCCTTATGCGGGTTGGCATGTCCATCGCTTTGACAAAACGTTGCAAGTATTAAATTGTCAATATTAATAAATGGATATTTATTCTTTACCATTTTAGGAGTTAAGATTTCTACATTTAATCCTTGCTCTTTTTGCATTTTTACATTTTTCTCAAATTGCTTTGCTTCTTCCTCACTAAATGATAATAAAAGATAACCTCCTTGTTTGTATTCTATATCCATTCCCACATCATCTTTAAATCGTTCAAAAAATTTAACACTCCTCATCGCAAGTCTAACATTTGCTTCTGTACTCCATTGCTGTCTAATTCCTCCACCACATCTACCTGTAGCACCTGAAGATAAATATCTCTTTTCAAAAACTGCTACTGACGTTTCTCCCAATTTCCCCAAAAAATATGCAATAGCAGTACCAACGATTCCCCCACCAATTATACAGACTTTATACTTCATTTTCTTCATCTCCTCTTAATATTGCTCTAAATGGAAGAGGTATACTGGGAGGTCTGAATCTTCCCAAATCAAATTCAGAAATTTGTTTTCCAGTTTTTAATGCCAAAATTGATAAGACTTGCAATCTACATACTCTTCCTCCACATGGTCCCATACCAATTCTTAAATACCTTCTAAGTTCTTCAAAATCAGTAAATCCTTCCTCAATTGCACTTTCCACCTGGCTTCTCGTTATTTCTTCACACCTACAAACTATTTCTTCCTCTTCTTTTAAAATTCTCGAGAAATGTCTTACCTCCTCAAGACCCTTAGGAACTTTTAAGTAAACTATATGTGTTTTTCCTTTTAAGTTCTTTGTTATTTTCTCCACTTTACCTTCTCCTACTATTTTTCCTTCTTTATCCATTAATAGTACTTTTTCTCCATTTTCAGGAAGTTCAAATTCATAAGGAATACCAATAATTGAGTGATTATCTTTTTCTTGAATCAGAAAAATAGCAAGCCCCGGACATTTCATAACGCAAATTCCACATCCAATACATTTATCATAATCTACATGAGGTATTCCATTTATATTACCTCCAACAGTGATAGCACCAGTTGGGCAGGAAGTTTCACATGGATTACAGGGTATGTTTTGCGGACATTCTATTTTAACCCTCAATTTTCCTTTTGGGCCATTGTCTTTCTGCTGTTCTACTCTGTAACCTCCTTCTGGATAGTCTATTCCAAATTTCTTTAACCCTCTTCTTACTTTTGAAGAAAACGGCCCTCTTCTAAACTCTTCCAATTCACGTTTCATTTTTTCAATCTTTTCAGATAAATCATTGTTCGTAATTTTCCTGGCTATATTGTAACCTGCTATATATCCCTCTATCATTGCAGTTGACGCTTCTTCAATGCTTGCAAGATCACCTGCAATGTACAAAGTATAAATTGTTGTTTTCATATTTTCATCCCGTATTGGAACATATCCACCTAACTCGGGAACAAATTGTATTTCAGCACCTGCCTGAGCAGCAAGTTCAACACTTGGTTGTAACCCCACAGCCAAACAAATTGTATCAACTGCTAACTCTTTTTCAGTACCTTTTATTGGTTTAAAGTTATCATCCACTTCTGCTATTATTGCACCTCTTACTTTTTCTTCCCCTATTGCTTCAACAACTGTATGTTTGAGAAGAATAGGTATTCCCATTCTCTTAACTTTATTTGCATGAACAAGATAGCCACCCACTTTATCAGTTGCCTCTACAATTGCTCTCACATTTGCTCCGGCCTGTAACAACTGATATGCTACTATAAGACCTATGTTACCTGCTCCAACAATTAAAAAATCATTGCCTGGTAAAACCCTATATTGGTTCATAAGTGTTTGAACAGCCCCTGCACCATATACACCTGGCAAGTAATTTTTTTTAAATGATATAAATTTTTCCGAAGCCCCTGTTGCAATTAATATGTAATCTGCATTTATTTCTTCAATTTTTTCATTCTCCCTATCGAACAAAACGATTGAATCTTCATATATACCGCTTACCGTAGTTTTCATTTTAAACCTTACACCTAAATTTAAAGCTTTCTGATATAATTTTTCCCCAATTTCAAAACCCCTTACAGATGCAAAAAAAACTTCATGTCCAAAAAATTTATGAGTTTGTTTTGGAAGTTGCCCACCGGGCCAAAGCCCTTCATCAACAACCAATACTTCTACACCATTTTCTGCAATAGCGATAGAGCCACATAATCCTGCAGGACCCGCTCCTATAACTAACGCTTGTGTTTTTTTCACCATGTAGGGTTCCCCTTCCCTTTTTGCCTTTCAATCTTCATCCCATCCTCAACAAGAGTTATACATGCCCGAACATTCGGAATTCCATTAACAATCACAAGGCAAGAAGAACATTTTCCAATGGCACAAAAAAAACCTTTTGGTTTTCCGCTCTCGGAATATCCAAAAATATCTATCCCATTTGCAATTAAGGCACTTGCTATAGTATCACCATTTATAGCTTTTAGTTTTAATCCTTCAAATTCAAATTCAAGTTCTTTTGTATCTGGTATTTCTTCTAATATAGGATGAGCAACGACCCTTTTCGACAAATATACCCCCCCTTTTTTTACTTTACAAATTATTATACATGTTTAAATATTCAAAAATAAAATGTTATAAAAATATATAAAAGTGAAATTCTCAAAGTTAAACACTTAAAATTCACATTAATTGGCTATATTGAAAACTCTTAAATCTGATATAATTGTTCAGGGAGGTAAAAAATGAGAATTATAGAATTAATATCTAAAGAATTGAACATTGAAACTTGGCAAACGAAAAACACCATAGAGCTTTTACTAAATGACAACACTGTTCCTTTTATTAGTAGATACAGAAAAGAAGCAACTGGAAATCTTAATGAAGAACAAATAAGAAAAATTAAGGAAAAATATGAGTATTACCAAAACTTAGAAAAATATAAAACTACAGTTTTAAAAGCTATTAAAGAACAGGGTAAACTAACAAAAGAATTAGAAGCAGAAATAAAAGCATGCACAAAATTATCCGAATTAGAAAATATATATCTTCCTTTTAAAAGAAGAAAAAAGACAAAAGCTGATATCGCAATAGAAAACGGATTGGAACCACTTGCAAAAATGCTATTCCATAAAAAAATAGATTTTGAAATTGCTGCCAGTAATTTTTTCAATGAAATTTTTAACTCTGTTGAGAAAGTAAAAGAAGGAGTTTCTCATATTATTGGGCAATGGTTTGCCCATGATAAAAGAATAAGAGAAACACTCCAAAATTATCTTTTAAATTATGGAGTTTTGCAATCGTATAAGAAAAAAGAATTTAAAAACATTAAAACAAAATACGAAATTTTTTCTGATTTCTCTCAAAGAATAAAGAATATACCAGATTACAGAATACTTTCAATTAATAGAGGGGAAAAAGAGGGCGTTCTAAAAGTAAATATAAAGATTGATGAAAAATATAAAAACAAACTTTTTAAACTTTACTTAACAAAATGGGAAAAAAATAATCAAATCATACTTAACGGTCTAGAATACGGATGGAAAAATATGCTTTTTCCTTCGATTGTTACTCAAATAAGAAACATTCTAAAAGAAAAAGCTGATAATAGAGCAATTGAAATTTTCGCTAGAAATCTTGAACAACTCTTACTTACTCCTCCAATTAAAAAGAAAAGGATATTAGCAATAGATTCGGGATACAGAACAGGTTGCAAAATTGTCGCCCTTAACGAATACGGAAAATTCCTAGAAAATAACACTATTTACCCTGTACCTCCCTTTAATGATTATAAAAAGTCAGAAAAAATTGTCCTTGAATTAATCAAAAAATACGATTTAAACCTCATAGCTATAGGAAACGGCACTGCTTCGAGGGAAACCCAACAATTTATTGTATGGTTAATTAAAAAGCATAACTTAAAAATGAAATATCTTTTTGTAAATGAAGCAGGGGCATCAGTATACTCTGCTTCAAAACTTGCAAAAGAAGAATTTCCGGAACTTGATGTCACAGTTAGAGGAGCAATTAGTATTGGTAGAAGAGTTTTAGATCCACTCGCTGAATTTGTAAAGATAGAACCTAGATCATTAGGTGTGGGCCAATATCAACATGACGTTGACCAAAAAAAACTAAAAGAAAAACTAGATAGTGTTGTAGAAGATATCGTCAATAAAGTAGGAGTTAACTTAAATACGGCTTCTCCAAAACTGCTAGAATATGTCTCTGGAATCTCACCAAATATTGCTAAAAAAATTGTAATGTATAGAAAAAAACTTGGGAAATTCAACGAAAGACAGGAACTACTCAAAATTAAAGGAATGGGGAAAAAAAGTTTTCAGCAATGTGCAGGCTTTTTACGGATACTAGATGGAAAAAATCCTCTTGAAATGACAGGGATTCATCCCGAAAATTATGAAACTACCGGAAGATTGCTAAATTTGTTTGGTTTTAATGTTGAAGATATAAAAGTTAACAATGAAGTTAAATCAGTTCTCTCACAAATTTTTGATGACGAGAAAAAACTTGAAGACCTATCAAAAAAATTAAATGTTGGAATCTATACTTTAAAAGATTTAATTTCCGAATTGTTGAATCCTGGAAGAGACCCCAGAGAAGAATTACCTCAACCATTATTATTTGACAATATTCTTTCATTTGAAGATTTAAGAATCGGAATGGAATTACAGGGGACAGTTACTAACATTACGGATTTTGGTATATTTGTAGATATTGGTCTAAAAGAAAGTGGGTTTATTCACAAAAAATTTGTAAAAGATACTATTCGTTTGAATCAAATTGTAAACGTAAAAATCACAAGCATTGATAATGAACTAAAACGCATAAGTCTTGAAATAATAGACTAGATAAATATTAAATTTACCTCACATAAGTAAGTAAAGAAGGTGGATTCACCCTAATAATAGCTTTAGTAGGATAGTTTAGCAAAACTTGATTTAAGATTTTATTGACTTTTTTTACATCCTTTGTTTTTATCACAAAATGGTGCAAATAATTATTTCTCATTTTGGGGATCAAATACTCTGTAGGTCCAATTATTTCATCGTCTATCTTTTTTCTAATCTCGTCAACCAACTTTGTTGTAGATGCATAACCCAATTCTTTATCAGATGAAAATGTTATAACCTGAACTATGTCAGAAAATGGTGGATAATTCAGTTTTTTTCTTTTATTTAGCTCAATATCATAAAAAGTGACAACATCTTGTTCAATTGCATATCGTATTACCTCACTTTCAGGATTATACGTTTGAATTAAAGCTTTTCCTTTGGTTCTTCTTCCAGATCTCCCAATTACCTGAACAAGGAGCTGAAAAGCCTTTATTTCAGAATTGTAATCAGGCAATTTGTAAATTGCATCGATGTCAGTTACCACAATTAACGAAATGGTTGGGATATCCAATCCTTTAGTTATCATCTTTGTACCTACAAGTATATCGAGTTCCCCATTTAATAGAGATTTAATTACATCGTTAAATAAATTTGGCCTTTTTATTATCTCTGTATCCGCTCGCGTTATAACTCTTCCTGGAAAAAATTGCATAAGCTCCTTTTCCATTCTCTCAGTTCCCGTCCCTTTTTCAAGAAGCATGACAGAACCACACGAAGGACAGACATTTATGACGTTTTGAGTATGCCCACATATATGACATTTCAACTTGCCTTCATCTTTGTGATATGTAAGAGCTACATCACAATTTGGGCACTTCACAAAGTAACCACAGCGTTGACACATCAAAAGAGAAAAACCTTTTCTTCTTACAAATGTTATGACACTATTTCCCTTTCCAAGCTCAAAATTGATTTCATCTAGCATTTTTTTAGAAATATGTGGAGTTATTTTTTCCTCGGTATTTAAATCAATAATCTCAACTTCTGGTAAAACCGTTCCAAACCTATCGGTTAAATAATGAAAATAAAACTCACCATTTTTAGCGGCATAATAATGTTCTAGTCTTGGAGTTGCACTTCCAAAGATAACGGTTTGCGGATATCTTTCAAGTATACTAATGGCATCGTATATAGGCTCAGAGTCTTGATAATAACTATCGTCATGTTCCTCGTCTACAATAACCAAATTTAAATCTTTCAAAGGAACAAAAATAGCACTTCTTGTTCCCAATAATATATCTACTTCTCCCGTTACACTTTTCAACCAAACATCTGTTTTCTTTGATTTCGTTAAATAACTATGATAAATACCTATGTTGAGCTCAGGAAATCTTGATTTTATTCTAGAAAACGTTTGTTCTATTAACGAAGTTTCAGGTACAAGGTATAAAACTCTACCAAATTTTAAATAATATTCCATAACAGCTAAATAAATTTCTGTCTTTCCACTACCTGTAACTCCCATCAACAAGTGTTTTCCATGTTTTTTTATAATATCATTTACTATTTCTCTTTGACTTTGGGTTAATTCTACTTTTCTTTTATTATTTTCAATAGGATGTTCATACAATTTTATTACTCTTTTTCTTTCAAGCTGCAAGAGAGTATCTTTAGAAATTCCAAAGATATCCCTTAATTCACTGTATGTTGCACTCTCCCTTGAAAGAATATAATTGATAACTTTTTCCTGTTTTTTTGTCAATCTCTTTTCACTAATTTCTTTTAAACTCGAATCTAAATAAACATAAATTTCTCTTTGAGGTCGAGGCTTTCGAACTTTTAAATCTTTTTCTATTTTCACAATTCCATTTCTTACTAATTCATTCAATTTTTTTTCTCCATACTTTTTTACAAAATCTTGTTCACTTAACTCTTCAATTGGATATAAAGGGCTTATAGCCTTCACTTTATTTACAAAATAATCTTCAATATTATTTGGAAAAGATAAATCAAGCAATTTCCCTATTGGTGAACTGTAAATATTGGAAATTTCCTTAATTACTTTTACATACCACTCAGGCAAAAAACTTCTACCATCAATTTTATTTAAAATTTCTTTATAACGTCCCGATGCTTCTTTTTTCTCTACCACATACCCCACATTCTTTTTTCCATTATAAGTTACATAAACTCTTTCACCTATTTCAAGATGTGTGTCATATGAGTATAAAAAAGTTTTATTACTAGAAAAACCGGAAAGTGCTATTTCATATACCATCTTTATCACCTCTAATAAATTTTATCACATCGAAAATATTATAACTTGACTAAATTTTGTCGATATATATAATAATATATAGAATTGTCACTCAAGTAAAGGAGGTGATAAAATGCCTATGTATAGGTACATATGCACTCGTTGTGGAACCGAGAAAGTTGAATTACACGGTATTAATGATAATCCGGAAATAATTTGTGATGTTTGTGGTAATGGAATGGAAAGGGCAATTGGAAGGGTAGGTATTGTATTTAAAGGAAGTGGATTTTACATTACTGATAGCAAAAAATCAACTTCAAAGAAATCCGATAATTCCTCCAATAAATAAATTAAAAGCCCCCCATTTTTGGGGGCTAATTATTGGTTAACGGATTAAAGGGGTTTTACGTTTGCCGCTTGAGGACCCTTTTGGCCTTCTTGAACGTCAAACTCGACTTCTTGACCTTCCTTTAATGTTTTGAAACCATCTGTCTGGATTGCACTCCAGTGGACAAATATGTCTTCTCCGTCTTCCTTAGTAATAAATCCGTAACCTTTCTTTGCATCAAACCATTTAACTGTACCTTTCATAAAAAAAACGCCTCCTCGTAAATCATTTTACATTCCCCACTCGGGGTTATATTAAGTATACACCTTAAAAATTTTTTGTCAATCTTTTTTTAAATTTTCTTCTCAAATTTCATTATTATCGTTAATTCACCTTTCACTCCAGTTTTAAAATGCTCTATTGCTTCACTAACTATACCTTTAAAATATTCCTGAAATTTTTTCGTCATCTCCCGCGCAATGAATATTTCAATATCGCCAATTATTTCTAATATATCTTTTAACGTTTTTAACAATCTTTCGGGATTTTCAAAAAATATAAATATGTTTGTTAATTGCTCATCTTTTATCAGCTTCCTTAAAAGTCTCCTCCTCTTTTTATCTCTGGGCATAAATCCTAAAAAAGTAAATCTATTTCCGTAAAAACCACTAGCTGTCAAAGCGGTTAATACAGCGCTAGGCCCCGGGATCACATCTACTTCTATATTGTTTTCATAACACAGTCTTATCAAATCTGTTCCAGGATCTGCTATTACCGGCATTCCTGCATCACTTATATAAGCTATTTTTTCTCCCTTTTTTAATTTTTCCAGTATTCGTTCTTTCTTTTTTGAAGAACTGTGTTCGTTAAACGAATCTATAGGTTTTGAAATAGAATAATAATTTAAAAGTTTTAGAGTTCTTCGTGTATCTTCAGATAATATTAGATCTACTTCTTTGATTATTCTCAATGCTCTTAATGTAATATCTTCAATATTTCCAATTGGTGTCCCTATCACATATAATTTCCCTTGCAAACAAATCTCTCCTTCTCCTGTTCTGCAAGTTGAATTATTTCATCGAAATTCTCTAACTTTTCAATTTCAAAATACTTACTAAAAGCATCTAATAAGGTATCTTTCAATTTAAATATGTTGATTTTCATATGTAAATCTAAACCATATTGCGCTACCTCTGGTTCAATATTTTTAAAACAATACTTTATTTCATTATTAGTTTCAAGAATTATTGAACCATGCTGAAGAACAAATTCTTTTGTCCTCATTTGAGCACTTCCAACAACTTTATACCCTTTCAATGTAATTTCATACCATGAAGGGGAATCAAAACATGCAGAGGTATTACCTTTAAGATTTCTCTCACTCAATTCTACTGGAAAGCCCAAATTATTTAAACCTTCAACTAAAATCAGGGAAATCTGTTTGTAGAATTCTAGAACAGACAAATTAAAGAACTTATGACCTTTTGGAATTACAACACTATATGTTAGCTCTTTAAAATGGAAAACTGCTCTTCCACCAGTTGGTCTTCTAACACATTCATATCCAATTTCTTTAATAAATTTAAAGTTTATATTCTCAATTTTTTGATTTACACCTAAAGATAAGGTTGGGACTTTCCAGGTGTAAAAACGGAGGAAGGGATATCCAAACCTACCAAGCACATAATCAATTGCCATATTCAAATCGCCAGGAAAATCCCAGGTTTCAAAATATTTCATATGTAATCCTCACTTTTAAATTATATTCTTCTAAATGCATCAAGAACACTCTCTGCTATTGCCTTGAATCTGTCATTCTCTATTTCAGCTGCACCTATGATACTTTCTTCACTTGCATTATACTCTTTTGTAAGATGAGTAATAACAAATTTTTTACCTGCTAAGTATACTTCAATAGTATCATCAATTGAAATTGCATAATCGTGAATATCAGCTAAAGCATTTAAAATAGCATTCCCGATTATAATAGGTACATTCCTTGAAGTTTTTGGACCTGTTGCATCGCCATAAAATTCCTCATTCCCATGCTCAATCACGACGGAAACTTTTATTGTCCTTGAATCTTTCTCTTCTACTTTTAAACTTGATAGCGAATAGGGTAAAATTCTTGCTTTTTGAATATCTCCCTTAATTTGAGCAACACTAACAATTCTTCTATCAATTTTTAATCCAGTACTTGCAAGCAAAACAGTTTCCACATCTCTTACTACTTGTTTTGGACTTTTTTCACTATCGGCAACTATATGTATCTCAACTATCTCATCACCTTCTTGGACTATTTTCGCAGCCTTTACTCCAGGAACTTTTGTAAGCAATGCTTCTACACTTTCGAGATTAATCATACTATCCCCCCTATATCCCTTAAAAAAACCTTAAATTTTGAGAAATCCTCAATAAACATATTTATCTTATCAAAAATTTGAGCGTTATTAATATCTTCAAGTTCTATTTTAAACATCCCTATAACCTTTTCTTTAACTCCAGAAATTGGAAAGAATTTACCTGGTGAAAACTTGTATTTATTTCTCAAAAATGAGAAAAATTCAGCATAAAGATTTCTAAAATCCCCATCATTTAATCCTACAAAATACACTCCGTCGTCTGTAACAAAAGATCTTAAAAAATCGATGTGACCATTAGAGAGTTCTATGATCTTTTCATACATCTTGTTATCAACCTTTTTTGCAAAGTTCAACCAAGGCTTTCCAGTCACTTCTTCATTAAACATTTCCTTTGAAACTAGCGTTTTATCTCCACCTACAGCTAAAAAATGTGTTTGAATTGGAAATCTCAAAATTCCAGCCTGTACTTTTGGAATTTTAGAACTTTCAAAAATTGTATTATAAAAATTTGCAAGTTCTTCATTGTAGTAATCTTTTATTTTATACAAAGATGGTGTTCTTTCAAATGGATTAGAAATAGTTACTCCATAAATAACCTTGTTTTCCGGGTTACTTCCTACAACAAGTGTAAAATTATTCTGCAAATAAATTGAAATAAGAATAAGATGTTTGTGAAAAACATCTAATTTTTCTTTATAATTATACAAAAATTCAATTAGGTATTCTTCATCAGGTAAATCAATTTCACAAATTTTCTTCAATTTTTCTGGTCCATAGTATACCATATTATCTTCTCTTTACAAAATATTCAATACTTCTATTCCAAGTTTTTTCCTCTTCATCAGTAAAGTAACATGCAGGCAACTCCCCGCGTTCTCTGTGGTACGCTAGACATTCACAGCACTTTCCTTTCCTAGGACAACCAGGGTAACTACAATTACAGTTTTGAAGATTTTTTTCATAATTTTCGCAAACCATCTTTCATCCCCCTTTAATTTCTAATATATTGTTACCATCGTCCATTATCAAAACTTTTGAACCTTTATATTCTTTTTCAGAATATATTCCAAATGCCATAATAATAACTTTATCGCCTTTCTCTACCAATCTAGCAGCCGCACCATTTATAACTATTTTTTTACTTCCTCTTTCTTCAGGAATTGTGTACGTAACAAATCTTTGACCGTTATTTACATCCGCCACTAAAACAAGTTCATTAGGCTTTATTCCTGCTTTTTCCATAATCTCTAAATCTATGCCAATACTTCCCATATATTCGACACTTTTGTCAGTAACAGTTGCCATGTGAATTTTCGATTTCAATAAAATTTCTTGCATTTTTTAAGCCTCCCCTTCTTTTTTATATGGTAGCTCAAATATAAATGAATTTCCATCTTCAGTAGGTTCAACCCAAATTTTTCCATTATGCTCCTCTTCTATTATTTTCTTACAAATTGGGAGTCCCAAACCTGTTCCGTGAACTTTAGTTGTAAAAAATGGAGTAAATAATTTTTTCAATATTTCTTTAGGTATAGGTTGGCCTTGATTCCATATAATTACTTTAACAGTATTTAATTCTTTTTTCACTCTAAATTCAATTTTACCACCTTCCGGTGTTTCATCAATTGCGTTTTGTAACAAATTAATTAAAACCTGTTTTATTCTTGATTTATCAGCATAAATTTCAATTCTTTCGCTGTCAGTCTTAAACTCAAACATGATATTTTTTGTTTTTATTTTTTCTTCGTGCAATAAAAATACTTCAGAAATTAATTCATTCAAATTAAATTCTTCAAAATTTAAAACCTTTTTGTCCCTACTAAATTCGAGAATTTCCGATACTATATTTTCTAATCTTAAAATTTCGTCTGAAATTATTTTTAAATACTTTTTTCTTTTATTTTCGTCGTCAGAATATTTTTCTAATCTCTTGATAAAACCTCCCAATACAGATATTGGATTCCTTAATTCATGGACAACTCTCGCCGACATTTCACCTAACACCGCCAACTTTTCTTGCTTTTTCCTTTCTTGTTCGAGAAACACTCTCTCTGTTACATCTTCAAACGTAATTATAGTCCCACGCACCATGATCCTTTCCGCATCCCATAACGGCGAAATAGAAACGTCAAAAAACTTTTCCTGGTCAAGTATTTGAATTTGATAATCGGTTAATTTAATTTCATTCTTTTCGTATAACACTTTGTTACACATTTCTTCAATATCGACAAAATATCTACCTAAGATACTTAGTTTTTTCCCTAACATTTGTTCCTTATTTTTTCTAAAATAGTTTTCCGCTTTCCTATTCCATTCCGTAATCTTACCTTCTCTATCAAGAACCACTACAGCGGCAGATAAATTTTGGAGTACCAATTCAGAAAAATCTTTTAGATATTCAATAACATATTTTTGCTTTTCTAAATTCAAAGTTTTTTCCCTTAACTCGGAATAATTAATAGAATTCTCTATTGCAAGACCTGCACTATCTGAAATAACCCTTAAAATTTCTATATCTGTTGGACTAATAGGTTGTTTGGAATATTTGTTATCAAGTATGACTACACCAATTGTGTCATTCTTTCCAATTAATGGAACGATTACAAACTCATTCGTTTCAAGAATTGGTAATAAAAAATCTGGAGACTGTGTTTCTAAAATTACCTTTTCATTCACATGTACAATTTTCCCTCTCACTACAGCTCTTTCAAGAAATCTATGAGATTTAAATGGAAAAATTTTTCCTTTAATTTTCTTTGTCAGTTCGTTATCCAAAGTTAAACCTATCGATTCTTCTATTAGATATTGCACAACATCTCCATATCTCATTGCCCGCTGATTTGCAACTTTCCATTCTTTTTCAACTTCCTCACCAGTTGCAGGACCAATCCAAGCCTTTCCCACTAAAACTTCTTTTTCACTATCTTTCATTAACAAAAGGGCTCTGTTAAACCCTAATGTTCTTCCAGAAGTCAGTCCAATTAAAAGAATTTTTAAAACGTCTTTAGGATCATAACTACTTCGCATAGCTTGACTTATATAATGAACCATATTCATCTTTCTTAATTGTTCTTTTTGGTTTTCTATAAGTCTTTCATGTTCAATTCTTAATTTCTTGAGTTTTTCAATCTCTTTCTTTAATTTTTCATAAAAGGTAAGTCGAGAAAAAGCAAGCTGAAACCTTTTTGTTGCATCAATGGCAATATCAAGATCAAAACTTTCATAGCTTTTCTCAGGTATATACCCTCTTCCATGTGTTTTGTTTATAAAAACTAACCAATACTTCTCATCATTTTTGTTTAACACAAAAGGTACTGTAATAAGAGATTTTATTTTTACATCTACAACACTATTTTCAAACTTAGGCTTTATAATAATCTGTGGTTCATTAGCAAAAATACTTAACGAAAAGTCTGAAAATCCTGGAATAAATAAATTAGTATAAACCTTTGGTCTAGATTTTACTATTTGAAAATCCTCACCTGTTTTTTTTGCAATAAATATTATTTCACTAGGCAAATGCTCAAACATCGCATTAACAAACTTTTCAAATAAATCCTCTATATTTTCCGTATTCCCGAACACATCTGTAATTTCAAGAAGTTTTTCCATTCGTGTCATCTTCATTCTCGATAAGAACAAATTATATGAATAAAACAGAGCACTAGATAGACTTTCAAAATAAATTTCATATTTTTTTAAACTAATTTCATCACTTAGAAGTAATGCCCCTATAATATTTTTTTCGAATCTTAATTGTACAACAAAATAACTTTCTCCATTTATTTCAACTTTTGGAGATTTCATTAACTCTGCTTTGTTTATCTTTTTTGAAATAAGTTCTTTTTCTCCTGCTACGATTCTTAAAACATCCCTATTTTCTTCATAAATTGCAAGGTTTGCATCTTTTACATTTAAATAACTTCTGACTTCTCCAATTAAAGTTTGCAATTTTTCATTTGGATAACCGTTTTCGAACAATTCAGAGATTCCTTCATATACTATCTTAGAGGGAAATTCCACAAAATACCTCCTTTTAAGTTATCATAAATATTTTACCACATAAAAAATTAAGCCCCATCTGGGGCTTAATCTATTATTCTTCAAACTCATACAAAACTAATTTTCCGTCTCTCCCTTTTATCAACATGTTAATCTCATTGGTATCCATATTTCTAAAAACAAAAAATTCATGTTTCATAATTTCCATCTGAGCTATAGCCTCGTCAATACTTGTAATCATTAAATTCACTCTTTTTACAGCTACTATTTTTTCATTTAACTCTTCTTCAGGCATTTCATCAGCAAAAGTTTCTCCCAATCCTTTAACATTTGCTTTATGACTAGGTCTTACATAATCTTTCTCTCTTTTCAATTTTTTTTCAAATGAATCTGACAATTTATCAATAACAACATAAATATCTGTATCAGATTCTGTCACTATTATATCTTTTCCAAGATAATGGATCATAAATTTTCCAACGAAGTTCACAGCATCTTTTTCAAATTTAATTTCTATATGGGCATTATCTTCCAAAAATCTGTCAATTTTTTCCAACCTCTTCTCAAGATAGTTTTTCATAGCATTTGTAAAATCAAAACCTTTTACCGAAATTCTGTAATCCATAAACTTCACCTCCAATTTTAAACATCATTTTTAAGTCTCATTCTCTCATTCACATCTGGAGCCAACTCCACTAAATAAAACGTAAAAGTTAATATTGTATATATCAACTTCAACCACGTATCAGATAATAATGTTTCCTCCTCGTTAACAACATTTCCAACACGTTTATTTATTGTTAATATTAATGATACCACAAGAATACCAGAAATTAAAAATAACCATGGAACAAAATACGACGCAAAACAGAATAAAACAAAAAGAATTAAGTACAAATAAAACACCGATTTATCTTTTTCCTCGTTTTTTAACAAAAATGCATTCCATTTCCATATTACCAAAGCATATCCTAAAACCCCTATTGTAAATATCGTGTTAGCTACTGTAAGAAAAGAAGAAAAAATACTTGCAAAAACATTGGAAGTAAATCCTATCGAAAAAAAGATAGCCACAAACACAATCAAATCTGTTCCGGGTAAAGACTTAGAAAACAACCTAGTTAAATGTTTGTCCATATTTTCGGAGGTAAACTCCTTCCCCCCTCTTTATTTTTAGTACTTGCTAACAACAAGTCCGAAAAGTTCAGGACCAGTATGCACCCCTACAGCGGCACTTATTTGTGCTACTACATCTTTTATACCAAAATGTTTTTTAATATCATCTACGTACTTTATAAACTTTTTGCTACCATATCCAACCATTAAGTACGGATCCTTTAATCCTCTTTCCTTTATAAACTCTTCAGCCTTTTCAATTATTTTTTCTGACAAAGACGTAAGTTTTCTAGCCATCCCTACAGATTCAACTTCACCCTCTTCATTTACTGTCAAAATAGGTTTTATTCTTAATACTCTTCCAAGTAATGCTTTTGCTTTCCCTATTCTTCCACCTTTTTCTAAAAAGTCCAAAGTCATTACTCCAAAAAAGATCCTGGTATTTTTCTTTATTTCATTTACTAATTCCTGAGTAATTTGTTTGCCTTTTTCCAAAAAATGAACAATTCCCCTATATATTGCATATGATTCAAAGCTAGCTGCTTTTAAATCTAAAACCGTTACTTTATCAGCTAGAGGTTCACAAACAGCTTTAAACATGTTATATGTACCACTGAGTTTGCTTGATATTGATAATACATATATATGATCGTATTCTTTGTACAGTCTATTTATTAAATCTTCAAATTCTTTAGGATTTGGAAGAGAAGTAGAAAAATCTTTTGCGATTTCCAGCATATCATAAAATTGATCTATTGTCATACTCACTTTATCTACATACTCTTTTCCATCTATATATACTCTTAATGGCGCATAATATATTGGGTATTTTAGCTTGACATTAACGGGCATATCAAAAGATGAATCAACCACAAATGCAATCATAATCATCCCCCCATATAAATATGTGGATCCATATCCTTAGGAATTTTAACCCCCTTAGTAACTATTATAACATTTTTACCATCACAATGTACAAAGCCGTCATCTATCATATATTTGTATTCATTATTTTCATCTTTAGCTATAAGTTTATCAACTTTTAATTTTCCGATCATAGGAGCTCTCTTATCCAAAATTCCCATTTCGCCTTCAACAGTTCTAAAAGTTACTATTTTTACTTCTTTTTCAAATATTAGACCATCAGGAGAAAAAATTTTCAAAATCAAATCAACACCTCCCAACAAATGCGTGAGCCAACGGCCCACGCATTTTTATTTCTTCAGTTTGTTAGCCTTTTCAACTGCCTCATCAATAGTTCCGACCATATAAAACGCCATTTCTGGAAGATCATCATATTTTCCTTCAAGTATCTCTTTAAATCCTCTTACTGTTTCACTAATTGGAACGTACTTTCCGGGTATATTACTAAATTTTTCCGCAACATGAACTGGTTGACTTAAGAATCTTTCAATTTTTCGCGCTCTTTGAACTATTATTTTATCTTCCTCTGACAATTCTTCCATACCAAGTATAGCAATTATATCTTGCAAATCTTTATATCTTTGAAGTATTTCTTGCACTCCTCTAGCAACTCTGTAGTGCTCCTCACCAACAATATTTGGATCAAGAATTTTTGATGTTGAATCGAGAGGATCGACTGCTGGATATAGACCAAGAGCTGCTCTCCTTCTGGAAAGAACCACAGTTGCATCAAGATGAGTAAATGTAGTCGCTGGAGCAGGGTCAGTAATGTCATCAGCAGGAACATAAATTGCTTGAACTGAAGTAATAGAACCATTTTTCGTTGATGTAATTCTTTCTTGAAGTTCACCCATATCTGTTGCTAAAGTTGGTTGATAACCAACAGCTGAAGGCATACGACCAAGCAAAGCAGAAACTTCACTACCAGCTTGAACAAATCGGAATATATTATCAATAAATAAAAGCACATCTTTTCCTTCAACATCCCTGAAATATTCAGCAATTGTAAGAGCAGATAAAGCAACTCTAAATCTTGCTCCTGGTGGTTCGTTCATTTGCCCGAAAACAAGGACAGTATTATCTAAAACGTCAGCTTCTTGCATTTCAAGATAAAGTTCATTTCCTTCCCTGGTTCTTTCTCCAACTCCTGCAAACATTGAAAAACCATGGTGTTCAATTGCAATATTTCTAATAAGTTCCATAACTAGAACAGTTTTTCCAACACCTGCTCCCCCAAAAAAGCCTATTTTTCCTCCTTTGGGAAATGGAGCTAGAAGGTCGATGACTTTTATACCTGTTTCAAGAATTTCAACTGAAGTTGATTGTTCAGTAATTGAAGGTGGATTTCTGTGAATTGGCCAAAATTCTACGTCGGTTTTTACTTCGCCTCGGTCATCAATGGGTTCACCTATAACATTAAACATCCTACCTAAAACACCTTTTCCAACTGGTACCTTTATAGGTTCTCCTGTATTTTCTACTTCAAGACCTCTCATTAGACCATCAGTTGTATCAAGAGCAACTGTTCTAACGGCATTATCACCAATAAGCTGCTCGACTTCCAAAACAAGTTCTTTTCCAGTTTGAGGATTTATTACAATCAAAGCATCATATATATCTGGTAATTCTCCTTCTTCGAATTGTACATCAACTACTGGACCTATAACTCTTATTATTTTTCCTTTTGACTTTTTTGACACTTTATACCACGCTCCTTATTTAATTATTCCTCCTGTAACGCTTGAGCACCAGAAACTATTTCAATAAGTTCTTGGGTAATTGATGCTTGTCTTTCTTTATTTAACTCTAAAGTCAAATCCCTTATGACCTCTTCGGCATTTTCTGTTGCATTTCTCATTGCATTTTGTCTTGCATATAATTCACTAACTTTTGTTTCGTAAGCCAATGAATAGATACTAGCTGAAACATAAAATTGTAACAACGATGCCGTGAGTTCTTCTACATTTGGTTCATATTCATATCTTGACTCTTTTAAACTCTTCTTCTCTAAAGGTGTCACCTTTATTACCTCAGGTTTTTGCATTAATCTGTTCTTAAAATGACCGTATACTATATAAACGCTTCCTACATTATCATTCAATAAATCCAACATTACTGTATTAGCAAAATCAAAAGTTGGAACATCATAAACTCTCTCATATATTCTCTTTGTTTTTTCATTTTTTCTAAAGTAAGGTGTTGTTTTTGTCCCAACTGAATAAACATAATCAATGTTTTCTTTTTCGATCACATACAAAGCAAATCTTGCAATTTCAGCAGGAAAAGCTCCACAAAGACCCATATCAGTTGACAAAACTACTAAAGCTTTTTTACCTTGCCCCGTCAAAAAAGGATGATTTCCTTCTAGTTCAACATTCTCAATCAACCTTTTTGTTTCTCTCAAAAATTCTCTAACATTTTGCAGTTTTTTCTCGATCTTTTTTACTCTTGCTGTTGCAACCATTTCCATAGCTTTTGTAATCTTTTTCAAAGATTCCGTAGATTGGACTCTTCTTTTGATCTGTAAAAGTTTTCCTCTGCTCATCGTTTATCACTTCCCAAGAAACTTGAGAAAATCGCTTCTAAATTCTTCAATAGCTTTCCTAAGTTCATTTTCAATTTCCTCAGTTAAAACTTTTTCTTCTTTTATTTTATTTAAAATCTCCTGTTTATTTTCATGTATAAATTGTAAAAATCTTTTCTCAAATGTTTGCACCATTTCCACAGGAATATCATCAAGATATCCATTTATACCGGCAAATAAAACCACAACTTGTTCTTCAACTTCAAGAGGCGAATACTGTTCTTGTTTCATTAATTCCATAAGTCTTTGTCCTCTGATAATTTGAGCTTGCGTAGCAGAATCAAGCTCTGTTGCAAATTGAGCAAATGTTTCAAGTTCTTGATATTGTGCAAGATCAAGTTTCAAGGAACCAGCTACTTGTTTCATAGCTTTAACCTGTGCTGCACCACCAACACGTGAAACTGACAAACCAATATTAACCGCTGGTCTTTGACCAGCATAGAATAGTGATGGTTCAAGGTATATCTGTCCATCTGTAATAGAAATAACATTTGTAGGAATATATGCCGATATATCATTTGCTTGAGTTTCAATAATTGGTAATGCAGTTAAAGAACCACCACCGTATTTTTCATCAAGTCTGGCAGCTCTTTCAAGAAGTCTTGAATGAAGATAAAATACATCACCCGGATAAGCTTCTCTTCCTGGAGGCCTTCTCATAAGAAGTGACAGTTGTCTGTAAGCAACTGCATGCTTTGACAAATCATCGTAGATTACAAGCGCATCTTTTCCATTATACATAAAATATTCTCCCATTGCACAACCTGCATATGGTGCTATGTATTGTAAAGCTGCATTATCAGCAGCACTTGCAACAACAACGGTAGTATATTCCATTGCTCCGTGCTGTTTTAGCTTATCAACTATTCTTGCTACCGCAGATGCTTTTTGTCCAATTGCAACATAGATACAATAAACTCCCTTTCCTTTTTGGTTAATAATCGTATCTATTACAATAGCAGTTTTACCCGTTTGTCTATCTCCAATTATCAATTCTCTTTGACCTCTACCAATGGGAATAAGAGCATCTATCAACTTGATACCAGTCTGTAAAGGAGTATCAACCGGTTTTCTATAAATAACACCAGGTGCTTTTACTTCCACATCTCTATACTCACTTGTTTCAATTGGACCTAAACCATCAACAGGTTCTCCAAGAGGATTAACAACCCTTCCAAGGAGACTTTCACCAACTGGTACTTGCATAATTCTTTTCAGTCTTTTTACAGTATGACCTTCTTTTATATTTCTGTAGTCGCCTAAAATGATGATACCTACATTATCTTCTTCAAGATTGAATGCTATACCTATCGTTCCAGTTTCAACAAATTCTATCATTTCATTAGTCATTACATTATTTAAACCGTACGCTCTTGCAATTCCATCTCCAACTTGAATAACAGTCCCAACGTCTTCCAAATTCATATCCTCTTTAAAATTCTCTATCTTAGTTTCCAGAACTTTTACAAGTTCTCCGGGATTTATTCTCAAAATTTCACCCCTTCCTTAAGGAAAAAACTTCTCTACCAATTTTTTCAAGTCTTCCTTTTATACTTATATCCAATCTTTTTCCAGCAAACTCTAAAATTATTCCAGCAATTAAATCTTCATCAATCTCTTTCTCAAATATCGGTTCTCTTTCCGTATACTTTCTTACAAATTCAATTAAAACTTTTTCTTCTTCCTCACTCAATTTAGTGGCACTTACAACTTTTACTGGTATTTTGTTTTCAACTTCTATAGCAGCATATTTATACATCAAAGCAATTTGTGGAATATATTTTTGTCTTTTATTCTCAAAAACAATTTCCACAAATTTTTTAAAAATATCATCGTATTGTGCTTCTTTGGTTTGACTTAATACTTCTTTATAAATAATTTCTAAAAATTCCATCTTTTTTTCTATTTTCTCAGTTGGATTATTTAAAAAACTAGAAAAATTTGTATATATCATATTTAAGATATTAAGTAACACTTTATAATTTTCTATTTTTTGAAGTTTTTTAGCTACAATTAAAAGTGCCTTTACATACTTCCCAGCTACTATCGAATACCTCATTTTTCAGACCCCTTTAAAACTTTCATTAAATATTCTTTTTTTGCTTTTTCATCAAGGGTCCCTTTCAAAATCTTCATCGCTAATACAATTGCTATCTCTCCAACCTTTTGCTCAACTTCAGAAAGCATTTCCGACCTTTCACGTTCGATTTGTTCTCTTGCAGAAACCAATATTTTACTTGCTTCATCTTCTGCTCGTTTTCTAGCTTCCATGATTATTCTCTCAGCTTCTTCCTTAGCCTTTTTTATTATCTCGTCAGATTTATCCCTTATTTCCTGTAACTCTTTCGCTGATTGCTCTTTTAGCATTTCTGCTTCTTTTCTTAAACTTTCAGCTTTTTTTATTTCTCCTTCAATTTTTTCTTTTCTAGCTTCAGTAACCTCAAAATATTTATCATACAAGAATTTTTTCAACACATACAAAAGCAGTAAAAAACTCATCAGTTGAACAACTGATGTTAAATTAATTTCAAACATTTCCATTTAAATCGCCTCGCATTATAATGAAAGTAAGATTAAGAAAGCAATAAGAAGTGAATATATACCAGTTGATTCTGCAACAGCGTCTGCAATAAGCATACGTGTTGTGATCGTTCCAATTAACTCCGGTTGCCTTGCCATGGCATCCATTGCATGTGCACCAATGTTACCTTCACCTATACCAGGACCGATAGCACCCAATCCCATTGCTAAACCTGCACCAATTGCTTTACCTACAACTATGAGAGCTTCTGATAAACTGTTATCCATGATATCTACCTCCTTGATAAATTTATGATATTTGTATTGATATGTATGCAACTGCTAACATTGAGAACACCAAAGCTTGAATTAAACCAACAAATAACCCAAAAAATCCCCAGAAAACTACTGGCAAGAATAGGTATTTTACCATATATGAAAGAATAAAAGTCAAAATTGCTCCACCACCAATATTTCCAAAAAGCCTCAACGAATGCGAAAGTGGTTTTGCAAGTTCTCCAATAACGTTCATAGGAAACATTATAGGATTCGGTTCAAACCATGACTTTAACCAACCCTTTATTCCTTTAACTTTAATAGCAAAAGCATGACTTATAAAAAACACCATGATAGCATATGTCAAATTGGTATTTAAATCTGCAGTGGGAGCAAAAAATGTATCAGAAAATAAAGTAAATTTCACGCTTCCTGCTGAAAGTGAAACATTTATTCCTGGGACAGCTCCACCTAAAATATTTGAAACAGCAATGTAGATAAACAAAGTGGTTGAAATAATAAAGGTAGGCTTAACAAAGCGTGGATCGTCAATAACACTTTCTACTATTTCATACATAAAATCAAGTATAGATTCTGTAAAAGATTGCTTTCTATCAGGAATTATCTTAAAGTTTTTCCCCACTTTAACAGCAAAGATAATTAAACCTATTATTATTGCCCAGCTCATAATTATTGTCAACGGATTCAATCTAGTGTACCAAGCACTTTTTTCTGAAATTTGCACAATCCATCTACTTGCAATCCCTTGGGTAACCTCTTTCGTATCTTTTGGGACAAAGTAAATTGCATTAACTATTCCTATAGCAAAATAAATAGCTAAAAAAATTATCAAACCTTTTTTAGCTCTTTTTTTCACGTCGGTCACCTCCGAACAGAAAGCCTGCTATATACGCTGCTAGTTTTACATTTATTAACCCCAGAAATACACTAATAACAGCTAAAGTTTTCTTTTCAAAAAGAGAAGCTCCAAGTAAAAAAAGACTTGCCGAGAAAAGATATCTAATATAAAATCCCTTTGTAGTTCTTTTCTTCTTATTATACATATTAATTATGTCACGGTATAATGAATACGTGTACAAAATCGCCCCAAATGTTCCCAAACTGTAACAAATTAAAAACACTTTACTTTTTACTGTAAACAAAGAGATCACAGTTACCAAAACGTACACAGTGATTATAACATATATAATTTTTTTAAAAAAACTACTTTCTGCGTTTTTCAATCCTCTCAACTTCCTTTAAAAGTTGTTTTACTCCATTATATATTCCAGAAATTGCTCCAAAGAATAAAAATATTATTACAAATAACTTTTCTGTTTTAAACAGCCAATCAAATATCCTACCCAAAAAATATCCTACTATTATATTTCCTAGTACAGTCGTTCCAAATACAAGAACAAGATTTAACTTTACAATTTCTTTTCCTATGTTATCTTTATTATTTTTCTTCATATTACAAAAATGTTTCGGGGCAAACTACTTAAAACTTCGCATCCGTTATCTGTTACAAGAATATCATCCTCAATCCTTATTCCAAACTCATTAGGAAGATATATCCCTGGTTCAACCGTTACAACTGAATTCGTAGGAATTACTTTCTTATACGTTGGTCCAAACCTTGGTTCTTCATGGACTTCTAAACCTATTCCATGACCGAGTGAATGGCCAAAATACTCTCCGTATCCTTTTTTCTCAATATACTCTCTTGCCATGTTATCTACTGTTGCACCGGTTAAACCCGATTTCACACCGTTTATTGCTCTCTCTTGAGCTTCAATAACTATTTTGTGAATTTCTTTCACTTTTTCATCTGGTTCACCTATGCAAAACACCCTGGTTAAATCACTTACATACCCTTTGTAAATTGCACCCCAATCAACAACTACAGGTTCTCCTTTCTCAATTTTTTTCTCACTAGCTATACCATGTGGGAGGGCCCCACGCCAACCAGATGCTACAATTGTTTCAAACGCAATCTTATCAGCACCCAAAAGTTTCATTTGGTATTCTAAGTACGCTGCTACTTCCTTCTCAGTTATACCAGGCTTTATTATTTCAAGTGTCATTTTAAAAGCTTCTTCAGCTATATAAATAGCTTTTCTGATTTTTTCAATCTCAATTTCATTTTTGACAGCTCTTAAATTTAACAGTTCATTAGTGACGTCTACATAATTAATATCCAAACTTTCTTTTAAAGATTCAAATAATGCTAAAGAAATTTTACTTTTCTCGATGCCGACACTTTTCACATCTAATTTTCTCAACGTTTCCACAACTAAATTTATTAACTTTTGACTTCCTTGAAATTTTATAAGATCAAATTCCGTTTCAAGTTTTACTTGTTCCCAATATCTTGAATCAGTAATTATAATTCTTCTATCTTTTGTAAATAAAACTACCGAAAAACTCCCGGAAAAACCTGATATAAATCTAGTAGTTGCATTATTCGAATTTTCAATGTTTATAACTAACAACGCGTCAATGTTTTTTTCATTCAACAAATTATTTAACTTTTCCACGGAATTTCCCCCTTTCATTTTTTGGTGTGCCTGGCGGGAATTGAACCCGCAACCTCTGGATCCGGAGTCCAGTGCTCTATCCAATTGAGCTACAGGCACAAACCCAAACCTATATCACTAACAATTGCCCATCGCTTTTTAAATATTTACCTACTTTATCTTTATCCTCTCTTTGAGTAATTATTAAATCATATTTTTCTACAATTGTATCGGGATTCCCAAATACAAAATTGCCTTTTTTCATATGTAAATAAGCTAAAGAATAATTTTTGGTACAAACATCACCTTTCAAATTTTTAATAGGTAAACTTTCGTAGTATAACACTTTTCCAGGAACTTCTATCTTTCTTTCTTCTAATTCCTTTAAAAGCCTAAATTCCTGAGCAACTTTTGGATTAGATATATAATCTAGGAATATTTGTCTTGCACTAAAAGTGTCATCTTCTTTTATACCGAAAGATGCCGCCATCGAAGTTGTTAACCTTTCATCATATAAGAAAACTTTAAAACCTTTTCTTAAAAGCTTTTCGGCATACTTTAATACTTTATAACTTTGAGTGGAATAATTTCCACTCATAGACAAAGGAAAACCTAAAACTACTTCTTTGAAATTTTTTAAAATATTATTTAACTCACTTCTTTTGACAGTACCACTTTTTCTAATAAACTTCTCGCCAAAAGCATAACCACATTTGCTTTCTCCATAATCAATTGCAATTATCAATTTCTCACCTACAATTGTAAAAATACATCGTACATATCCCTTTCCTCTATCATCTTATAAATATCTTTTACAGGTGTATTTAATAGCCTCATTGTATATTTTTCAAAATATGGTATTTCAACTTCTCGTTCTTTAAGTCTTAAAATTGGTCTCTTTTCTTTAAAATCTTTTATTATCGATTTTAAAACTTTCAAAGGTATTTTTCGCTCTTCAGATAATTTCCTAATCGTTTCTTCATCTATTATATTCTTACTTTCAATCACTTGCAAAACTTCTTTCACTGTTTTCTCATCCGGGAATATGTTTCTAAGATGTCTCAATCTTCGTTGTGCATCCTCTTTGTTGTAAAAAAGTTGTAAAATTGAATATGAGTCTCCAGAAACGGCGTCAATTAATTCTTTAATTGTTAAAGGAAAATCATATAATCTTATTTCAACACCGTTTTGGAGCATTGAAGGTAAACCATCAGAATTTGTAGAACATACAATTTTTTTAATCCTTCTTTTTTTTACAAGAGTACTTATTGCACGTTTTTGGAAAGGTTCAAGGATAGGGCTGTAAAAAACCAAATCTTTGTAATAAAATCCATTTTTAATTAGTTTTTCATAAAATTTTGTTACGTACGAGAAATTAGAAAATAAGAATGCTATTGCTTCAGAATCATGTTTGACGGTTTTATCACTTTCTCTTCTATCTTCCAAACCAAAATTTAATTTCTTTTCCTCGATGTATAATGGTAAATTTGTTTCAAATTTATACAAAGAAGTTATAATAACTTCTTTTTTACTTATCTTTGAAATGAGCTTTGAAAATAGATCATAAGAAAGAGAAGAAAGAAATTGAATTTCATTCAAAACAATGAAATCAAAATCATCAATATTGATTTCTCCTTCGATAACCATTATTGCATTTGTAATTACATGACTTGAATATTTTCTACTTAATGAATTGACAAATGAAAGTTCCTGCGGTGAATGCCTAGACAAACTTTCATAGACGTGAAGGGCATCTATATTTGTGGAATTCACTATAAGTGTTCGCCCTTTCCGCATTAAAAGCATTAAAAACGCATTCCTGGTTGAAGGATCAGATTGTAAGACAAAAGGTCTATTAATATTAAGATACTTTTCGATTTTCTCATACCTTTGGGCAAGTTCATCGGAAGTTGAATAATGTTCAAAATCACTTGAATGCTGATTCTTCCAGTTATTTGTAAAAGAATATATAAAATACTTATCTTTATATTCTTCATCTGATGAAGAAGAAACTTTAAAATCAATAACATTCAATATTGGCCCAACACCATTTTGCCTAATATTTGCAGCAACATCTAGAGATGTTAAAAATGTTTGAATTGCTGGGATTTCGTTGTAGCTTTTTCTAAGTCCAAAACCAATTCCCTCAATTATCCGATTTTTACCTCTCAGGCTCATTCTTACATTTGTTCCACTACTTCCAAAAAACCTTATTTTGTCAACTACAGAATTCTTTATCATAAACACCGGTTCCGGGTTTCCATGTCCATATGGTTCGAGAAAACTCAAAGCATTTAATATTTCTTCGTCGATTTCATCTATTCCTAAAATTGCATCTATTTCTATTTTTGTATCCGATTTGAAAAATGTTTCATTAAATCGATTGGAAATTGCATCTATAAAGTCTTCTATCTTGCTTTCAGCTATACTAAAACCAACAGCCATCGGATGTCCACCAAATTCCTCAAAAAACTCCGAAAATTCACTTAATACCTCCAAAATATTAACCCCATCTACACTTCTACCTGAGCCCCTTCCTACTCCATCTTCAATTGTAATAACTAATGAAGGTTTGTTGTATCTTTGAACTAACTTCGTAGCAACAATACCTAAAACTCCCGCATGCCAATTTTTACTATAAACTACTAGAAGTGGAAGGTCTTTCAGATTTGATGTTTCAATCTTTTCAATAGCTTCTTCAAATATTTTATTTTCAATCTCTTGGCGGGTGAAATTATATCCCATCAAAATTTCCGCAAGTTGTTCTGCTGAAGAAATACTTTCCGTCATTATCAATTTGAAAGCATCTTCAGCAGAGTAGAGCCTTCCAGCAGCATTTAATTTCGGCGCAACCCTATATCCAATATCTTGACTAGAAATATTGGTGATATTCAATTTTTTCATCAATTGAACAAGTCCCACTCTTTTTGTATCATTCAACTTTTTTAAACCTTCTTTTACTATATATCTATTCTCATCAACTAGATCTACCATATCAGCTATTGTTCCCAGTGCTACTAAATCTAGTAAAGCATCTGTTTCTTCCCTTGGTATATCTAATTTCTCAGCAATTGCATTGATTAATTTATATGCCACTCCTACGCCAGCAAAATCTTTAAAAGGATATGGATCATCGTGTCTCTTAGGATCAACAACAGCATGTGCATTTGGTATCTTCTCTTTGACGGAGTGATGATCAGTAATAATTACGATCATTCCTAATTCTCTAGCTCTCTCGACTGCTTCAAAACTCGTGATTCCACAGTCAACACTCAATAAAACTTTATAACCTTTCTTTGCATACTCTTCAATCATATTCGGTTGAATTCCATATCCTTCATCTAACCTATTAGGAATGTAATAATCTACATTCCAACCAAATTTTCGTAAAAAGCTAACTAATGTTGCTGCACCAGTTATACCATCTACATCATAATCACCATAAACAAACACGGGATATTTTTTATCCCTAGCCATAAGTAAATAATTTACTGCTTTATCCATATCTTTTAATAAAAATGGCGAGCGAAGGTGGTCACGCTTCGGATAAATAAATCTATTAGCACTATTTAAATCTGTAAAACCTCTATTAATTAATAACTGAGCAGTTAAAAAAGGAACATTGAGTTCCTTTGAAAACTTTTCTACCAACTCCTTATTAATTTGTTTTAGTTCCCATTTCACTATCCTACTCCTTCCTTTTTTATTTTTTTTTATCCCTACTTTTTTCTTTACTATTTTACCACAACTTGAAAAATTTTTAAAGAAAAACCAAAATATTGAACCCAAATAAAAAAATAGTGTATAATATATTTAGCCCGCATTTTCTCCGCTTTTCTTTTTAAGTGTTCCAAAGTTCCACCAGTTCCATTATTCTTTTCTTAGTTTCACAGAATCGCAAAAAATCATAGGAGGTGGAAACATGAGGAACACACCGTTTTATTGGTTAGTTCTTTTAGGGGAAAATGAATACCATATATTACCAATTCTTTTTGTTCCTTCTCAAAAACATGTTGATCAAATTCTAGAAATTATTTATAAAAACAAATTACTTGATTTTGAAGTCAAAAAAGTAATGTTTTCCGACAATTTTGAAGCTGTTAAAGATGTAACCAACAAATATTTAAATTAAAGGGTGAAAAAATGTTAAAACACGGTATAGCTTATAACGCATTAGTTAGATTTTCTGTAATTGATAGTACACAATTAGTTGCTTTTGCACAAAAAAAACATGAATTATCTCCTTTACCAGCAGTTGCATTGGGACGCCTTTTAACTGGAGTTTCATTGATGATTCCATGGTTATCTGAAAAAGAAAGATTAACTTACATTATCGAAGGTCGTGGTGCACTCAAAAGCATTGTTGCTCAAGCTAAACATAATGGAAATATAAGAGGTTATATATCACCAACTATCTTAGATTACCAGTTGAATAAAGAAGGAAAATTTGATTTAAAATCGGCAATTGGAGGAGGAACTTTAAAAGTTGTTAGAGATTTAGGATTAAAACATCCTTACGTCACTCCTATTCCTTTAATTAGCGGAGAAATTGCGGAAGATTTAGCATACTATTTTACTGTTTCTGAACAAATTCCGTCTGCCATTGCACTAGGTGTCTTAATAGACAAAAATGGTATCAAAAAGGCAGGCGGAATTATTATCCAAATTCTCGACAAAAGTCTTGATAAAAAAATCATTGAAAAAATTGAAAAAAAGTTTAAAGAAATTACACCTATAAGTGATTTTCTATCAAATCACAGCCCTCTTGATGTAATAACTTATATTTTCGGAGACGCAATTGAACAAATACTTGAAAAAGAGGTAAAATTTAAATGTGATTGTTCAAAAGAAATAGCATACGAATCACTTAAAGTCTTGACTAAGGAAGATTTAAATTTTCTTTTAAATAAAGAAAAAACGGAAGTCGTCTGTAAATGGTGTAATACAAAATATTATTTCACAAAAAAAGAAATTGAAAAAATTAAACTTGAAAAGCTGGGGGATTAGTATGAGTTTAACTTCAAAAATTACTTATCTTACAACTTTAATAGTTGCTATCGTTTTATCAATTGTATTAATAACTTTCTATTTTTCAATTAGAACTGTTGCAATAAATTCAATAAAAAACGATTTGCGAGAATCTGCCACATTTTTAAACAAGCATGGGTTTGGTACCATGGAAAGAATAATGAGGGGAATGTTCCTGCAAAATTCCAAAAGAGATTTTTATCTCATTTATAACGGAGAAGTACTCTCCGAT
This sequence comes from Thermosipho atlanticus DSM 15807, assembly GCF_900129985.1. Lineage (NCBI taxonomy): Bacteria > Thermotogati > Thermotogota > Thermotogae > Thermotogales > Fervidobacteriaceae > Thermosipho > Thermosipho atlanticus. Next base: position 131,351 of record NZ_FQXN01000002.1, on the reverse strand, counting down.
CCATATAATTTAGGATATTTAGATATAAAAATGAGTGGTTTACAAAAAATAGGTGATAGAACATTTTATTTTTTAAAAATAAATGAAAAAATGATAGTAGCTAAAGATATTACTCCAATAATGAGATTTTTAAATGATATTCGTATGCGATTTTTTCTTATATATATCTTGGCTGTTTCTTTAACAAGCTTTTTAACGTATATTGTTTCAAAAAATTCAATGAAACACCTTAAAAATTTTGTTACTGAACTCGCAAATATTAAAGGAAATGATCTTGGATTCAGATTTATTAAACCAAATACAAACGATGAAATAGATGAATTAGTTGAAAAATTCAATGAATTAATGGATAGAGTAGAAAAAAATTACAAACTCCAAGAAGAGTTCGTTTCAAATGTTTCTCATGAATTAAAAACACCTATAGCAAACCTTATTGGATATTCTGAGATGCTTAGGAGATGGGGTTACAAAGACAAAACCATTCTCGAAGAATCGGTAGAATCAATAAGGGAGACTGCATATAAAATGAAGGAACTAATAGAAAATATGTTGCTTTTATCTAAAAACTATCAACTTACAACAGAAAAAATTGACATGCGACCTTTAACAGAAAAAATAGTAAAACTTAAAGAAAAACAATATAATGTTAAAATATCTCTCAGCGGAAATGGGACAATTATTGCCAATAAAGAAGCTTTAGAAAGAATTATATCAAATCTCCTTGAAAATGCTATTCTTCATGGTAAACCACCATATGAGATAAAATTATCGGAAAATAAAATTGAAATAATTGATCACGGTCCTGGAATTAGTAAAGAAGAACAAGAAAAGATATTTGAAAGATTCTACAAATCGAGAAGCTCCAAAGGTCATGGATTAGGTCTCTTTCTTGTTAAACAACTTTGTAATCAGATGAATCTGAAAATCTCAATTGAAAGTAAGAATGGATATACGAAATTTGAAATAAGGGAGGATAGTCATGAAAAGTGACATTGACATTGCAAGAAAAGCTAATTTAAAAAATATTGAAGAAATAGCAAAACAAATAGGTATTAGTGACGAATTTCTAGAACCATTTGGAAAATACATTGCCAAAGTCGACACAAAAATACTTAAAACACTTGAAAACAAAAAAGATGGAAAATTAATACTTGTTACTGCAATGACTCCTACTCCAGCTGGTGAAGGAAAAACTACAACCAGTATAGGACTTTCGATGGCTCTAAATAAAATTGGAAAAAAATCTATAGTTACTTTAAGAGAACCTTCTTTAGGGCCCGTTTTCGGAATCAAAGGTGGAGCTGCTGGTGGAGGGTATTCGCAAGTTCTTCCAATGGAAAACATAAATCTTCATTTTACAGGTGATATTCATGCTGTTTCTGCTGCACACAATCTTCTGTCTGCCGTAATTGATGCCCATATTAAGTTTGGTAACGAACTTGGAATTGACCCAGCAAAGATATACTGGAAAAGAACTATGGATATGAATGATAGAGCATTAAGGCAGATTGTAGTTGGCCTTGGAGGTTCTGCAAACGGTTATCCTAGGGAAGATGGTTTTATTATAACAGCTGCATCTGAAATAATGGCAATTTTGTGTTTAGCAAAGGATATTACAGATCTAAAAGAAAGAATTTCAAATATCGTTGTTGCACAAAGTTATGATAAAAAACTCATTAAGGTTAAAGATTTAAAAATTCAAGGTGCAATGGCAGCACTGTTAAGAGATGCAATTAAACCCAACCTTGTGCAAACCATAGAAAATACTCCAGCTTTTATACATGGAGGTCCGTTTGCCAATATCGCTCACGGGACAAATAGTATCATCGCAACCAAAATGGCCCTAAAACTTGCAGACTATGTTGTTACAGAAGCTGGTTTTGCAGCCGATCTTGGTGCTGAAAAATTCCTTGATTTTGTTGCACCTACAGCGGGATACGATGTAAATGTTGTAGTTATAGTTGCCACTATTAAAGCATTAAAATATCATGGTGGATTAAAGAAAAATGAACTTGATAAAGAAAATGTTGAAGCAATGATAAAAGGATTAGAAAATTTAAAAACCCATATTGAAAATTTGAAAAAATACAACGTCCCTGTTGTTGTAACCCTTAATGTTTTCAATACCGACACTCAAAAAGAACTGGAAGAATTTTCAAAACATTGCGAAACACCCCATGCATTAGTTTACGCTTTTGAAAAAGGTGGCGAAGGTGCGATTGATCTTGCAAACCTTGTATTAGAAAATATTGTAGAGAATCAATATACACCTTTAATTAAAAATGATATGAGCCTTGAAGAAAAAATTAAGATTCTTGCAAAAGAAATTTACCGTGCTAGAGATGTTATTTACACAGATACTGCAAAGAGCAAACTAAGATTTCTAAAGAAACATGGTTATGACACCTTGCCAGTTATAATTGCAAAAACTCAATCCAGTATCTCAGATGATCCCAAGAAAATAAACGCTCCTAAAGACTACGATTTTACAATTAGAAATTTTGAACTTTCCGCTGGAGCAGGATTTGTTGTAGCTTTAGCAGGTGATATAATGAGAATGCCTGGACTTTCAAAAATTCCAAATGCTGTAAATATTGATATTGATGAAGATGGAAATATTGTTGGGTTATCATAAAACAATGTTAAGCTCCCTTAAGGGAGCTTTTTAATTTATAAAAAAAGCATAATTTAGCATACTAAAGAAATAGAATATATTTTGCCATAATTTGCAATTATGTTAGGATTTTCACAAAATATGAGTATTGAAAAAATCGTATTTCTACGTGATAATAAAGTTGAGTTTCTACAAAAAGTCAGGGAGGTATTTAAAAATGGAGATCAGCAAAATGGGAAATCTTAAAGCTCCTGGTCCACTTTATGAAATGGCTCAGCACCAATTTTTAAAAGCTGCTAAACTCATGGATTTAGATCCAAACATAGGTAACTTTCTACTTTGGCCCCAAAAATCACTTACAGTTCATTTTCCGGTAGTAATGGACGATGGCAGAGTTGAAATTTTTGAAGGATATAGAGTTCAACATAACACTGCAAGAGGACCAGCAAAGGGTGGTATAAGATATCATCCAGAAACAAACTTAGATGAAGTTTCTTCACTCGCATTCTGGATGACATGGAAATGTGCTGTGGTTAATCTTCCATATGGTGGAGGAAAAGGCGGAGTAAGAGTTGATCCATCCAAGTTATCAGAAAAAGAACTAGAAAAACTTAGCAGAAGATTTTTCTCAGAAATTCAAATGATGGTTGGACCAACAAAAGATATTCCCGCTCCAGATGTAAACACCAATGCAAAAATCATGGCATGGTACATGGATACTTTTAGCATGAACGTAGGTCAAACAACATTAGGTGTAGTAACCGGGAAACCTCTTGATCTTGGTGGTTCTGAAGGAAGACCTGAAGCAACAGGACGCGGCGTCGCAATCACTGCTTCAGAAGCTTGTAACGTAAGTGGTATTGATATTTCTAAAGCGACAGTTGCCATTCAAGGTTTTGGTAATGTTGGTTCTTTCTCTGCAAAGATTTTATCCGAAGAATATGGTGCAAAAATTGTTGCAGTAAGTGATGTATCTGGTGGCCTTTATAACCCCGAAGGTTTTGATATAGACGATTTGATCGCCTACAGAGATCAAAACGGTGGAATCATTAAAGGATATCCAAAAGGTACTCCAATCACTAATGAAGAACTCTTGACAATGAATGTAGATATCCTTGTCCCCGCTGCACTTGAAAATGCAATTACTGAAAAAATTGCAAATGACGTCAAAGCAAAGATTATTGTTGAAGGTGCAAATGGCCCTACTACTGAAGAAGCTGAAAAAATTCTCATTGAAAAAGATATACTCGTTGTTCCTGATATACTTGCAAACGCTGGTGGTGTCACAGTATCTTACTTTGAATGGGTCCAAGATTTACAAAGTCACTTCTGGGAAATTGAAGATATTAGAAGAAAGTTAACAAAAATCATGAAAAGATCTTTTGGAGAAGTATTTGCAACAAAACAAAAGTACAATACCGATATGAGAACAGCTGCTTACATAGTTGCAATTGGAAGAGTAGCAGAAGCTGTCAAAAAAAGAGGATATTTCCCAATGTAATAAAGAAGAAATATGGCCCTGTTACAGGGCCATATTTTTTTTTTAATGTTTTCTATTTTCATTCATTATTCAACATTTTCTTCTTTATATCCTTTATTTTTTGTATGCTTTGTTTTTTTGAAACAATAAGATACTCGTCTGTTTCAATAATCACGAGATCTTCCACATCATTTAATATTGTTTTTTTCTTACTTTTTACTATATTTCCTTTTGAATTAAAATAAAATATATGTTCGCCTTTTACATTCCCGCTTTCATCTTTATCACTATGTCTTTCGACAGCTGTCCAACTACCAACATCATCCCACCCAAATTCGGAAGGAATAACATATATATTTTCGGCATGCTCCATAACGCCATAATCTATGGAAATATTATCAACCTTTGGATAAAATTCTCTCAGTTTAAGATTATATTCTTCTTCGGAAAAAGTAAATAAACCATCGAGAATATCAAATGTATGAGGTAGAAACTTTTTAATATTGTTTATAATCGTACTTATTTTCCATACAAAAATCCCAGCGTTCCAAAGATACGTACCTTCCTTTAAATATTTTTCAGCCATATTTTTACTAGGTTTTTCTACAAACTTGTCAACTTTTAAAACTGTTTCATTTAAAACAACATTTTCACTATCAATAAATTTTATATAACCATATCCCGTTTCAGGTCTATCTGGTTTTATACCTAATGTTACAATTGCACTTTTATTATTATTAATAAATTCAAAAGCATTTAAAAGTGCTTTTTTAAAGTTTTGAGTGTCTTGTATAAGATGGTCTGCAGGTAAAACAGCTAAATTTACATCTCCAAATTTTCTTTTTATATAAAATGCTGAAAGTCCAATACAAGGAGCTGTGTTTCTACCTACTGGTTCTATAATAATATTTTCTTCGGAAATATTTGGCAACTGTTCTTTTACAAGCTTTAAATATCTTTCACCTGTAACAACAAAAATATTTTCAAATGGTACGATCCCTTCTAATCTTCCAATAGTTTGTTGAATCATTGTTTTATTTCCAAAAAGATTGATAAATTGTTTTGGTTTCTCATCTGTGGAATATGGCCAAAATCTTTCTCCCTTACCACCTGCCATAATAAGAACACAGTTCATCTAATCCCCCCATTAAAAATTTATATATGCTCTCAATTTTGCCTTCAATAACTCCGGTTTCTCAAGATGTATAGTTTTAAAACCTACCTTCTGTCCAGTTAAAATATTTTCAATTTTATCATCAATATATAAAGAAATTTCCGGATTTATATTGTACTTTTCAATTAGTATTTTATAAATCTTTTCATCTGGTTTTATCTCCCCCACATGGCTTGAAATGATCATTCCATCAAAGTATTTAAAAAAGTCATATTTTTTATATACTTTATCAAACGTCACTTTACTAAAATTTGAAAGGATATATAGCTTAAATCCTTTATGTTTCAAAACAGGAATTAATTTTACATTTTTTTCAATTGGAGTTAGGAGTTCTACAACTTTTTCTTTCATATGTAAAATATATTCCCTATATTCTGGATATTTTATCAACTTTTTTTCCCATAATTCTTCTTCTGTTAACTCTCCTTTATCCATCAAATCCCAATCATCTGTATCAAACACAGCTTTTTTTAAAAAATCAGCTACTTCTGTCTTAAATTTCTCTATCATATAACTATACGGATCCCAATTAATCAATACTCTTCCTAGATCAAAGACTATATTATCAATACGGTGCATAAGGTCCCCTCATAAAAATATCTCCTCTCAAAATTAATAAATTTACTTTGCCATTTTTTATTGTATCATAATAATCAAACATATGCTTTTTATTTTTTTATTTATAATTTTATTATGATATAATATTATTTGGAAAACTTAGGAGGTTTTAATATGTTAAAAAGACTTTTAATAACTTATTTGATTTTATTACAAATTGTTTTGATAGCGGGAACTTTTACAGCAAAATTTCCAATTTTAAACTACAGTCAACAATATCCCGAAAAGGCATGGGGTGCAATTTTTATAAAAAACATCGCTACCAGAGTTATTGAAGGCAAAATAGTTGCTGTAAATGTTTATAAAATAAACGCTATTTACGCTGATTCTGATTCGGGACCTTTCAGTGATGTTTCACAAACCTTTGCTGTTGATTATAACAATGACGGATATGCTGATATCATTTCTTTGACATATCATGGAAAGGTTGTGATCAAAGAAAACAAAAAGTTTGATGATGAAGGAAATCTGATTCTAAAAGATATTAGAAAATATTATCTTCCTGTATATAACGGTGATGGTACAATGATTATAGACGACTTTGACAACGATGGAAGTTTAGATATGTTTTCGTATAATTCATGGTTTTATGCACAATATGTGAATGATGTTCTTTCACCAAAACAAATCTCTTACCATAGAATTAACTATTTTAAAGTTAAAATAGACAACAGAAGTGCAGGAAGCGGATTTGTAACTAATTGGACCGTTTCAGCTATGGCGAGTTTTGATTATAACGGTGATGGATTTAAAGATATCCTGTACGTTGATAGAAAAGGAAGATTTTGGGTTTGGTTAAATGATTACAAAAAGGGAATCAACAGATTTTTTAACGAAAAAAATATAATCTTTCTTTTTGAAGATAGAAGTATTTCCTCAGATGAATGGTATGGCGGTGGAGTACTTGATGTTGGAGATGTAAATAATGATGGAATAATTGATATCGTTGCTGGTCACACCAACAAAAAGAATATAATCATCTACTTTGGAAAAATGGTTAATAACAAACTCACATTTAGCAAAAAAAACAGTCTTAAAATAGTAGAAAATGATGGAAAACTGGGCCCAACAACTTTTGTAGATCCTTCCATTCCAAATTCCAAATCCCCAAAAAGTCTTCCAAGTTTTTCACCAACTATTATAAAAATTAGTGATATTGACAGGGATGGATATAAAGATATATTTGTAGGAACTGACGCCTGGAGACAAAGAAAAAACTTTGGAGGTAGTGTTTATCTTTTCAAAGGGGTTGGAATAACTAATGATAATAAACCGCAATATTTAAGTCTTGAACTTGTTCATGGAAGTTATTCATATGAAAATAACCCACCATATGACTTTGACGCTGGAACTATTGGAGATTTAGACAACGACGGAATCCCAGATTTTGTAGCCGCTGACGGGAATCACTCTGGAAATTTCTATAAGATTTTCCCTAGAACCTCGAAACTTTATGTCACAGAAAGGGGAGTCTTAATTAGCGATTATATTCCAAATGTTGTTGGAATCCTACCAAAAGATTTGCCCCAAAATTTTATTAAAAAAATAACTGTAACTTTAAAATTTGATAAAAGCCTTGGTAACGGATTCTTCGAAGTACGATACATAAAAAGCGGAATTAAAGACCCTCAATTAATCGATGTCGACAGCTATCCTTTGGCTCCTGGATGTTTTCCAAAAATGCCTATTCAGGAAGAATTTACTTCTACTATTGTCTTTAACAAGCCTGTGCCCGATCCTCAAATAATCGTAGTTTTATTTCCTGAAAGTGAAACTTCTGCTCCACATCTGGTAGAACTGGAATATATAGTAGAAACTCAACAATCACAAGTAATTATCAAAAATTTCAACTGGTCAAAAGGAGAATAGAGAAATGAAAAAAGGTTCGTTCATTGTAGAAACACTTGTCGCACTACTTATTATTGCAATGGCTGTTGGTATTGCCATTGTCTCAACAGGAAATTTACTTAAAAAGTCTTTAGAAAATAGACACCTTATTGAACTTTCAAACATCTTATTAAACGAAACTGAAACTCTGACGTTCATGGATGTTTCTTTAATTCCTACTGGAACTTCTAAAATAACATACAATGATAGAGAGTACACCATAGAAATCACAAAAGAAATAGAAAATTTGGAAGATATGATCTATATGGTTTCAAATAATCAAAATATTATATTTTCAGATATTGTCGTTGTTAAAGTCCGCGTTACTGCACCTGATGGAAAATACATTGAAACCAGGGTGGTGCCACAACAATGAATAAACATATAAAAAGTGGTTTTACATTAGTTGAATTACTTATAGTTTTAGTTATAACAGCAATTGCTCTCGGATTTGTATATGGATTATACACAACTGTTTATGTAAAATTATCCAATCAAGCTAGGCTTGATAATACCATTCAAAGGATATACTATTTGTTTGTTTCAACCCGCAGAGAAGCATTTTTAAAAAACCAAATTTTCTGTATAAAATATGCAAACAAAAAGTTTTCGTCTTTCGTAGATAACGACCTAGATGGCGTATCTGATAATGGAAATGAAGTTACAGTTGAAATACCAGATGAAATAACTGTCTACATCAACGGTTCTATAACAAACGATATTAAAATCTATTCTCGTGATGCTTTGTTTTTAAAATTCTTCAATGACTCTTTTTCATCTGAATATAGTAATATGGAAATCAAATTGCAATTAGATCAAGATGAAAAAGTTTTAAAAATAACAAACTCATTACCTGAGATTCTGGAGTGATAATATGAAAAAAGCTTTCACTTTTGTAGAATTACTGGTTACGTTGATTATTACTTCCATTACTTTTTCTATAATTTATTTGATTGTTACCAATACCCTTGATTCATACAAAATCTCAAAAACAAACGTAAGAACGTTATATGCTGAAAGTTCTATCTCACTTTTATTCGATATTCTTGACGATGAAGTAAAATTTGCTGGGAGTGGTTCTGAGCTTTTAAAAAATCTCTATGTCCCCACATATATCCCAAGAAGATCTAACTCTTACGTTCAAAAGGGAAGGTTATTCACCGAAATTGTAGATCACGGTTGGCTTATTAATAGTATCGACTATTACGAAGACAAAAATCAGAAAATATTTTATTTGACATATGTTGTAACATATCCTGTTTTTTTCGTTAGAAATAACGATGGAACATATTCTCCATTATATAACGAAAAAGTTGGTGAAATACAATGGGCAATTATCAAAAACAAATTATCACCTGATACTGAAGGTTATTATACAAGGTACGCTAAATTAAAAGTTACCAAATTATCAGGATCAGGTACCTATCCTGGTGAAGTGAAAATAGATGATAAATTTTCAATAAGAGAAGTAAATTTAGCTAATCCAAATAGAACTGTGGAATTAACTTCAGATGATAAATATATTTATCCAATATATAATAGCACTGATTTATTTGCAAAATCTTTTAGACAAATAAGGGTTATCTACGATAAAACATTGGAAAAAGTTTCAATGATAAGGTATTATCCTATGTTAGACATTACAAATAACACCGTAGAGATCGATTTAATAAACGATGTTAAAGATTTTTCAATTTCTGTTATTTACTTTGACAATGGAATTAAAGAAATGGATATAAATACGGCCAAAAACTCCATAGGCTTTGATACAACTACTGTAATAGGGCTAAAATTTACTATAGTATGGCAACCAAATTGGAAAAAAGAACCTATAATAAAGTCAAGAACAATCAACATAGTTTCTAATATGTAAGGGGGAAAAATATGAAAAGAGGACTCGTAAACATTAGCATGGCATTAATTTTACTACTTTTCTCATCATTTGTGGCCCTCATTATTTCACCATTGATGAAAGAAGCAATTGAAATTGAACAGAGAACTTTTGAAAGTATTGAAAATACGTATTCTAAAATTCTATTTTTATCAACTGCAAATATGTGGAAAAAATTTTTGACCGATAATGCAGCTTTCTGGGACGATATTCAAAGTTCAGACGGTAACGCAACGTATACAGAGCTTAATTTCAACAGCTATTTAAAATACAGATTTTCAACTGAGAAAAATATATCATATCTAGTTACTTCAACAACAACCTCTTATATTTTTGTTAGTAAATATATAAGTACAATTGCTGATATAAAAAGAGATGGTTCAGAACTACCTTATAAAACCACCTTTGAATTTGGGTGGCCCGGTTTGTGATATTATTTAAAGGTAATGTACGTACCTTTAACTTTCACAAATTCAATGAATCTTTTATAAACTGGGTGTTTTTTTAATGTCGAACTGTCTCCAATACAAATTAATTTCCTCTTTACTCTTGTAAGAGAAACATTTAACCTTCTTAAATCTGAAAGAAAACCTATTTCACCTTTTTTATTTGATCTTACGAACGAAATTATTATTATCTCCTTTTCTTTTCCCTGAAAACCATCAACAGTATTTATCTCAACGGCCAACTCCATTGACTTTAATAAATCGACTTGATCATCATATGGAGTTATTACACCAATCCATTCTTTCTTTGCACCTAATTTAATAAAATCTTTCACTACATTTTTTATTATTTTCGCTTCGAGACTGTTAAAATAAGAAGTTGAATCACTTTTTCTACTTTCATACCTATTTTTTTTCTTAAAAGTGTCGATAAATATTAATACGTTATTAGCATCAGTTATTTTATTGTTTCCATAAAACCCAAGATCAGACAAAGTTATATTTCCAACAGCCGAAACTAATTTTCCATCATAAAATTCTTTATTGGGGAATTCCATCAGCTTTTCGTTCATTCTATACTGAATTCTAAGTAATTCGCTTTTAAAAGAATACTTTTTAATTAATTTTTCAAATAAAGTTTCAGAAAGCTCTTTTGCTCTTTCTGAAACCACAGTTGGAGGAAGTTGTTTGTGATCACCAGCCAAAACAAATTTTGTAGACTTTGACAGTGGTATGAGTACACTTGGTATCGTTGCTTGAGTTGCTTCATCAACTACTGCAACATCAAATGTAAAATCATTCAAAATCTCCAAAAATGCAGAAGAATTTGTAGAAAATACTACATTTGAATTTTCTATTATATCCTTTGCAATTCTTTCTTCAATTATCTTTATCCTACTTTTTAATTCGTCAATTTGCCGATTTAATCTTATCCATTTTGCCATATTATCAATTACCCATTTAGGTATTCCCCTTGCGGATTTGCCGTTTTCTGAAAGTTTTAAAATCTGCTCTTCAGAAAGTCCCCTTCTCCATTTAGGTATCGGTTTTTGAAACCTTTCCCTTTGTGCAATCAATTGTTCAAACTTATTTTTTAATTCTTTTATCTTTTCGTACATTTCATGATGTTCTATTTTAAAAGCAAGAGTTGAACTTTGTAATTTTTTTGATACCCTCGACGGATGTCCTATTCTAACATGACTTACCTTTTCATTGAGTCTTTCAACGAGATTATCAACCGCCATATTGCTGTCAGCTGTTACTAAAACCTTTCGACCTTTTTTTACTTCTTGAACTATATATTCAACTAATGTTCTTGTTTTTCCTGTACCAAAGGGACCATGAACAAGAAAAAAAGTCGTACTTGATAAAGATTTTGATACAGCTCTTAGCTGTGATTCATTAAGATCACAGTCAAATAATTCTATTTTTTCAGCTTTATCATCATCTAATTTCTTATTCCCAAGCAAAAATTCCAACACTAGTTTCCCTCGTTCAGAAAGATTTTTTAAATTTTCAATCTGTCTTTTATACGTAACATCACTTACATACAAATCAATTCGAACATTTTTAAAATCTTTTGGTAATAAGTTATCCATAGACACAATTAAATATCTTGCTCCTATTTCTACAACTACTCCTTTTAAATCGCTTTTAATTGGGTCACCTTTACTTATTATTACCTCATCTCCAACACCTATTTCTGTTTCTATCAATCTACTCCTTCCAAATTTTACAAGATACATTCCAAGTTCTTCACCAATGACTTTGGGCCTTAGATTTAAAATTGCCCTCCCCCTTTTCTCTCTTTGCTCACCAGATAAATGTTTTATCTCCCATATCATTTTTTTTATCTCTTCGTCTCTTTCATATTCCACAAGTTGAACTAATTTTTTAATATATCCTTTCAATCTGAATCACCTCACAATTAAATTATAACATTAGAAATTCTAAGGTTTTTTTAAGGTTAAACCTGTATAATCAAGATAGAAAAACTAAAGGAGGTGAAACAATGTACTGGTATCATAGTCCTTTTATGTGGCACGATGGATGGTTCGGATGGTTTGGGTGGTTAATGCCAATCATTGGAATAGTTGTATTCATATTTGTTGCATTTTTAATTTATAAATTACTTAAACATATATTTACAGCAAGTAGTTTTCATAACGACACCTATTCTGAAACAACCAACAAAAGTTTAAAAATACTAAATGAAAGATTTGCCAGAGGTGAAATTAACGAAGAAGAATATAAAAGGTTGAAAAATATTATTCTCAAAGGTTAATTTAACATAACACACAAGGAGGTGAAAGTATGAAAAAGTTATCAGTTTTATTAATTTCAGTTTTGTTTATTGGCGCATTATTTGCTTTTCCTTTTAATACTGAAAAACCACTAAACTATCAAGAGATGGTACAAAAATTAAAAAATTTAGAAATCAGTGATCCTGCAACATACATAGGTACAATTAAAGAAGTATATATAGAACTTGATACCGGTCTTTCCAAATCAAAAATTATTCTTGATACAGAAGAAGGAACAGAGATGGAGATTTACATTGGACCAATGTGGAGATTCATTGAACTAAAACCTGGAATGCAAGTTGAACTTCAAGCAGTAGAAGTTAAATTCAACGACAATATTTCTTTCAACTTGGCATTTGAACTTTCTAGCAATGGTATTACAATTGAAATACCTTACAGAAAGATTATTCGAAACAGACTTGAACTTATGAAAAACCTAGCATATCAAAGAAGATTACACCAAAAGTTAATGTTAAGAGGAATGCCAATGTATGGCCCAATGTATGGCCCTATGTATAGTCCAATGTACGGTCCGATGTATGGCCCCATGCATGGTCCAAAGTTTGAAACACCATATGATAATGAACAAGAAATGCCACAACATCCTCCATATACCCCTCCAATGAGAGGAAAATAAACAAAAATGGCGCTCTTTTTGGAGCGCCATTTTTTCTAGTTATCACATTTTTCACTCTGAAGTTATCTACTCTTTGTTTAGGTTTTCCATCTCTACTTAACTCATAATTTTCTCCTTTAAATATTACAAGCTTTGAATCTATCCCAAAATATTTTAATGAAATAAACATTTGTGTTCCTTCCGCAAGCCAACACCTATAATCCGCCTTTTTCAGTTAATTTTTTTATCTTTCCATTCCATTCTTCTTATTTCTCATTCTTTTTCAAATTTAAATCACCTTAGATGGATTATATCATTTTAAATTTCTTTAAGGTAAAATTTGTATTATTTAAGTTGAAAATTTATTAATGAGAGGTAATTTATATGAGAAAAAGCTTTGTATCATTCTTAACGGTTTTGCTTATAGTCGTGGTATTTGCCTTTCAAAATAAATCTGAAAGTTTCATTCGAAGGTTAAAGAGTACTGGTATGAGAAATCCTAAAACGTATGTTTGAACAATTAAAGAAGCGTATATTGTCTCAGGAATAGTTATTCCAAAAATCAAAATAGTACTTATAAGTAAATTAACAGATATAGAAATTTACATAATCAGAACCTGGGATGAAAGTAAAAATTTAAACGGTGGAAATAAGGTTAAACAATGGTGTGAGTTTTAAATTACCTTTGGACTTACGAGTAATGATGTTACAGTGAAAATCCTTATTAAAAAATGCAAGCTTAAGAGCTCTTTTTTTACAAAAATCGAATGTCTCAAACAATATATCCAAAGACGTATAATTATTATCCGTTCACACCATATTTCCAAAAAACAAAATAAGTGTAGCCCTTTAAAGAACCATATTTTTTATTATTTTTATGATATAATATATTACTAAAAACTCACTAAAAAGGAGGTATTTAGTTAATGCGTTTAAAAATTATTTCTTTTCTTTTAATATTCTCTGTTGTAGTTTTTCCATCGATTATTTTTAAGGGAATGACTCCATTTGTGGAAAACGAAAGCTTTGTTTTATCAAATGAAAATGTGGTTGCTTCTATTGGAAATGACGGTCTTCTTGAGAATTTAGCATTGAAGGATACGATGTTTGATGCAGTATATAATATGTATTTTACACTTGACAAATCTAAAGTTTCTTTTGAAGAAATTAAAGTGTCAGATAATAAAAAAATACTAGCGTATGGAACAAATGGTGTCAAAGATGTGATTGTTGAGTATTCGTTAATAAAAGATGGGCTTCACGTCAGTGTGCTTTCTAAAGAGCCTAAGGAATTAAGAGTGTTTTTTAAAGAAAGTGATCTAGACCCTATCTTCTTGAAAGAGAAAAATTATACTTTTATTCAGTGTAGACATGTTGCATATGGTATATTTTTTCCAAATGCACTATCAATGTATAGAATAGGTGCATTAATGTTTTTGTCAATAAAATCTGTTCCTGTAAATGATTACTCCAAATTTGATTTTGATATTATTCTTGATAAAGATATACATCATTTAAAGGAAAAATTAGGTTTGATAGATTATCAAAATAAATACATAGTATTGGATACACAAAATAAACCTGTAGATAATATAAAAGTAGTAATGTTAAATGGTGATACACCCGTAGATGTATCTACTAGTAAACTTAATGGTGAAATTTATTTTTCGGGTAACGGCGATAATTTTAAATTATTGAATGAAGATCTGAAAATAAGAAATTTTACAAAAGATAGGATATTTCTTGATTCACCCAAAGAAACTAAATTTTTATGGAAACCTTATCTTACTGGACTTTCAACGGATAGTGTATATGTAGTATTTAAAGTTAACAAACCTAGTACAGCTGTATTATTTATCAACGGTAAAATGATAGAGGATAACCTTTATGATACATTTCATATGATTAAGGTTGATAATTTAACACCTGCAACCGTTTATGATGTTGAAGTTGTTGCAGCGCAGCTAAAAGAAAAGATATCTTTTAAGACAGCTGGAGATAAAAAATATAAATTTTTAGTTTATGGAGATACTAGGACAAATACCGATTGGCACAAAATTATTTGTGACGAAATGTCGAAAGAAAAGGCACTTTTTGTTCTTCATACAGGAGACCTTGTAGAGAGTGGCCCTCAACTATTTGAATGGGATTTCTTCTTTAATACCGGACATACCCTTTTCTCAAGAACACCTATTATGCCTGTAATAGGAAATCACGAACACAATGCGGTTTACTATTACCAGGCCTTTATGCCCCCCAGAAAAGGTGGAGGAGATTTCTTAAAACAGTGGTATTCGTTTGATATAGGACCTGTGCATTATATTGTTCTTGATAGTAATGTTCAAGAAAATACAAATTTGGATTTTTATCAAACACAGTGGTTGGAAAATGATTTGAAAAAAACTACTAAACCCTATATAATAGTATTATTTCATCATCCCTTTTTCTCAAATGTAAAGGGGAGAGGTCAAGAATTTCGTGAGAAATGGCATAATCTTTTTGTAAAATATAAGGTTTCTGCGGTTTTTAATGGACATATCCATCATTATGAGAGGTTTTTTAAAGATGGTGTAATGTATGTAACAACGGGTGGTGGCGGTGCACCATTTGGATACGGATTGTATTCCAGTGATGTTTCCTATCTACCATTTTCTAAAGCTAGTGCAGCAGGTTATTTGCATTATATTGTTGGAAATGTAGAAGATGGAAGTATTCATTTTGTTGTAAAAGCAGTTGCCAAAGAAGAAAACAGAAAACTTTCCAAAGTATATAAAATTCTTGATGAATTTGATATTTATGCTAGAAATACAAGAAATTAAATAATTTTCCGAACTGAACTTACCCCCACAAGCGGGACAAATAAAAAAAGAAACTATTAATATTTCAAAAGACATGGCTTCAGAATTCTACCGAAGCCATGTTTTTCAATCTTTTTTGAAATATCTATTCATTGTAAAATCTTATGTATTCTGATATCAACCTCTTGTATTCTTCTTTTGTCTTTTCCACATGTATCTTTACCAATTCTTCTTTAATATGTCTTGAATCACCGTCAAGTACAAATTTCTTTCTTTTTGTTTTAATCTCTGCTATATCACTTACAAATTTTTCTCATGCTCTTTTGCTTCTAAAGTTTCTTTTGTACCCTTGCACAAAGGCTCATTTCTTTCATTAATCTGTAAACTTTTTTGTGGTTTATTGTTTTCTTTTCCTTTCACAATACAATTGTTACGTAACGATACTTGTAAATACATTTGTATTTGAAATATATTCCTTTAATTTTTTCTTCAAATGTTTCCTTTTTTTGATCTATCTCTTTTTTGCTAATGAAAAACACCCCCTTCTCGCTTTTATCTTGCCACTCCGGGGGTGTTTTTTTGTTTCTTTTCTCGGATATAGTGCTTTTCTGGAGCGCCATTTTTTCTAGTTATTACATTCTTCATTCTAAAGTTATCTTAAATATTTATTGAACCAACTTGTAATTTCCTGTAACCTTCTTATTCTATGTTTAGGTTTTCCACCTCTACTTAAGTTATGATTTTCTCCTTTAAATATTACAAGTTTTGAATCTATACCAAAATATTTTAATGAAGTAAACATTTGTATTCCTTCCGCAAGCCAACATCTGTAATCCTCATCAGAATGAATAAACAATGTTGGAGTTTTTACTCTGTCTGCATATTTCATTGGAGAATGCCACCAAAGTTTTTCAAAATCACTCCATGGAGTTGCAGCATGTTGATCCTCAACAAAATAATATCCTATGTCTGTTGTCCCAAATTTCGAAATCCAATTTGCTATACTTCTTTGTGATACCGCCGCTTTAAACTTATCTGTATGGCCTATAATCCAGTTGGTCATAAAGCCACCGTATGAACCACCTGTTACTCCTAAACGGTTTTCATCAACAAACGGATATCTTCTTAACACTTCTTCGACAAATTTCATTAAATCGTCGTAGTCGATTCTTCCATACTTTCCTCTGATATCTGCAAATTTACTCCCTCTTCCATCACTTCCCCTTGGATTTGTAAACATTACAACATAGCCTTCATTTGCCCAAACCTGCATTTCATGAAAAAACACCTCTCCATACACAGTTTTCGGACCACCATGTATATCTAAAATTGCTGGATATTTTTTACTAGCATCAAAATTAATTGGCTTAATTATCCAACCTTCAAGTTCCGTACCATCGCCTGCTAAAAATGTAAATCTTTCTGGCTTTGAAATATGTTTTTTAGTTATTACCCATTCGTTAAACGTAGTAATTTGCTTTTCTTCCTCATTCAAATCCAATTTATACAATTCTTGTAACTTGTAATCTTTTAAACCGATAAAGAAAATTTTCCCTTCCTTTACATCAAATCCATCAATCGAACCACCTTTTTTTGTTAATTTTTCTATCTTTCCATTCTCATCAATTCTATTTAGGTACGAACTGTTCCATTCGGTTGTAATAAAGTATAAGTACTTTCCGTCAACTTTTGCATTTATGCTTGAACCATATCTAACATCTGAACCCACACTATTCCATACACTCAGATCAAAATTAGGTGTTAAAAGTTTAACATCTTTTGTAAGGGGATTTAACATGTAAAACTTTGGATTTTCATTGATACCAAATTTTTTCATATCAGTTCCAGCAAAAATTATGGAATCACCTAAAAAATATGCGTAAATATAATTGAAAGGTTCTTTATGTGTTAATGTTTCAAACCTTTTTCCTTCGAAATAATAAATATTTAAATCAGACCTTATTTCCATTTTATCGCTATATCTATTGGAAATATAAAGAATACTTTTTTTATCTTTTGATATGTCAAAATGACTTACACTGGTTAATTCATCTGTAATAGGTTCAAGCTTATTTTCCTTTTGAAAGTAAATATACAATCTCTCTCTTTTTTTGTTTGTAAAACCAACTCCATTAAACCAAAATGGAATTTCATCTAAAACTTCGTAATCTTTTTCTTCTTTCAGTTTTTTTAATACTTCTTGTTTTTCTTTTTCATCTATTTTAGAAAAATCAGGTATTCTTCTATCGTACATAGCTAACAGTATAAACCTATCATTATCTAATTTTTTTATTCTTCTAACTATATACGGAACTTCAAATGCCTTTGTGGCTTCTCCTCCATTTACTTTTATTTTGTAAAAAGAAGTAAAAATCTCACCATTTTCCTTTCTTTTTTTATCTTTTTCATTTCTTACTCCAGGAAAAAGAAGTGTTTCATTATCAAGCCATATAAAATTACTTTCTTGCCCAAATGATGTAAGTTGGAAATTTTTCCCATCTTTCATGTCGTAAATCCATATGTTTGATATATATTTATTCTCTTCGCTATCCATTTTGTGAACTACATAACCTAAAAATCTACCATCCGGAGAAATAGAAATTCCAGAAAGAAATGTAAATTTTAATAAATCCGATACTAATAACTTTTCCATATTCTCCCCCCTTTAAAACATACTCGTAGATATTATAACTCTTTTGCTACTTAAAAACCAAATGGTTCGTATAACTAACTTACTTTGAAATTACATTTTAAAGCATACTAACGCATACTTTTATAAAAACGTGCATAATGATATTTTTTTCACTTCATTAATTTTACGTAAAATTAATTGAATTTAAACAAGATGGAAAACTTTTAAATTACATGATACCATTAAGTTGGAATGTTATAAAAACAAGGAGGTAAAAGATATGAGAATAGTTAGTTGGGGATTTGGAGCAATGGGAAAAGGAATTGCTAAAAATGTTATTGAAAGTAAAAATTTAGAACTTGTTGGCGTAATAGATTTAAATCAAGAATTTATCGGAAAAGATGTAGGGGAAATTTTACAAATGGAAAAAATTGGAATTGTAGTTTCTGATAACAAAGAAATAATAGAAAAAACAAATCCTGATTTAGTTGTAATTGCTACATCTTCTTTTGTTAAGGATGTTCTACCACAAATTGAATATGCAGTGAAAAACCACTGCAATGTAATAACTATAGCTGAAGAAATGGCATATCCTTTTGATTCACACATCAAAGAATCTATGTATTTAGATAGTCTTGCAAAAAGATACGGTGTCACAATTCTTGGAACAGGTGTAAACCCTGGTTTTGTATTAGACACATTAATTATTGCATTAACTGGCGTGTGCAACAAAGTTAATAAAATTGTTGCAAGGAGAATAAATGATCTTTCACCATTCGGTAAAACCGTTATGGAAACTCAGGGTGTTGGAACAACACCAGAAGAATTTGAAGAAGGGTTAAAAAATGGAAAAATTGTAGGACACATAGGATTTCCACAAAGTATCATGATGATTGCAAAAGCACTTGGATGGAACATTACTAAAATAGAGCAGGAAAGAAAACCAATTATTTCAAAGGTTCACAGGGAAACACCTGTAGTAAAGGTGGAACCTGGAATGGTTGCTGGTTGTAACCATTCTGCAAAAGCATACATAGACGACGAGGTAGTTATAGAAATGCAACATCCTCAACAAATTCACCCACACCTTGAAGGTGTTGAAACTGGAGATTATATTGAAATTTACGGAGATCCTGATATAAAACTTGCAATAAAACCGGAGATTCCAGGTGGAAAAGCAACAATTGCCATTGCAACTAATATGATACCAATTGTTGTAAATGCAGAACCTGGTTTAAAATCAATGGCAGACTTGCCAGTACCAAGGTCGATCCTTTCAATCAAATGAGGTGATAGAATGGAAGCCAAAAAGGGTGATTGGGTACAAATCCAAAAAACGTTACTTAAACCCGAGGAAAGAACTGCTTCGCTACCTAATGATACAAAAAAAGTTCCCCTTGAAATGAGGGTAAAAGGTTTTTTAATAAATGAGACAGCAAAATTAGGTGAAGAAGTTGAAATTGAAACTTTGATAGGGCGTAGGATCAAAGGAAAACTTGTAGCAATTAATCCAAAATATGAACATGACTTTGGTGAACCCGTTCCTGAATTAATAACTATTGGTATTGAACTGAGAAAGATTTTAGAAGGTGATAACAATGCGTGACATATCATACGAGGCTGTCTTAGCAAGAAAAAATGAAATAATGAAAAAAGCCGTTGGAATAGATTATGAAAAATTTATGAGTTCAGAACTTGCATTTGATTATGAACAAATGATGGAAGAAGTGGGATACTCCTTAGATAAAGTAAGAGAAATACAAGCAGAAACAGGAGTTGGAAACACTACACTTGTTGAATTAAAACAAATAAATAGATTGATTAAGAAAATTGCTCAAAAGGGAAAAGGTGCAAGAATTTTTGTTAAAGATGAAGCAACGAACCCGTCTGGCAGCTACAAAGACAGAAGAGCTTCTGTCAGTGTGTATCACGCTCAAAAACATGGATACAAGGGAGTTATCGCAGCAACTAGTGGTAACTATGGTGCTGCCGTTGCTTCTCAAGCAGCAAAAAGAGGGTTAAAATGCATAATTACACAGGAATGCTATGATAGTAGATGGATTGGTCAACCAGAAATACTCGAAAAAGGCAGAGCATGTGAAGCATATGGTGCGGAAGTTGTTCAATTAACCGTTGGACCTGAACTTTTCTATTACACCCTTGTTTTACTTGAAGAAACTGGTTTCTTCAATGCTTCTCTTTATACACCGTATGCAATTGCCGGAGTAGAAACTTTGGGATACGAAATTGCAATTCAAACCAAAGAATTAGTAGGTAAATATCCAGATGCAGTTGTAATTACCCACGCAGGCGGTGGAATTTTAACCGGAACGGCCCGTGGACTGAAAAAAGCTGGGGCAATTGATACAGAAATAATCGCTGCAAGTGTTAACCTGAAAGGTCTCCACATGGCAAGTGACAATGATTTTAATAAAAAATATTTTACAACTGGACATACAGGTTTTGGCATTCCATTTGCAACCTTTCCAGATAGATCGGATGTTCCAAAAAATGCTGCAAGAGCTCTGAGATATATGGATAGATATCTTCTTGTAACTCAAGGAGAAGTATTTTATATAACTGAGATGCTCGCTCAACTTGAGGGTATGCAAAGGGGACCAGCTGGAAATACGTCTCTTGCAGCGGCATTTGCTCTTGCTCTTGAAATGGATGATGATAAAGTAATTGTTGTAAACGAAACCGAATACACGGGCGCAGGAAAACTTCCCTCTGCCCAACTTACATTTGCAAAAAAAATGGGGATGGAAATAAAACGTGGCGATCCAATTAAAGAGGATATTCCAGGTAAAAGAATCGTTATACCAGAACACCCCTCTCAAATTGGATATATTGAACTTAATATGGACGATGTTAGAAGGAGTTACGTAAAAGAAGTTATAAAAAGATACAACAAAAAGAATTTCACAAATGAAGAAATAAAATTCATGGCAGAAGATACAAATACAACTGAAGAAAAAATAAAACAATTTATTAGTGAATTCCTTGGAGGTGAAGAAAATTGAAACCTAGAAAAGATGATTTTCAGGAAAGAAGTAAACATTTACAAAAAATGACTGATGAAGAATTAAACCAATATTTTTGGCATCTCGTTGAAAAAGTTGTTGAACCTCTAATAAAATTAGCTGAGACTCATACATCCCCCTCTGTTGAGAGATCCGTACTCTTAAGAATGGGGTTTAACAGCATTGAGACAAAAAAATTGGTTGATATGATTTTTCAAAGAGATTTACTTTCAAAAGGCGCAGGACACATTGTTTGGAGAATAGCAAAAGAAAAAAATTTGGATATCATTGAAGCTGGGAGACAGCTTATTGAAGGAAAACATTGGGAAGATGTAGATAGGATTTTCAAAGGGGTGAAGAAAGATGCTTGATCCAAAAAAACAAATTGATATAGATGAAATTTTAAAAGACCTTGATAAATATAGGCCCAAAAGAAAGGGATGGACTTGGAGAAAACACCTTCCAGATGGTTCCAAAATAGGAGAATACGAATATTACCAAGTAAGTGAAAATTTGAAAAATTCAATCCCCTTACCAGCTGCCCATTATTTTGGTAATATTGATCCTCAACCAGACGTTATAATAACTTCTGAAATTGCATCTGGACGATTTGAGGATGATATTAGAAGAATGAGAATGGCTGCTTGGCATGGCGCAGATCATATTATGGTTATTAGAACCCTGGGACAATCTCATTACGACAGCCTCATAGAAGGTACACCTGAAGGTGTTGGAGGAATTCCCATTACAAGAAAACAACTTCGTGCAACAAGAAAAGCTCTTGATTTAATTGAAGAAGAAGTTGGAAGGCCAATTAATTTTCATAGTTATGTTTCAGGTGTTGCTGGTCCTGAAATTGCTGTTCTTTTTGCCGAAGAAGGAGTTAATGGCGCACATCAGGACCCCCAATACAATGTGTTGTATAGGGGTATAAATCCGATTCGATCATTCGTAGATGCAGCAGTTGCAAAAAAAATCATGGCCTCTGTAAATATGCTCCAAATTGATGGTGCTCATAACGCAAATGCCTCTGCAAAACTTGCCTGGACTGTAATGCCTGAACTTCTAGTACAACATGGAATAAACTGTATGTATTCACTTAAAGCTGGTATGAGAAAAGAATACATAGCTCTTTCAACTGTTCCTCCCGTTGTTTCTCCAATGCCTGAATTTAGATACAATCTTCCATACGCAGTTGCGTTAAGGGAACTTTTTGATGGCTTTAAATTCAGAGCACAAATGAATACTAGATACATAGAATCAGATCTCTTTGATGCTACAAGAATTCACGTTTTAAATACATTAATATCAAGACTTACATCTGCAGATTTACAATCCACAATCACTCCAGATGAAGGAAGAAACGTACCTTGGCATGTAAATTCAATTAGAGGAGTTGAAACAGCAAAACATACCCTTATAGCATTAGATGGTATGAAAAAGTATGTAAAAATTGATGAAAAAGAAATAAGAACAAAAGTAAGGGAACTAAAAATGCGTGCTATTCTAATGCTTGAAGAAATTTTAGAAATGGGAGGATATTTTGAAGCATTAGAAGCTGGTATGTTTGTAGATAATGGATACTATCCAGAAAGAATAGGTGATGGTATTGCAAGAAAAAAAGATGGTGAAATTGCTGCCAATACTGTCGTTCCAAGAGATAAAGATTACATGGCACCAGTTTGTGAACATTTCGGGTACAATAACCTACCAGAAGGTGTTGAAAAACCATGTGATTTAATAGGAGGTTGTACATTCCACAATCCAGATAAGATTCAATTCATAGATGAATTGGACGAAACTGATAATGTAAAAATCAGACTTGAAAAAATCCGTGATATGAAAAAAAGAAACGTTATAAAACCGGAAGTTGAATGGTTCTCAGATGGATGGATACAATTAGATATGACTTTTGCCCTTCCTGAAGAACTTGCAGAAGCTGCTGCAATTACCATGTGTGAAAAATTGGGACTTGAAGAACCGACAATTATTCACAAAAGCGTATTACATCCAGCTGAAGGAACGTACATTGAAGTAAAGGCAAAAGTTCCATTTGAAATTGAAGTTGATAAACTAGTAATTCCAAAAAAACCAGAAACCCTTCCTGAAGAAGAAATATTTGAATTTGTAAAAAACAACCCAATTCACGTTGTTGCAGGAACAGTGGGAAATGACGAACATTCAGTTGGCTTAAGGGAAATACTTGATATAAAGCACGGCGGAATCGAAAAGTATGGTATTAAATACACGTATCTTGGAACAAGTGTGCCACCTGAAAAGTTAATAGATGCAGCGATAGAAACGGGAGCAAAAGCAATACTTGCTTCTATGATTATCACTCATAACGATGTTCATATACAAAATATGAAAAAATTACATGAACTTGCAGTTGAAAAGGGTATTAGAGATAAAATATTAATTATCGCTGGAGGAACCCAGATTAATAACGATCTTGCCGTTGAAAATGGACTTGATGCAGGATTTGGACGTGGCACTAAAGGAATTCACGTTGCCTCCTTTATCGTTAAAAAATTAAAACAACAAGAAAAATAAACAAAAAAGCTGGCTTTAAGCCAGCTTTTTTCGTTTTATGTTGATTCCCTTTTTATTAATTCAACATCTAGAATTACCCTTTTAGGTTTTTTCCTTCTTTTTGTTAATCTTTGATATAACATTTTAAACGCCTTAAAACCCATTTCATACTTTTTTATTCTAATTGTAGTTAATGAGGGACACACAAAATTAGAAAACGCTATATCATCATATCCTACTACCGCAACTTCTTCTGGAATTTTTATTTTCTCTTCTTTCAAAGCTTTCATAGCTCCTATTGCTATCAAATCGTTATAACAAAATATTCCATCAAATTTAATTCCATTCTTTAATATTTCTTTTGTTACTTTGTAACCACTCTCTATTTGTGGTGATGAAAAGTAAACCATTTTTTCATCAAACTTTATATTATAATCCATCAATGCTTTTTTATAACCTTCTAGTCTCATCTTAGCTGCAGACGTATAAAGAAAATTATCAATCATTACCAAATTTTTCTTACCAGTTTTAATTAAATGTTCCGTAGCTAAAAACGCACCACTTATTTCATCACTATGTATCTCATCAACTACAAAATTACTAATATGTCTTCCTAAAACCACAAAAGGTATATCTTTATCAAGAAGTAATTTAAAATCTTCTTCTCTAGTTTGAACAGGTGCTATTATTAGTCCATCTACTCTCCGTTCCAAAAGAAGTTTTATTGCTTGTTCTTCAGCTTCATATTCTCTCTCAGTATTCATCAAAATTATATGATAGCCATATTTCCTAGCGGCAGTTTCTATACCTTTTAACACCTCTGCAAAAAACATATTTGCACTATCTTCCAAAATTACTCCTATAATATTCGTTGCTTTTTTTCTCATATACAAAGCTGCAAAATCACGAACATATCCGAGTTCCTCAGCAACCTCCAAAATCTTCTTCTTTGTTTTTTCACTTATATCTGGTTTGTCATTCAAAGCCCTTGAAACTGTATTTATAGAAACACCCGCTGCTTTAGCAATATCTCTTATTGTTACATATTTTTTGTTATGCACTAATTCACCTCTTTTCAATCTAAGTTAAAGAAATTCTACTAAATCTACCTATCTATATTTATATTATAGCACTTTCACAGTTATACAACTAAAAAATTCTATTTTCTTACCCATTTACCTCGTGAAATGCGAGCTCGTAATTTTTGAGTTATAAATTTTTTAACCACATTGAAAAAAATGGATCAACCACGTTGTATCTTCTATTGATTTTTTCAACAACGTCTAACTTTTTTAACTTATCAAGCGCAGCTTTTACACTTCCTGCACTTATATCCAAATCATACGGTGAAATTCCGTAGGATATGCTTTTTAAAACCATCTTCTGATTTGAAGTCAACGAATCCCAAAGTGCTTCAAACATTGGTCTTTCAGATAAAAGAACTAAATTTACAGCTTCTTCTAAATTTTCTTCATAACACTTTTCATTATTTGATGATATATTCCATAAAATATGTGAAATATACTGCATGTAATATGGATGACCCATACATATTTCGTATAATCTTTCCACCAGTTTTTTATCTATTTTTATATTTGTTGATTCAAACTTGTGTTTCACAAAACCGACTGCCTCTTCTTTATTTAACGAACCTAAATTGTAAATCTTGGAAAACCTATAAAATGGTTTTTCAAGATTTGAAAATATTTCGTACATTACATGTCTTCTACTTCCAGAAAAAATAAAGGTCGTATTTTCAAACAACTGAGCTTTTTTCCTAAAAAGTGCTAAAAGGTCAATTTCTTTAATATTCGTAATTTCTTGAAATTCATCGAGTGCAACAACAACTTGTCCACCTATCTTCTCAGGTAATGCAATAACCTCCTCGATATTCTTTATACTCGGTGAAACTTTAAAACTGGCGCCAAATGGTCCAAAATTTATTTGTAAATCTTCAAGATTTGGAAAAATCTTTTTCCAAGAAGCTGTAATCTTTTTTACTCCCCCAAGATATTCAAAAAAAGCTCTTACATAAACATCTAAGAAATCTTGAATAGTCGTAATTCCCATTAAATCAATATACACTGTTTTCAAATAATTCAACCTGTCAAATATGTTTAAGATAAGTGAAGTCTTTCCATATCTTCTAGGCGAAATGAGAGTAATGCTTACCCCGCTCTTAATATCAGAGATTATCTCGTTTATTTCATTTTCTCTATCACAAAAATCATGCCCTTTAACAACCACACCAAACTTGAAGGGATTTACCATATAATCACCTCGCAAAAAGAAAGCTCGTTTATTACGAGGTGATTATACCACATATTCCCTTTATTTTAAAATACTGCTAAACTAAGGAATTTTTATACAAGAATAAAAACAAAAATCCCATTCATATTTTTAAATCATACAGCCTTTTTATTCTCTCTTCAGGAGAAGGGTGATTGTAATGCCATATTTTATAAAGTGGAAGGGGATTTATATTGGATAAATTTTCTTTAATTAACCTTTTAAGACTTGAAATCAAATAATCTGTAGTTCCCACTAATTTAGCAGAATAAGCATCTGCTTCATATTCAAACTTTCTTTGAATATAATTAACTATTGGTACTATAAAGGAAATAGCTGAAGAGATAAAAATAAATGCATATATAAATACTGAATAAGGCTTTGATACGTTAAATACATGATAACTTAATATATAGTTATATACAACATTTACTAAATATATCATTAATGTATAGAAAATAGAAACTATTATCAGAAGTTTTGGAATATGTTTTTTCACATTATGTCCCAATTCATGTGCAACAATTGCTAAAATTTCTTCTTGAGAATAATCTAATATTGTATCGTATAACACAAGTTTTTTTGACTTTCCAATACCAGTTAAGTAAGCATTTTGTTTTTTTGTTCGCTTTGATGCATCCATAACGTATATATCTGATACTTTAAATTGTGCAGTTTTTAATAACTTGTTGATCTTCTTCTTTAACTCACCGTCTTCAAGAGGGGTAAATTTGTTAAATATCGGTGCAATAAATATGGGATATATCATAGTAACAAACAGTTGAAAAG
This sequence comes from Thermosipho atlanticus DSM 15807, assembly GCF_900129985.1. Lineage (NCBI taxonomy): Bacteria > Thermotogati > Thermotogota > Thermotogae > Thermotogales > Fervidobacteriaceae > Thermosipho > Thermosipho atlanticus. Next base: position 104,259 of record NZ_FQXN01000002.1, on the reverse strand, counting down.
CTATAAAAACTAAAGATACCTTCCACCACCAATTAGATTCAACCTTTAATATCCAAATAAGTAATGCTATAAGCGGGGTGAATAACACAATACTTACTACCATATTCTTTATAGTATCTGCTATAAATGTTTTATAAGTCATCGTGTTAAAACCATATTTTTCTTCTACAATAAAGTTTGAATACATCTTTATTGGAAGATTTACAAGAATGTTAATCACCCAATATATTCCAAAAAAGATCAATCCTTGGAGAATTACCGAATTAGAAATTTTTGAAACTAAACTTTCAAAATACGGAAATCCCCAAAAAATAAACACCAAAGTAAGTATTAAATTTAATATTATTGAGGCAACTTTTACACGTGTAGTATCCTTTAAATATTTTTTTGAACGTTCAAAATCTTTTTCAGAAATTTTATCTTTCAAAACTTCTGGAATAGATGTAGAACTTGTCGAATATTTCATATTCCAAATTCCCAAAACTACTTCCCAAATTGCTTCAAAAACAATTACAAATAAAAAAATAATATAAAACATCTTATCACCTCTGTTATTTAATCTATATTTTTCATTATATCATCATTTTAGAAATTTATGCACTTAACAATGTATTAACAATAACTTAAATAACCACATTGAATTCTTAATAAATTTTGATATAATTATTACGTATAAATTAATGCTGTGCCTTCAATTAAGGGGGGATATTATGAAAAAATTGCTTATAATACTACTTATTTTAGCGTCTGCAATTTCTTTTTCAAAAATCTATTTTACGTCACCAGATGTTCTAATCTATCCCAATCGAACAATTTATTTTAGATCTAATGAACAATTCTATGTACAGGTATTCCGTTTTAACATTAATAAAAATGTGTTACAAGGAATACTTTACGGCGATATGGAAATCTCAGATTTTACGCTTAAAAAGCAATCTGATGACGTGTATAAAATAATACTTCCAGATATCCCAGGAGCTTATTATGTGCTTGTAAAAGGAGGAAAAAATGCAGTTAACAATTTATTTTTCCTAACACATTTTGAAGCATTTGTAGCTTCCTCTAAAAAACAATTGTTTTTCTCTGTATATGATTTGAAAAACAAAAGATTTATTAATAAACTATATTATTATGACAAAAATCTCAAAAAAACGTTAACTGGACCTATTTTTAACTTTGATATTGAACGTTACAAAAGCAAGGTATTTTTTATTGATAACAATGTGGTTTTTCTTTCAAAATACGGTGGTTGGTCTAGTTATCCAGAAAAAAAAGCGATTGTTTTTACCGATAAACCTATTTATAAACCTGGAGATATTATTCATTTCAGGGTTAATTTGTTTAAAAGATCAAAAGATAAATACATTCCTTATCCTTCCACTGTAACGATTTCTTTGAAAGATCCTTTTAATAACATCATATATTCTAATACATTTAAAACCGATGAGTATGGTGGTGCTGTTTTTGATTATAAAACGACCTCTGAAATAATAACAGGAAACTATACAGTAATCGTAAAAGAAAATAATGATGTAATTTCATGGTTCTATTTTTTAATTCAAGATTATACAAAACCAACATATACAATTACATTAACTCCCAGTTCAACTCAGATCGTCGCTGGCAATACCCTGCAAGTAAAATTGAAAGCAACGTATTTAAATGGGGATCCCGTTAAAAATGCAGAAGTTCTATTTTACGGTTTTCTCAATACAAATTTAATAAATAAAATGCGAGTTGTAACAGATAATAACGGTGAAGCTGTTTACTATCTCCATCTTGATAAACCAGGAATGTATAAGATTCAAGCTTTGGTAGTTGATGATTCTGGAAAACAATACGACAAGAAAATTTACGTTGAAGCTAAAGCAGATAATGTAAATATTGAAAGTAAAATTGAAAATAACATTTTAAAATTGTATATAACTGATCTTTCGGGAAATCCCTTAAACGGTATAGGTGTTGTCACAATTAATGATGTTGATTCTTACTTTAAAGTGTTAAACGGAAGGGCAGAGATTGAAATACCAAAAAACGTTTGGAAAGTCACTGTAAAGTTTGGCAAAGAAATCAAAAATATATTCACAAGATATTCTAGAGGAGAAAGTGGTATTTTAACCGCAGATAAAATGGAGGTAAAATTAGGAGAAACAGTTAATATAACAGTAGAACCAAAAAATGACGTAGGAATATTAGTTACAGGTGCAGAACAAATAAGGGATTTTATATTAATAACCAAAAAACAAACAGTTACAATTAAAATCCCCAATGACGAAATTGCAAAAAGTTATTTTGTGCAATTTTATGGCCTAAAATCTTACGATTTGCTAAATATTAAGATTAAACATAACAGAGTTAAAAAACTCAATATTGTACTTAATAAAAGCGTTTATAAACCAGGAGAATTTGTCAACGTTGCATTTGAAAAATCAAAATCTTTAAAGATTGTAAGTGTCGTAGATGAAGGATTATATCTCATTTCAAATCCACCATCTGTTTTGGAAAATTTATACCCAGAACATCCTTATCCAGACTTTGATGTATATAAATCGATAAGATATATTTACTTTGGCTCTCTTTCTAAATTTGAAAAAAATATCAAAAGTCATATTTTCGCCTCAACCAAAGAAACAAGTGAAAGAAGAATAAGGGACTATTTCCCAGAAACTGCGTATTGGAACCCAAAATTATATGAAAATGAATTTTCATTTAAAGCACCGGATAGTATTACCAAGTGGAGAGTAACCGCTTATGAAATTTCTAAAGATTATATTGCGGAAGGAAATATCAATTTTGTGGTTACAAAACCTTTTGAAATAAAGATTTTCGTACCAGATTTTCTAACAGTAGGTGATAATGTAAATGGACTTTTGTACATCAAAAATTACACTGGAAACAAAGGAAAAGTAGAAGTTAAACTTTCTGCAGAAAATGTTGAAATGATAAACTTTGAATCAGGTACCTTTTATATAGAAAAAGATTTAAAAATTCCATTTAAAATAAAAGTTTCAAATGAAGGAACAGCTACAATAACTGCTGAGGCTTCAATGCTTAATGAATATGATGGAATAAAAATTTCTATTCCAATTCAACCACAATATTTCGAAAAAAATATAAGTAAAATAATAAAAATCAACGGTGAAAAGATTTTCAACAAAGAAGATGAAATAAGAATAATAAACAATATAAAAGATATTCTCAAACCTTCAATAAAGGCGTTAATCAAATACCCATACGGCTGTGTAGAACAAACAATGAGTTCTTTCTATCCCGCGCTTGTTGCAAAAAAATTCGTTGAATATCCAAACCTCGATGATATTATTCTAAAAGGATTGCAAAGACTTTTAAAATTTCAACATCGTGATGGTGGATGGGGCTGGTGGATGAATGATGAAAGCAGTGTATTCATGACTTCATATGTTTTAGAGGGCTTGTACTACACAAAACTATTAGGTTATTATTTTCCAAACGAGGTTATTGAAAACGCAATTATATATCTTAAAAAACAAAAATTGAATGGATATTCTGCGTTTGTTTTAAATCTATTTGGTGAAAAAGTTGATTTTCAAGGCGAAAATATAATCGACTATGTCTACACCTCTCCAGAAAAAATTAGAGAATACGCTATTGAAGACAATGATAAAGCGTACATTAAAGGTACAGGATTTTATTCTAACGTCCAACTTACAAGTATTGCTATAAGAACTCTTTCAAGAAATAATAAATATCTTGATCTAAGAGATAAAATGATCAATTATTTATTAAGTATGAAAAGAGGCCCGTTCTGGTATTCGACAAAAGATACAGCACTTTCAGTTCTTGCCATAATAGAAAGTCAAGATTTTGAAAAATACAAAAGTAATCTAATCATTGAAGAGAACGAAAAAAATATTATTGTAAAAGGTAATGGTTATGTGGAAGTTAAATCTATTGAGAAAATCCATTCTCAAAATGTTTCTAATGGAATTAAAATACAAAATGAACTTTTCAAAAGATACGAAGTATTATTCGATGATAAATACATAGATGCATTTTTACCATTAGATAGTAAGTACATTCCTGTAAGCATTTCATATACATCAACACCAACATTTTTTTCTCCAATTCCTGATGATATTTCTAAAATAATTCATGGCGGAACACCTGTTTCGTTTAGTAATAATAACCTTGTAATAGAAGGACCATTTAAATTCATTGGAAACGACTATTACTTTGAAGATGGTTTTTATAGTGTACAATTTGCGGCAAATCAGGATTTTGAAATACATAAAGGAGACTTTTTAAAAACTGTAATTAACATTGATGGTAAAGGTGAATATCTTATAGTAGAAGAGTACTTACCCGCTTGTGCTCAAGTTATTAAAAATTACAGTGAAAAAACTCCCGATTATTACGGTAAATTTTCATACCAATGGTATGAAGATTATAACCTTTGGTACTCTTATCAAGATCTTAAAAAAGACAAAATAGCGTTTTTCATTCGTTACCTTAACCCTGGAAAACTCAACTATTATTGGAGGGTAACTTACAATGGAACCTTTGTTAAAAAACCAACCTATATTTTCAACATGTATTATGAAGACACTTTTGCTATTGGCTCTCTTGATACCTTTATTATCAAATAGCAACGTTGTTATACCAATAAATACTGAAAATTTTGAAATTCCATTTTCTGTGTGGGACGAATTGAATGTATTTTTAGAAGAGGCAAGTCTGACTTTACCTCCAACTCCTGTACTTTTGTATGAAGCTAAAAGCCTGTATGAGTTTAATTTACTCACAGGTAAACCGTACAGCATAGGTGGTGTATACAAAGATTTTCTAATTATTCTTCAACCAATAAATATTCTTAAGTCGAAGGGAATATATGAAAAGATACTACTTCACGAACTTCTTCACTGGGTGTTATACAACTTAGATGAAAAATTTCAAGAAGGAGTGATATATTGGTGGTTGGGAGAATATGAAAAACCTGAAGTTGAAGTTTTTCTTGATAATTTTAATGGTAATTTGTCAAACTTTATTATTTCCCACTGGGAAAATTAATAAAGAATATCTAACAGAAATGCTTTTGGATGTACAAGATTCCTTAAATTTCAGGTTATGGTTTGTAGCAATAGCATTAGATAACGTAAATAATGAACATCCAACATTTACCACAAAAGATTGTTCGGGATTCATTTTTTATGCTTTAAAAGAAAGTTTGAAAAAGCATGATGATAATTGGTTTGAAAAAACCAATTATCAAGGTCCAATATTTGATGATGTTAAAAAATACAACTATCCTGATACTCCTCTGGGAATTAACATATTTTTTAATGGAAAATCTTTTGTAAGTTATGTTAATGCATATAATTTACTGCATTTTAATACTAGATTTGTTTCTTTTGATAGACAATATGCAAAACCAGGCGATCTTGTTTTCTATTTTCACCCCGAAGATCCGGAATTTCCATATCATGTGATGATATATACTGGGAACGGATTTGTATATCATACAGGTCCTGATAACGGTGAAATAAGATATGTTACATTTGAAAATATGATGTTAGGCGATATGGCCTGGAGACCCATTAAACTTAACCCAGCTTTTCTTGGATACTTTAGACTTTATTTTCTTTCAAATTAATTAATTTTTTGATTTTTGAAATTTGCGCAGTTGATACAAAAACACCGTACCTACTAGAGTGATAAGTCCAACTGTATAGTATGCAGGAATTGTCCCTTTGTTATCGAGAACCCATCCAACAAAAGGGGCAAGTATTGCAAATGATAAATTTGCAAGTAAACTTGAAAAAGAAATCACAGTAGCTCTGTATTTATCTTCTATTTGATGATTTATATAAAACCTTAAGGTTGAAGGATGAAGACCTCTTACCACTTGCTGAAGTGCAATAATCACAAGCGCAATTTTCGAAAGAAACATAGCTGGTACTATAAAACTAATCACCATCAACAGACATAAAGCAAGAAGTACTTTTCTTGGCCTTACATTCTTGTATCTCTTCACTAGTACTTTTGAACTAAATGCAGCCACTAAATTGAATAAAAAGAATACTATACCATAATAGGCAATATCAAGTTGAATCGCAGAAAAATATGGTTGGTATATCCAGTAACCTACCCTTAGTGCAAAACCCATCAACATCGCATAAAACATTGCCCAAAAAACACGTGGTATCTTAAAAATAAGGCCTGCACTTTTCAAAACATGTGTTACATATTTATGTTCACTTTTTTCTCTTTCAGTTTCAACGAAAAATAAAGCGATAACTGCGGCAATTAAAACATTTAAGAAGCTTATCCAAAATGGTATAACAGCATTTATTTTAAATAGAAACCCACTTGCTATTGATCCAATAGCTTGACCAATAAATACATACGACAAAGCACTTCCTTCTCTTTGCTGATATTCAGAAGTTCTTCCAAGTTTTTTTAAACTTTCATATAATAATGCTGAATCTGCACCACTTCCAAATGTAAAACCTATTCCAAAAATAATTTCAGCAATTGCAAACATGAAGAATGAATTGAAAACGATATAAATCCACATACATATTGCAATAAATAATCCAGACAAGAAAAGGGAAAACTTCCTTGAAAATTTATCAGCAATACTTCCCGTCGGTACTTCAAACAAAAAGACCGCAACTGCAGAAATTGATTGCAATAACATTATTTGGGTATAATCTAGTCCCTTTAAAAGCATGTACGGAACCAGAACTGGCCCAATTATGAGCATATTTATCATAAATCTATACATGGGATAAATCGAAATATTATAATGATAGCTTTGCATATACTCCCCCCTAAAATTAATATTATAAAGATAAACATCTTTTAATATTTAATTTTTGACATTATACTATAATGACAAAGATATGTCAATTGGTTTAAAAAAAATGACCGGTTAAATCCCGGTCATTTTTATCTAAACTCTTTATTCTGTTATGTTAAATTTAAGATTTCCATGCTTTTTTCAAATATGTCTTTGTATTTTTCAAAAAATGAAAAATCTATCTCAGACAAATTGCCATGACAATCAGTTGAAAGAAAATCAATCAATGAATTTTTAAGAAAATAGTTATCACTTTCAATTGCTTCAAAATTCATCTGAAAATAAACATTCATTGTTTTTAATCTATCAATTAATAGTTCATTATCTTTAAGCCATTTATATCTTTCAACGTGGGCTAAAATTATTTCATAACCTTCCAATTGAAATTCAAAAATCTTGTCAAGTAAGTACATGGGATAAACATCTCTAGGAAGTTCTAAAAGCAAAAAATAATCATTAATTGGTATAAATTTTTCAACTTTTTCAGTTAAGTAAATTTCACTTCCAAGAAATGTTTTTACACCTATCTCATCAAACTTTGGCTTTAATCTTTTATACGTATCAGAAATCTTTTCTATACTCGTTTTCACACTATAGTGATTAACATGAGGGGTAAATACTACAATATTTATACCTTTTTTTTTATACTCCTCAAGTACCAAAAATGCTTCTTCTTCAGTTTTTATTCCATCATCTACTGCAGGTAAAATATGTGTATGCATATCTAACATAATTTCACCTACTTTTATTTTTTATGCCTTTTAAACCTTCTCTTCTTTTTTCCTCCTTCTTCATCATAATAATAATAGTAATAATAGTAATAATAATTAGATGACTTTTCATTAATATCATTAATTATTATTCCTAGAAGATTTGCTCCAGATGTTTCAATATTTTCAATTGCAATTCTCAAAGAATGTTTTTGAGTTGTACCAGCTCTTACAACTAATACCATACCATCTGTGTGTTTGGAAACTATCAATGCATCAGCAGCGGCAAGAATTGGTGGAAGATCTATTACTATCCTTTCATATTTTTCCTTTAGTGTATTTATTAACTCCTTAAATTTTTTGGATGTTAAAACAACAGTTGGGTTTGGGGGAAGAGGTCCAACAGGTATGATATCTAAATTCTCCATGTAATTTTGGGTAATCTTTTCAATTGGGACATCTTTTAAGATGTGATTCACAACTCCCATATTAAAACGCTTTAAACCAAGTACTTTTTCAACTCTAGGTTTTCTCATATCAAGATCCAATAAAAGGGTGTTAACACCATTTTGAGCATATGAAATTGCAAGATTAGCTGCAGTTATCGTCTTCCCCTCACCTGGTCCAGAACTACTAATAGCTATTACCTTTGGTTCAGGTGTAACCGAATAATTAATGTTAGTTGATACAAGCTTTAGCGATTCTGCTTGTGGAGATGTTGGACTATTTAAAACTATTAACTCAGGATTTTTTAAATCTTTCTTCAGCTCAAATCTTGGAATTCTACCAAGAATTACTTTCCCTTTTGCAATTCTTTTTAACTCTTCTTCATCCTTTATACTTTTATCTGCATATTCAACGAGAAAAACAAATAATATACCAAGGAATATACCGAGAACACCGCCAATAGCAAGAGTTAATTTCTTGTTTGGTTTAACCGGTTTGTCAGGTACAATTGCTTTGTCTATAATGCTTGCTGTTCCTACTACACCTGCCTCTGCTATTCTTGTTTCTTCAAGTTTTTCAAGTAAAAGTGTATATAAATTCTCTTTTACCTTTATGTCCCTATTAAGCTCTAGTAATTTTTGCTCAAGTAATGGTAACTTTGATAACTTTTCCTGGTAAGTATCTCTTAATTTATTAAGTGATTTAATTATTGAATCATACACTTCCCCTTTGTACTGAGCTTCTATCAATTGTGTATACAATTCTTGATAAGCAGGATTGATTGTTTGAACTTGAGAAGTAACAATCTTTGCAACTTCTTCTTTCAATAACTTTTCTGTCTCGCTAATTTTTTCTTTTATTTCCAAAACCTTTGGATCACTTTCTGAATAAGTTTGTGTTAGACCAGCAAGTTCTATTCTATATTCAACAAGCTTTGATTTTAATTGGCTAACTATTGGATTTGTAGTAATTGTTTCAGAAGAAATTATCTTTTCATCCACCTTTTTCAACATCTCGTTGAGTGCAGCAATGGTTGCTTTGTTTTCTTGAAGTTGAAGCATATACGAATTTACTTGACTATCGTAATTTAGCATAAGTGACAAAAGATTCTTTGCTTCTTCGTCAAGGACAAATACGTTGTTTTCTTCTTTAAATTTTCTCAAATTATCTTCTGCTTTTTTCAACTCTTCCTCAACAATTGGAATCTGTTGTTCTATAAAGTGCCTCTTAACAGTATACTCGTTCTTTGAAAGACTTTTTAATAACTCGTTGTATACTTCTGCAAGCCTATTTGCTATATTACTAGCAAGCATAGGATCATCACTTTGTACAGAAATTTTCACTATTTTTGTATCTTTCACGGGGGAAATTGATATCATATTACTAACAATTCCTATTACATCATTTTTAGTAATTTCTGGATTTTGAGTTTTATTTCTAAAATATGATACTAAATCAAGATCATCAACAACTGTTTCAATATTTCTTCGACTTTTTATAAGTTCAACCTCTGTAGAAATATCAGGCCTTCCAGGCGTAACTTGTGAAGTAAATAAATCGGTAATTGAACCAGCAGACTGCGGTTCAATTTTTAAAGTTGCACTAGCTTCATATATTGGCGTTGCATATATAAGGTACACTACCACAGCAACTACCGTTAAAATTAATGTTGTCATAAAAACCCAAAATCGTTTTTTGAAAATATGGATGATATCTTCAAGTGTAAGTTCGTCTTGGATGATTTCTGGATCCATATAACTCCCCCATTCAAAAAGTTTTTGGCGGAAATCATATATTATTATATCACATTATATCACAACGTTGTGATATAATAAATAACAGATTAAAATTGAAAACCACATATGGGAGGTTATCCGATGAGAAAATTTACAATTATTTTCATGTTGTTCTTTGCCCTTATAATTTTTTCATACACAATAAGAGTTGGAGATACTATTTCAATTGAAGTATTCAACTATCCAAATTTATCCAGAACAGTAAAAGTCGCTCTTGATGGTTCTATTCCCTATCCTTACGCTGGAAATATAAAAGTTCAAGGAAAAACTCCAGATGAAGTTGCAGAAATGTTGAGACCATATATTGAAAAATTTGTTAAACAACCAGTAATTACTGTATACGTTGTTGAATACGCTCCTATGCTTGTTTTCCTCCAAGGTGCTATTAACAAAATTTTTGATATATCTACGTACCCTGACATGACTATTACAAAACTTTTCTCTTTTTTGAGTATTTCAAAAGATTCGGGAGTTGATTTTGAAAATATACAAATAAGAAGGGACAATACAACTATTACGGTAAACCTTCTCCCCTATTTCTACCAAGGAAAATTTGACAACGATATCGTATTAAAAGAAGGAGATATTATTTATTTACCGCCTTTATCCTCTGAAAAAACTATAAAAATACTTGGAGCATATACATTAGAAACCACATATGTGCCAGGATTAACTTTATCAACATTGCTTTTAAAACTTGGCCCCATTGACAAAGAATATGCTGAGATTGAAAATACCAAAATTTATCAAAACGGTGTCGTTAATTCAATAAATCTGGAAGATGTTATTTCAGGTACCAAAGATTACCCTCTTTCACCGGGTATTAGAATTTATATTCCAAAACGAAAGGAAAAATATGCGTATATAATTGGCTTTGTAAAAAATCCTGGGGTAAAAACATTTGGTGTAAATGAAGAACTAACCTTAAATACTCTCATTGCTAAAAGTGGTGGTATTTCAGAAAATGAAAGAAAATTTATAGAAAAAATTATTGTTTCACTGCCAAATGGAAAAGAATTACAATACAGTCCTGAAGTTTTAAATACCAAAGAAAAAATTTATTTACAATCAGGCTCTATTGTAAAAATAGTAAAATACCCTGATTTTTATGTTTATGTGCTTGGAAATTCAAAGATAAAGGGAAAAATTGAATTTACCCCTGATGAGGTTAAAACTTTGAAGGTTCTTCTTGCAAAAATTGGCTTGGACGATGAAGTTGAACACGATGGAAAAGTAGTTATCAACAACGATTTTGTAATAGATATTAAGAGTGTAATTTTCGGAAATGAAGATTATAATCTAAAGTCTGGAGATATTGTTCAAATTGTATACGAACCGTTTGTTGTTAATGTAGTTGGCCCAAACGGTGGAAGTATAAAACTTTCGTATAATGAACCCAAAACTTTGCCTTATTTAATTAAAAGATTAGGAATAAAAGAACCTAAAGAAATTGAAAAAGTTTTAATTGTAAGAAACAAAGCTATAGAGACTTACGATATAAATACACTTATTTATCAAAATCCCGATATCACCCTTGAAAAATTTGACACTATTGTTATAAAAACTGCAGAAACAAATGCTGTGTATTTAACAGGGGATGTCGCAAAATACATCGTATTTGATTATAACGAACCGATTACACTTCAAAGGATCCTTGCTAAAGCTGGATTGAGTGACTATAGACAAATTGAAACAATTTCCGTAAATGGAAAAACATTGAATGTAAAAGAGAATATAATAATAGAAAAAGGTTCTATTTTAAATGTGAAATTAAAAAAGACAATTTATGTAACTGCTATGGGGTATATAAAACAAACTGGTAGAGTTGCATTTGAATATTACGAAACTCCTGATCTTAAAACCTTGTTTGGAAAACTTGGAGGTCTCATAATTGGTCCTGATTTGTATTACTCTTCTGACAAAGTTTATATCTTGAGAAATGGAAAAATAATCAAAGAATTCGATGCTGAAAAAGTTTATCTCGGTGAAGAAAACACCATTCTTCAAGACAATGACTTTGTATTTGTAACTGAAAGACAACCAAATTATGTTTACGTATTTGGCAAAAATATGCCCAATACTATAGTCCAATTTAAAAATAATGAAGCATTTGATTTTAAAACCCTTTTGGCTAAGATTAATGGAATTCCTAAAGGAATCAGCAAAACTGTGACTATCATTGAAGATTCTACAAAAGTTTCATTCACATGGGATGAAACAAAAAATCTACAATTAAAAAATGGAAGTACTATAATTTTTGATTTAGATACTGAAAATTACGTTTATGCAATGGATGCTTTAGGAAAACCAGAAGTAATTTATCTTGACAAAGATAAGGTAACTTTGTATGAAATACTCACAAAGCTTGGAATTGATAAAAATTATAAATACGTAAAGCTTTTAAGAAACTCTGAAGAAAAAATTATAGATATTTCAAAAGTTGAAGATACCCTTGCGTTTAATGTCAAACCTGGTGACATAATAAAAGTTGTAGATACACCACAAAACTTTGCTTATATTCTCGGAGAAGTCAAAAATCCTGGTATAGTACAGCTTCATGAAGGTACAACAGTACTTGAAGCTATTATTTCTGCAGGATTTTTCACTCAAAATGCCGCACCATCTTCTATATTCCTCTACAAGGATGGAATAAATGGAAATGCAATAAAGGTGAATCTCAGTGGAGCTGTAAAAGGAGGAAATATTACGGAAAATCCTATAGTTGAACCTGGTGATATTATATTTGTACCTAACGATCCACTCAGGACTGCTATAGATTGGATTCCAACAATCTCTAGTATGCTAAATCTCGTAAATAATTCTATATTGCTACTAAATAACTTATCAGGGCAATAAATAATATAAATCCACCTCTTCTGAGGTGGATTTTTTTATTATCTATGAAATATTAATCCAAAAACTCCCGCAAGGAAAATTACGTATAATGGATGGATTTTTGTTTTTATAAACAAGAAAAAAGCCACTATCGCGATAATTACTTGATATATATTATCAATCTTAAACACAAGAGATTGAAGAGTTAAAAATATCAAAAACGTAACTCCGTATCTGAGAGACATAATCAACTTTCTGTTTTTTGATATCTTCTCTCTAAAATAAAAGAAAATAGAAGTAAAAACAATTGGAGCTACAAGTATAGAAAAAGAATTTAAAATTGCACCCCAAATACCGTACAATTTTAAACCTATGTATGTAGCTGTATTTAACATTACAGGACCTGGTGTCATTTGTGCAAGGGATATAACTTCTTTAAACTGATCAGGCGTTAGCCACCCTTTTGTAACAACTGTATCGTGTATTATTCCTATTACGGACCAACCGCCTCCAAATGCAAGAAAACCTATTTTTACAAACAAAAAAAACATGTCTAACATTTGACCACCTCAATATGATTATATAACAAAACAAAGCCAAAATCTATTGTGGTATAATAAAAAGATAAGGGGGGTGAACAACATGACCATTAATGAATTAATGGGGATAGCGTTAAAAATCGAAGGCGTTGGTTATTCTTACTATTCTAACCTTTCAAAAAAATCTCCAGAGAAAATTAGAACATTATTTGAAGAACTTGCAAATGAAGAAAGAGAACATTCAAGAATCTTCGAAGAACTTCTGAAACAATACGAAGAAAAATCTATTGGAATGTTGAATGAGGAAGAGGTTGGCTATGCAACAACATATGCCCAGGAGATTATCTTTCCTAAACTAAATGATGAAAACATTCCCTCAAATCTTAAAGAAGCACTTAAAAGAGCAATTGAGGTAGAAAAGGATTCAATAATTTTTTATACAAATATAAAAGCCCTTATACCAAGTCTTGAAGTATTAAATAAAATAATTGAAGAAGAAAGATTGCATCTGAAAAAATTAACTTTAAAACTAAACGATGAAGATGCTTTCGATATGTTTAGTGAAGGAAGTATGATCTAAGGTTAAAAAGCCCCTTGAAGCAAGGGGCTTTTTAAATTCTTATTTATCTTTTGGTTCATTCCATGACATATAATCACAGTCTGGATTTATACAACTCCAATAGCTTTTACCTTTTTTACTTTTTTTCATAACTACGAGCGAACCACATTTCGGACATTTACCGTTAGCTATTTTATAACCAGAAACTGTAAAATCACAAGAATCACATTTAAAATAGTAACCGTACCTTCCTTTTTTTCTTGTTAAATGTCCCCCGCATTTCGGACAAGAATCTTCCGCAATACTGTGTTTCTCATGTTCTTTTAATATTTTTTCAATATAAACCTTATTTTCAATTTGTACAGCATTTATAGTACTATCAATGCTTTTATTTGTTCCACATTTTTCACAATTCAAATATAACCCATACTTTCCAATTTTTAAACTGTAAAAAGTGTCTTTACAGTTTTCACAAGGTAAATCAGTTTTATAATTAATTGAATAAAATTTAGTTTTTGCATCATTTAAATATTTTTCAAATTCTTTATAAAATTCATCAAGCACTTCTTTCCATTTTTTTTCACCAGTTTCAATTTTATCCAACTCTTCTTCCATTAAAGCCGTAAATTTTTTGTCCACAATTTCCGGGAATTTTTTCGTTAAAAAATCTTCAACTACAAAACCAAGAAGTGTTGGAATAAGTTCTCTTTTTTGTTTTACAACATACTTTCTTTGTTGTAATGTTGTAATAATTGTTGCATAGGTACTAGGCCTTCCTATACCTTCTGCTTCAAGTGTTTTGACAAGTGTAGCTTCCGTAAATCTTGCAGGTGGTTTGGTAGTATCTTTTTCAGCTATTACTTTTTCAAGTTCATATTCTTTGTTCTTCTCAAGCTCAATTTGCTTTATTTCTTTTTTTGAAGTAGTAAGTACCTTTTCAAACCCGTCAAAAATTAACTTTGAAATTGTTGTTCTAAATTCGTATTTTCCTTCTTTAAAAATATACGTTCGATCCAGGTACTTTGATTCTTTCATTTGGGAAGCTACAAAGCGTTCCCAAATAAGCTTGTATAACTTGTAATGATCTCTTGACAAAAGGTCTTTAGCTTTTTCTGGAGTAATTTTTACATTAACCGGCCTTATACATTCATGTGCATCTTGCACTTTGGAAGTTTTTTTCTTTCTTGCCTTTCTTTTTACCCCGACGTATTCTTCTCCAAACAATTCCGTTATCAAATCTTGAGCCATTTGTTTTGCCTCATCAGATACTCTTGTAGAGTCTGTTCTCATGTAAGTAATAAAAGCAATATGACCTTCCGGAGTATCAATTCCTTCATACAGAGATTGGGCAATTCTCATAGTTCTTGAAACTGTATATCCAAGTTTATTTGCGGCATCTTGTTGCAGAGTACTTGTAATATATGGTAACGGTGGAGATTTTTTTGTCTCTTTTTCTTTAATATCAACTAATGTTACCTTTTTTATTTTTTCCTTTATATCACTTGCTATTTTTTCACTCACGTTTTCCTGCTTTATTTTCTTTCCCGAAATACTCCAAAGATTTGCCTTTATATCATAGTCTTTAAGCTTTATAGAAACTTTGTAGAACTCTTTGGGGACAAATAGAAAGCGTTCTCTTTCTCTGTCGCAGATAATTTTTAAAGCAGCTGATTGAACTCTTCCAGCACTCATTGCACCTTTGATAATTTTCCATAAAAGGGGGCTTATTTTATATCCAACAATTCTATCCAGTATCCTTCTAGCAAGTTGGGCGTTTACTTTTTTTAGATCTATTTCTCTAGGATTTTGAACAGATTTTCTTATAGTACTTGGAGTAATCTCAGTAAAAACTATCCTATTTTTCCCATTAAGTCCAAGTATTTGAGAAAGATGCCAAGCAATTGCTTCACCTTCTCTATCCATATCTGAAGCTAATAAAACTTCTTTACCATTTATTTCTTTCCTTATTGCCTCAACTACCTTTTCTTTTCCAGGTATTATTTCAAATTCTGGTTCAAAATTCTTTAGATTTACCCCAAATTTTTTTTGGGGTAAATCCCTTATGTGCCCTTTTGAGGATATAACTTTGTAATCCTTCCCAAGAATTTTTTCTATAGTTTTCGCCTTTGCAGGTGATTCTACAATTATTATCTTTTTAGCCACAAACATTCCCCTTTCAATCAAGCTCGTGTTTTAGATAAAATCTTCTTCCAAGATTTGGATCATAATCGCTCCAGTCTTTTTCCGGATTTCCCTCAAGTTCTTTTTCTTTGATTGCAAATATTCTATTTAATTTTGAATCCATATTCTCTATCATATGAAGAACATAAGCTTCAGGTGTTTTAGGCACAACAGGAGAACCCCATTCAAGCTCACCATGATGTGATATTATCATATGAAGTAATTTTGTGGAAATATCTTCCGGTACTTTCATTTTTTTTACCTTTACCTTAACCATTTCATACCCCGACACTATATGTCCAATTAGTTCACCTTGAGTTGTAATTTCTATTCCTTTTGAGGTTACTTTGTAATCATTTATTTTGCCAATATCATGAAGAAGTGCACCGGCTATTAATAAATCTCTATCAAGATTTTTGTACGTTTTACACACACTATCACATAATTGTGCAACAGTACTAGAATGTTCGGCAAGTCCTCCAACATAATTGTGGTGAACCTTAGCACCTGCTGGAACACTTTTAAATTTTTTGAGAAAACTTTCATCCCTTTCAAAGAATTCATTTAATAATCTTTTTAAATGAACATTCTTTATCGAATCGATTAATTTTTTAATCTCATCCATTATTTCGTCTATTGAACGTTTTGCTTCCATAACAAATCTATCTATACTGTATTCTCCCTCTTTTAGCACAATAACAGGTGAATCTTGCAATAGATTGAATTGTAATCTCCCGTCGTATACTACCACCTTTCCACTAGTCCTTATAATATTACCAACATTTACCTTTGAATCATTTGTTTCCGCATTAAACCAATCTATTGCTCGCAAGATTCCAGTTTTATCTTCAAAAGTTAAAAGGAGATATTTCTGACCATTCTTGTTTTCCATTAGTCTTTTGCTTTTAACTTTAACAATTATTTCAAGTTCTGAGTTTATATAATTTCCAAGTTCCGAAATAAAAGGTTCCCTATATTTTTCAATAATTTCTTTTGGTAATTTCAAAGTTCCACCCCTTTATATTTTCTAGGTACCCTATTGGTTATTCTACATGTTACTTCATAATTTATAGTTCCAACCTTTTTTGCTATTTCTTCCGCACTTATATGCTCTTTCCCCTGATATCCTATCAAAACAACCTCATCACCTACTTTAACTTCTTCGTCCACTTTCACAACAAATTGATCCATACAAACTCTTCCCAATATCTTGCAACGCTTACCGTTAATTAACACTTCGCCTATATTTGATAAATGTCTCCAATAACCATCTGCATATCCAACAGGAATTGTTGCTACTCTAATTTTATTATCAGCTACAAAGGTTCTACCGTAACTTACACTTTCACCTTTTTCAATATACTTTACATGGGAAACAACGCTTTTCCAACTAAGTACAGGTTTTAAATTTTCATCCAAAACTTCATCACTTGGCATCAAGCCATAACTTGCAATTCCTATTCTTACATAATTGTGGTACGGGACAATACCTGAAATAGAAGCTCCACTATTACATACATGTTTAATTGGAACATTCAAATTTACAGAAATGAATTTCTCATATTGCTTCTTGGTATATTCAATGTCTTCTTTTTTCAGTGAATCTGCTACTGCAAAATGTGTATACACACCTTCAACTTTAAAACCGTACTTTAAAAGTTCTTCGTAAAATATTTTCGCATCTTCAGGTTTTATTCCTATTCTATTCATCCCAGTATCAATGTTTATATGAACAACAGGTTTTTCTCTTAAATACTTATATTCTTCTAGTTGGTTCCAGGAGAACATCGTAAGAGTTATGTTATTTTTAATAGCTAACGGAACATAATCTTTCTCTACATAATTAAAAACGAGTATTTTTGTCCTTATACGATTTTCCCTCAATTCTAACGCTTCTTCCAAAAATGCAACTGCAAGGTAATCAATTCCCATTTTTTCAGCTGCTTTAGAAAGCATAATTGCACCATGACCGTATGCGTCAGCCTTAACTACGGGCATAACCTTTGCAGGTGCACATTTTTTTTGAAAGTATCTCAAATTCGAAATATAATTTCGAATATTTATTTCCACATACGTTCTTCTACTTTCCGTAAATCTCCCCCCTTAACCGGCGGAAAAACAAAATAACTTTTCTCATGTTTTCGTTTTATTTTACCACTTAAAATACCTATTTTAAAATCTTCTATATCATTATAATTAAAAGTTTTTTCATAAAAAATAGAAAAAATAACTACTTTATCAACAAAAACACACATTTTAAATGTCATAGCTTCCAAAAACAGGCTAAATGATAGTAGAAGTGAAAATAAAAGGAGAGAAAATATATAAATTGATATGGGGAGAGTGAGAAAATGTGAGATTATAAATATAACAAAAGATAAATGCACTATATTCAATATTTTGTACCAAAGAGATACTCTAACCATATATAAAAAAAGCGGGTTACCCCGCTTATTAAGCCTCCACCTCTGTGCTCGATTTACTAACGTATCTCTTGACTTTTCCTGCACTTAGACAATCTGTACAAACCCACATTCTTTTTACTGTTCCGTCATCGAGCAAAACTCTAACTTTTTGAAGATTAGGTCTAAACCATCTGTTTGTCCTTCTGTTAGAATGTGATACATTTTTTCCAGATACGGGTCCTTTACCACAAACTTGACATTTTGCCATTTTGCTCCTCCCCTTTCCTATCTATTTATTAATTCATTATATACTTTAATACAAACTATATTTTACACTTTCATTTTAATTGTGTCAATTTTTTTAATGTAAAAACTCTGTTTCATTAATCAAAAACTCGTATTGCTTCAGCTGGATCAACCTTTTGAGCAAGATTTGCGGGATAGATTGTGAAAATAATAGTTATCAAGTACACTCCTCCTAATATTAGAAATACTTGCCCCCATGGAACAGTTATTGAAAAATCCGGAATTTCATCAACAATGAGTTTTGCAAAATCAAGTGTAATAAATGTCACAGTAGAAATTGCCGTTAAAATTGCTATTGTAACTATCATTATAGATTCAAATAAGAAAGCTTTAAACACTTGCATTTTATTTACTCCAATAGCTTTTAGTGAGCCTATTATTCTTCTTCTAGAATATACATTTTTAATACTGAGTATAGTAAGTCCTGAAAAACCACTGACAAAGCCAAAATAGAAAAGCTGAATAGCTATACTTACAAAATACCTAACACTATTAAATACTTTATCAAGTTCTTCTGTAACATAAAATGGGCCGTCAAATCTTTCATACACAATTTTTTTTGCCCTCTGGGCTGCTTTACTATCTTTTACGACTCCCGCATAACCTTGCAGCGCACCTGGTATTTTTTGGTTATACACAAGTATTCCATCAAAGGGAACTACCAT
The DNA here is from genome assembly GCF_900129985.1 of Thermosipho atlanticus DSM 15807. NCBI lineage: Bacteria > Thermotogati > Thermotogota > Thermotogae > Thermotogales > Fervidobacteriaceae > Thermosipho > Thermosipho atlanticus. The sequence goes on along the minus strand of NZ_FQXN01000002.1, from coordinate 84,978 downwards.
GGATTTTGGATCATAAAGTTCTTTTATAACAAAATTTTCGGATATTTTCTTGCTAATCCCAGGTAATATTCCCTTTATTTGTAGAGTATATGTTGCATCTTTTGTGAATATATCTTTACTCCCTATACCTTCTTTGTTTTCAAGGTATAATGTGTTAATTCCTTCAATTTTCAGAGATTTAACGATATCTTTACCCGCTAAAATAACAACTACATTTCTATCTTTATATTTTGCATCGACAAGTTGTATCTTTACCAAGTTATTAAACAACGACTTGAATTGTTCATCTCTATCGTAGGTACTTCCACCAAAAAATATTTTTAAAGGATTTTCCACTATTAAAAAGTTATATCCTAAAATACCTATATTAGTTTTGTTATCAATATAATTAAAAATACTTGTTGGAAGTATTGCTGTAAGTAATATTACCAAAGTTATAACAGAGTATACAAGAAATACTACAAAATTTCTCCATCTTTGTTTATCAATATACGATAGAGCAAGCACTGTTGAAATATTTCTAAAGTGTTTAAAGTAGTTCTTTACACATGGGAGTATTCCAAATACAATGTATATACTTCCAAGCAAAAATAACCCTGCTCGTGCTAAATAATCCCAGCCGCCACCCGTTCCAATTTGAAAGTAGGTTATTAAAATAACCAGGGCCCCCGAAACAACTTGCAAAAAATCTTTTTTTACAAACAAAGGCACTATTGCTATTAAAGAGACTAATGAATAGTAAGGTTTAACAAAATACAAAAATATTGGGAGGAAGAAAAAAACATAAAGAAATTTTCTCTTTGGAAGTATTTCTTCTCTTGATAAAAGAACAACAGGGGAAATTTTTGAGAAGGAAACACTTCGATAAAGGAGGATAAATATTGGTAAAACAAGTGATATTAATATCCCAAATAAAATAGTTTTAAACGTAATTGTAAAATAAATAGTCTCCGGAAGTGCTGTGTCAGAAGCAAGAAGAGACGGCATTTTGTTTACCAAACTCAATAAATATCTTCCAAAACCTATCCCCGCAGTTGCCCCAATTAGGGAAGAAAATAAAAGATATGTAAATCCTTCTACAAACAAGATTGATGCAATTTTTCTTTGGGAATATCCCAAAGCTCTAAGAGTTCCAAGAACTTTTCTTCTATCTTCAGCTAAAACACCGAAAAAGTTGGAAATAAATAGAAAACTACTCAAAAGTGCAAATCCGCTAAATCCAAGGAAAAGATATCCAATTACTCTGTTAAGAGGAGAATACTTTAAATTGTACTTTGTAGGTGTAACTCGAAGATCTATTTCATCTTCAATTTTTTTAGCAATTAATTCATGTTCACTAATTGGAACATTAAGAGAAGCAAATACAGTATTTGGAAGTTTGTTTGCATACAATCTCAGCTCTCTCAACATATCCATTGGCATAAAGATAGAGCCATTTGTCATCCCTGTTTCTCCGCGGAAGTTAAATTCAAGGGTCCCAATATAATCTACCTTTACTTTTTGCTTTCCATTTACAGTTACTAAATTTATAATATCTCCCCTTTTTATATTCAAGGCATCTGCAAGATCCTTTGAAATAACTACTCCCGAAACTTTTTGACCAGAAAATCTTAAAAGATTGTCGTCATACCCAATTGCAAATATATCAAAGAAGTTACCATTTTTTTCTATTCTTGAGGAAACAAGCGAAACAAAGGTATAATCCTTAACTGTACCTTCTTCTTTTAATTTTTGAAAGTAATCACCCACCTTTTCTACATCAAGTGCCTTAGGAAAGAAAAAAGTATCTTTTTTATCTTTCGCTACAATGTCTACACTTCCAAAATTTCTCAAAATCTTTTGAGCAAACCATGCATCAACAGAATCGTTTAAAGACAAAGCTCCCACAACAAGCATAGTTGCGATCATTGTACCTAATATAACTAGTAAAGACATTTTCCAGTTTAAGAAAAAGTTTCTAAATGCAATTTTAAATATCATATGTATCACCCAATAAATAAAGTTTTATATAAAAACCGCACCCTTAGTGCGGTTTTTTTATTCTTCATCAAGCATTTTAAATAAAACTTTAAGGTACCTACTTCTTGATGGATGTCTCAATTTTCTCAAAGCTTTTACTTCTATCTGTCTAATTCTTTCTCTAGTAACGTTGAAATACTGCCCTACCTCTTCAAGAGTCTTAGCTTTACCATCCGTTAATCCGTATCTCATTTTTAAAACTAATTTTTCTCTATCATTCAACGTTTCTAGCACCTTTTCCACTTCTTCCCTTATAAGCATTCTCATTGCTTCTTTCTTTGGAGATGCTATTGTTTCATCAGGGACAAAGTCTGCAACAGTTGAATCTTCATCTTCGCCCACAGGTGCTTCAAGAGACGTTGTTTCTCTTGCAGCCTGCATTATTTCTTCTACTTTTTCAACCGGTTTATCAAGTGCTTTTGCAAGTTCTTCAATTGGAATTTCTTCCCCATGCTCTTGATAATATTCCCTCATTATTTTTTGCATTTTGTTTATTGTCTCAACCATATGGACTGGTACCCTAATTGTTCGTGCCTGATCAGCTATTGCTCTTGTAATAGCTTGTCTAATCCACCAAGTTGCATAGGTTGAAAATTTGTATCCCTTTCTCCAGTCAAATTTTTCAACTGCCTTTAAAAGACCAACATTTCCTTCTTGAATCAAATCCAGAAACGAAAGACCTTTACCAACATATCTCTTTGCTATACTTACTACGAGTCTAAGGTTTGATTCTACAAGTTTCTGTTTTGCTCTTTCATCACCCATTTGCGCACGTCTTGCAAGTTCTCTTTCCATAGATTGACTTAAAAGTGGGATTTTACCAATATCCCTTAAATACATTTTTATCAAATCTTTTGGAGCCATATTATCGTAAAATTTCGGGGATTCTTCAAGGAAATCTTGGACATTGATATCTGTATCTAATCCCGAAGTATCGGTTATTGTTATTCCATTCTTTTCGAGTTCTTCATATACCCTTTCGAGTAAATTTCCATCAAAATCTTCAACTTTTTCTGGAGGAAACATTTTATCAATATCATCGTAAGTTACAAATCCTTTTTCTTTACCAATTTTAATTAACTCTTTTATTTTCTTGTCGCTTGTGTCTACTGCGGTTCTTCTTTTTGCCATCAGGAGTTCACCTCCCAAGATTTTTAAGTTGCCTTACAATCTCAATTCTGGTTTGAAGTAATACCTTTTTTTCTTCATCAGATGCGTTTTTCAAATAATCATCAATCTCCTTTATTCTTCTTTCTAAACTTCTTTCAAGGAGTTTTCTCTCAATTGTTTCAATATATATTTCATCAATTTCAGTATTCTCTAATTTCTTCAAAACCCTGTTTATATATTCAGACAAATCTTTAGACAATCTTTCAAAGGAGAAGTTCTCATTCTTTACATAAGTGAAAAATTCCCGAGCTTCTCCTTTTAAAAGTTCTAAATCTACTTCAATATTTTCAAATCGTTCAGGGAAATTTAAGTACAAATAAACAAGCATATCTTCCAAAGTTGGTAGTTTTGTTGCCTCTCTAATCTTGTACGAAAGAGATTTGGAAAAATCAAAATCATATCCCAATATTTCTTTAATGGTATTCCTAAAATTTTCTTGTCTCTTAGGTACAAGTTTAAAAACTTCATCCCACTGTTTTAATTCTCCTAAATACATATTTATTGCATTTGAATTTTTCAAATCGTATTTTTTAGACAATGCCTTTGGAACAAATACTTCTGCAGGTATAGCCGATTTTACAACATCAACAAGTTCTGAGCTACCTTTTAATTTCAGAATTTCATCTGGATCTTTTTCACCTTCATACATAACTACCATCACATTAAAATTTTGTGATAGCAAAATTTTTAAACTTAAAAGAGCTGCCTTTATCCCCGCAGAATCAGTATCAAATGAAAGAACCACATTTTGTGTCAACTTCCTTATTTTTCTTGCATGGTATTTTGTAAAAGCAGTGCCAAGTGTCGCTACAGAATTTGTAAGTCCCGCCCTATGAAAAGCTATTGCATCAAAATACCCTTCGCATATAATCGCAAAATCAGCACTCTTTATCTTATCTTTTGCAACATCAAGCAAAAATAAAGTTGAGGATTTTTTAAAAAAATCAGTTTCATATGAATTGATATATTTTGGTTGTCCTTCACCCAATACCCTTCCACCAAACGCAATTACTCGGCCATACTCATCCTTTATTGGAATAATTAATCTACCTGAAAATGGATCTTTGCCATGTAAAAATCCAAGTTTTCTTAAAGAGTTTATATTAAGCTCTCTGGCAATTTTAAAGGGTAAATCAGAATCAATTGGTGAAAAACCAAACTCGTACTTTTCTATCTCACTTTCACTAAATCCTCTATTTTTTAAATACGAAATTGCAACATCAGTTAAGTTTTTTTTATACTCTTCGTTTAAAAGTGTGTAAAATTTTAAATAAAGAGTATGAAAACTCGATGAATCTTCAAGCTCAATCTTTACACCTGCCTCTTTTGCAAGTCTTCTTAATGCTTCTATAAATGAAATTCCTTCGATTTCCTGAAGAAACTTTATTACATCCCCAGACGCTCCACAGCCAAAGCAGTGGTATGTCTTAAAGGATGGATTGACATAGAACGAAGGGGTGGTTTCAGTATGGAAAGGACACAAAGCTCTATAGTTATTTCCAACCTTTTGAAGGCTAACGTACCTTGAAACAACATCAACAATATCAACTTTTGACTTAATTTCCTCAATTACCTTTTTTGAAAGCATTAAGTCACCTCTTTAAAAGGAAGACAAGGTGGCAGCAAACGCTGCCACAAGTGTATGTAAGGATATGACAAAATTAACGTTTGGAGAATTGGGGAGCACGTCTTGCTTTTCTGAGACCGTATTTCTTTCTTTCTACCATTCTTGGGTCCCTTGTAAGAAGGCCTTTTTCTTTCAAAGTAGGTCTTAGTTCGGCGCTGTATTGTAAAAGGGCTCTTGCTATACCAAGTCTGATAGCACCAGCTTGACCAGATTTCCCTCCACCATTTACTCTAATAATCATATCAAATTTACCTTCAAGTCCTGTAACCTTTAATGGTTCCAATGCGTGAAGTGTCCAAACAGAATTTTCAAGGTATCCGTTTAAATCTTCATATTCTTTATCATTAATTACAACTTTTCCATTACCTTCTTTTAAATATACTCTAGCAACAGAAGTCTTTCTTCTTCCTGTTCCCATGTAATATTCTGCCATCTCATCTACCCCTCCTTATTAAAAACTCAATTCTACTGGTTTTTGTGCTTGATGTGGATGTTCTGGACCAGCGTAGATTTTTAATCTTTTAAGTGCCCTTCTTCCAAGAATTGTTTTTGGAAGCATTCTTTTTACTGCAAGTTGAATTAATTTTTCAGGATTTCTCTGTAAAAGTTGTCTTGCAGTAAATTCTTTTATACCACCTGGGTATCCTGTGTGTCTGTAATATTTTTTCTGATCCATTTTTTTACCTGTAAGTTTTATTTTATCAGCATTTACAACCACAACAAAATTTCCACAATCAATGTGTGGTGTCCAATTTGGCTTATTTTTCCCCATTAAAACAAGTGCAATTCTTGTAGCAAGTCTTCCAAGGGTTTGTCCATTTGCATCTACTACATACCAGTCTCTTTGTACTTCTTCTTTCTTTAAAAATGTTGTTTTTTGTATTGGCAAAGTTCTAGCCATTGTTATTCCTCCCTCCTTAAATGCTCTCATTATTCGGTTCTAAAATACCTTTCACGCGCTTGTGAATAATATAGTTTACTACCGAATCTATAGAAAATTTAATTGCATTAAAACCTATTATCCATGGGAGTAACGTAAATACCGTTTCAAGAGGTACTTTCCAGTAAAACGGTACAACAACCATATTTAAAAGTACCATTCCGCCAGTTGCAGAAGCTACTCCAATAATATATCCAAATATTTCCCTTGCCCTTCCTTTTTTTGCATAAATTATAGCTGCTGGAAGAATAAATAATACACCTGCAACAAAATTCATTATAATACCGACAATATCTCCAGATTTAAACAAGTAAAATAATACGTCCTTTATCGCAAGAACCAAAATCCCAGTCGTAGGAGAATATATAAATGCAATTAAAAGTGCCATAATATCACTTGGGTCGTACTTTAAAAAATTCACTGCTGGAAATATTGGAAATTCTATATACATTACTACAAATGCAAGTGCTGAAAATACCCCGATGATTGCAACGCGTTTAGCGTTAGTCATACTACCACCCATTATTCTACTTCGTAAACACTCACGTATTTTCTATTGTTTCTTACTTCAAATTTAACAACCCCATCCTTTAATGCAAATAAGGTAAAGTCTCTACCCATTCCTACATTTTTTCCAGGCCAGTATTTTGTTCCCCTTTGTCTAACAATTATATTTCCTGCAAGAACTTTTTGGCCGTCACTTCTTTTTATTCCAAGAAATTTAGGATTACTATCGCGACCGTTTTTTGCAGTACTACTTTTTGCAAAAAGCTGTATGTCAATTCTCATCATTCTTCACCTCCACTTTTATAAATCTTCCAAATTGTTCTTCTAAGTCTTTTAAAGTCGTTAAAAGCTCTTCAACAAATGTTTGTGAAAATTCATCTTTTGCTATATCCTTTACTTCAAGATAACCTTCTTCTATTTTTAATTGTGCACCTTTTTTTTCAAGAAATCTTGCAGTGTGTTGTGATACTGTACTTACCGCTGCACAGATTATATCTTTTCCCTTTCTAGCGTATAACGAATGTCCTGTTATAATAAACTTTTCAAAAAACCCACTTTCTTTTAAAAAGGTGCATTTAATCATTTTACTTCTATTTTTTCAATTTTTACCGCTGTGTACCATTGTCTGTGACCTTTTATTCTCTTGTAGTTTTTTCTCGGTCTAAATTTCCCAACTAAAATCTTTCTTGCCCTTCCGTGTTCAACAATAGTACCCGTAATCTCTACATTATCTAGATAGGGTTTTCCCACAAGCGTTTTCCCATCATCCGTCTTGACCATTATAACTTTGTCAAATGTAACCGCTTCACCCTCTGCTTTTCCAACTATCTTTTCTGTAAAGAAAACTTTTCCTGGTTCGACACGAAACTGCTTTCCTCCGCTCTCTACAATAGCGTACACAAACTTCACCTCCTCAAGATTTTTGAAATAAACATCCGCTGGAACATGTAGCCTTTTCTGGCGTTTGAGACACGTTCCAGGCGTATGATAACCCATAGTATTTTACCACTTTTAAGAAATTAAAATGAAAAATTTCTGTTAATGTTATTTTGCTAAAGACTTAACAGAAAATTCTATCTAAACTCAACAACCTTTCACACTAAAGCTTTTCATTTACTATTTTCTTTTTCATTTCTTCCATTTTTTCGTCAAGCAATGCTATATCTTTTTCAAAGAACATTGCAAGGATAAATAAGAATATACCACAAATGAACCAAAAAGCACTTGAAATTTTCATTGATATTGCCAAACTTCCAAGAGATGTTGAAATTAATCCACCAAAAAGCTTTCCTATACCTGTTCCTAATGAGTCTGTAAGGTTAAATACGGAAAAAATCCTTCCTCTACTTCGAGGTTCATTTACATTCATAAGCATCATTTTAACACTTGGTCCTGTATACGAATCAAACATTGCAGCAACAAAACCTATAGATGAAACGAGAATAAAAGAACCTCCAATTATATTTTTGGAAAAGACTAAAATTGTCAAAATAGCTCCTAAAATTGTGGTAAAGCCAGCAGCTATAGGAACAAATTTTGGTGATCTGTTATAAATCGCTTGTCCCAACCAACCTCCAACAAGCATTCCTACAATATTTCCAGCTCCAAATATTAGAAAAATTGTGGTAGCCTGTGAAGCAGAAAAACCCATTTCTCTTTTGAAAAATTCAACCATGAAATAGGGAATTGCTCCCCAAGGTATTGTCCCTGCAATACCTTGTAAAAAAAGAAAGAGATTTGTTTTAATTCTAAATAAATTTAAATAATCTGAAAGTTTTATTTCTTTGGGATATTCATATCCCATTTTTACAAGTTCACCAATCCCACTTTCCATTGCACCCCTTTGTGGTTCTTTGAGAATCAAAAATCCTAGAAAGGCTAATAAAATATTAGGTAATGAAACTAAAATAAATGGTATTCTCCAACCATATGTTGCACCAAAAAAACCACCTATAACCATTCCGAAAATACCACCAATAGATATTGAAAGTCCAAGTATAGACGAAACTTTTCCCCTTTCTCCTTTACCAAACATATCGCTTACAAAAGAATAAGCTATCGGAAAAGAAGCACCCACACCTATCCCCGTAAGTGTGCGCCACAAAAATAACTCACCAAAACTTCTTGAAAACGCAGACATAAAGCAAGGAATTTCACCAATAAGGACGGAGTATATAAAGATTTTCTTTCTATTATACTTATCAGCTAAAAAACCCCATACTAGGCTGATAACAGCTCCAAGAATCGTAAAAGTAGAGGCAACTAATCCTATATGAGCATCAGTAATACCAAATTCTTCCTCAATTGCACCAATATTTGGAGCCATAACCATTTGATCAGCATTAAGAAAGATAAGAAGGATGGATAAAAAGACAACCACCCACCATCTCCCCATGAGATTCACCTGCTCATATATCATATAATTTTTCATTCACAGCAATATAACGGAAAAATTATATCATAAACTGCTTTCTAAAATTTAAACCACAGGATATTTGTAGTTTTAGTGAGAAAAAATATTTAAAGAAATATTCAATTGATAAAAAAAACAATCATTTCCACCATATTCACCATGGAATTCCTCAAAGGAATCAGAATTTTTATCATCCCCATTTTAGAGTAATGAAAGAATTATAAATACAATATGGTGGTTTTCTATTGTATTTAAAAATAGAATTCAATTCATTTCTCTCGAAACTTTAAAAATAAATGATCTTTCATTACCCCCTCCCATCAAATTTAACTAAAACATAAATAAAGAATACACTAGATAGTTTGTTTTAAATCATTGTATAACTCACATTTAAACTTATAACGTTTAAAATATCTTCTATCGATCATATCATCATTCTCACAAGAATCATAAATATCCATAAAAAAATACTCTTTTATGAAAGTTATGAAAGACTTTAAAGTTATAAATAGAAAAATTGAAAAAACAAAAAGAAAAACAAAATGGTAAAAAAAAAATGAGAAATACGTAGGTATACCATCTATAGAAAAAATAATCTTGAAGAAAACGCTTACTGATTCCATACTATCGGTAACATACATATATATCTAATTAAATAAAGATGGAAAATTAATAGGTGGGCATGCAACTGCAAACGAACAGTTCCATATAACAACTTACATACCATATAAATAATTTATGAAATTTATTTGTTTTTTCTTCAGGTGTTTAATAGAAGCATAAATTATTGTGTGGAAAATAGTTTTTAGGGGAAAAATAAAAAAATAACTAAACTTATGAATAATTAAATGAATATTAAGAGGTTTAATTTTACTACTAAAAGCATATGATATAATAAATGTAGTGAAAACTAGCTTATTTTGTTTAATTTCTCAAAATATCTTAATATTTTTACAACGTATCATAGAAATTTTATGAGGTGAAAATATGAAAATACTCTCACTAGTAGGGGCAAGACCACAATTTATAAAAGAAGCAGTTTTGCATGAAGAATTTCAAAAAAGAAGTATTAAAGAAATCCTTGTCCATTCGGGGCAACACTATGATTTCAATATGTCTGATGTTTTTTTTAAGGTATTGAATATTCACAAACCTGATTATAATTTAAACGTTGGTTCAGGACCACATGGTAAAATGATCGGAAAGATTATGATTTCTTTTGAAGAAATAGTAGTAAAAGAAATGCCAGATATAATAATTGTATATGGAGATACAAATACTACATTGGCTGGGGCACTTGTTGGCGCAAAATTAAAAATTCCCGTAGCCCATGTAGAGGCTGGTTTAAGGCAAAAACCAAAAGATATGCCTGAGGAAATAAACAGGGTGGTTACTGACCATGTTTCATCCTATTTATTTTGCCCTTCTAAGCTTGCTGTTGAAAATTTAAAAAATGAAGGCGTAAAAAATGGAATTTATTTTACCGGTGATGTAATGTATGATTTGTTTTTAAAAATGGAATCACTGTTTAACTTTGATATAGTTGAAAAATTTGGATTATCAAATAAAGATTATGTCCTTTGTACAATACACAGAGATTTTAATACTGACGATCCTAGAAAGTTGAGTAGTATTCTAACAGAGTTAGAAAAGATTTCCAAAGATATAACTGTAGTGTTTCCAATGCATCCTAGGACAAGAAAAAGAGTTGAAGAATTTAGTTTGGAAAGTAAAATTAAAAGTTTAATGGTAATAGACCCTGTTGACTATCTTTCAATGATGGGGTTAGTAAAAAATAGTAAAGTTGTAATTACAGACAGTGGCGGATTACAAAAAGAAGCTTTTTTTGCTGGAAAACGTGCAATTGTAGTTATGCCCGATACTGCTTGGAGAGAACTAATTGAAATGAAATGGAATATTTTGGAAAACCCTGAAAATATTTCTAAAGCTTTATTAAAAATTTCTGAAATTAAACCAGAAATAGAAAATGTATATGGAAATGGAAAAGCTGGCGAAAATATTGTGGAAATATTATGTAAACAGTATTAATGAAAATAATAATATTCATTGAATCATCAATTTAATGGGAGGAGATGGACATTAAAATTTTAGTAATAGGTTATACGCATAAGTACAATGATAAAAGAGTATTTAGAACGGTCAATGCCTTTAAAAAAATAGGAAAGGTGTATTACCAATATGCTGGTATTGAAAAACATGATGAAAGTAATCTAACAACATTTCCTATGAAAATCCCACCTACAAGTAATAGATTGGGTTTTTATAAAGAAATTTACGGCTTTGATTCTAAAATTTTAAACCTTGTAAAAAACCTTGACTATGACATAGCATATTTTCATTATTTTCCGATTACCATGCCTCTTAAAATATTTAAAGAAGTCAAAAAAAGGAAAAAAACTTTGATATTTGACTTACACGAAATAATACCTGAACAATTTCTTTCAGAAAAATACGAAAAACTTAAAAGAACAATGTGGTGGATATTTAAAAAGCAATTGAAACTTTGTGATGGCATAGTTTCAATCTCAGAAGAAGCATTAAATTTTATGTTAAACAGAACGAAGGTAAAAATTCCAAACATGATTGTAGAAAATTATGCGCTTATTAAAATTCATCCTCTTTCATTGAATGAAAGAAAAAAAGAAATAGTAATTGTTGGAAGTACTGATAGAAACATAGAAACATCAAAGAAATTATACTTTAATTTGAAAAAACTTGGTTTTTTAATTAAAACTATAGGACTTGATGTAGAACTTGCTGATATAAAACTCCCTTTTTTACCCTATGAAAAAATGATGAAAGAAATTTCCAAATCTTTCTTCACTATGATAACTTATCAAAATAGAAAAGATCCAGACTATCCAAACGAGAAATATTCCCTTCCAAACAAATTTTTTGATTCACTTGCGGCAGGTACTCCTGTAATACTTTCTTCACGATTTTTGAGTATGAAAAAAATATTAGAACAGTTAAATGTCGGAGTTGTGTTGGATTTAAGAGATAATATTGAAACTAATATGGATAAAATTTTACACAATATAAACGATTATCCAAATTTGATTGAGTCAATAAAAAGAAATATTGATAAGTTTGTTTGGAATGAGACAAAAGAAAAAGAATTTCTTGATTTTGTGATTTCTCTTAGTCATAGGAGGGATTAAAACTGAGAAAAAATGAAATAATAAATATTTTAGAAAGTTTTGAAAACTGGAGAGAAAGTTATAATGGTAGAGATTATGGTTTAGGTGTTGATGAATATTATTCTGAAGAAAAACTTCATTATCCGGAAGCATATGCCAAACTGGGTAATGGGTATCTGTTTTTATATAAATCATTGCAAGACAGGAAATATTTAGATAAAGCAACAGAATGTGCACAATGGTTGTTAAAAAACTCTTATACGAAAGAATGGAAAAGTTGGGGACTTCCTTTCAAATATAAATGTGTTCCTGCTTTTTCGCCATATCTTCTAACTACTGTATTTGTTGGTGATTTTCTTCTTAATTATTTTCATATAACAAATGATGAAGAAATATTGAAAGTGGTACTTAGTATCGCAGATTATTTATTTGAAAATTATTATGTTGAAGAAGCCAAAAGTTATTTTGTTTATTCTCTGCATAGTTGTTTGTCATATAATATATATAACGCCACATCACTGGCTTTGGGTTTTTTATCGAATTTAAAAGAATATTTATCATTTAGAAATTTGGAAAAACTTGAAAAAGTATATAATACATTGTTATCAAGTCAAATTAAATATAACATATGGGGATACAGCGATGATAATAATTTAATTGATTTACTCCATAGTGTGTATACAATAGAAGGATTGTTGGAATATTCAAAAAACTTAAAAGATGATAATTTAGATGTTATTTATAAAGCTTACAAATTTACAAAAAAATTCTTTATTACAAAAAATGGTTTTTGTATAAGAACTTTACCGAGAATATCAAAGTTAGAATTAAAAGAATTACTGTCTTACATTAAAAGAATTATCAAATATAAAGTGAAATTATTTACTTCAAATGATGAAGCACGTTTGTGGGGTTATGCGGCTGCATTAAGATTAGGTGTAAAAATGGGTAACTTTGATTTAGCTTTTAATATTTTAAATTTTGTAAAGAATAATCTTTTTGTTGACGAAGGGTATTTTAAATATAAAAGTTCAGATTCAAGAATTTTTATAAGACATGAAGCACATATATTTGAAGCTATTTCTTTGTTGTTTTATAGGGCAAAAGGGGGAGAAATGAGTGAAGTTAATTAGGAGGGTTTTGAAAAAATCGTATATACTTTTTTCTAAAACAATTTTATCTTTATTTTTTTCAAAGGAATATCTAAGAGGAAGATGGTTTGATGACCATCTCCAAGGATGGGGTTGGGCTTGGAAAGCTTTGTTATTTCAAAAAATTTTGGGCTTTAACAGAAAAGTACCATGGCCAACAACTCATTTAAGTATAGTAACAGGTCATGAAAACATAAAATTCCATCCAGATGACTTAAATATCTTTCATAGACCTGGATGCTATTTTCAAGGAAGCTATGCTGAAATTTACATTGGAAAAGGAACCACCATAGCTCCTAATGTTGGGATTATAACTGCAAATCACGATCCAAATGATATCACGAAGCATCTTCCCGGCAAACCGATAAAAATTGGCGAAAATTGTTGGATAGGTATGAATGTAGTGATTTTACCAGGCGTAGAACTAGGTCCAAATACAGTAGTTGGAGCAGGAAGTGTTGTAACTAAAAGTTTTCCAGAAGGCTGGTGTATAATTGCCGGAAATCCAGCAAAAGTAATTAGAAAACTGGAAAAGGGTAGTGATTAATTTCTATGTTTAAAAGCGTTGCAGGTGGTGCTTTGATAATAAGTTTTTTTACATTAATCGCAAAATTATTAGGTTTTGCTAGAGAAATCATAATTGCTAATTATTTTGGAACTTCTTGGCGTTATGATGCCGTATTAATTGCCCTAACACCAGCAATAGCAATTACTACAATATTTTCAACAGGTATTTCAAATGCATTTATACCTGTTTATCATAAACTTAAAGCAGAAGGGAATAATAAAAATAAGGTATATGTCCAATCTTTCCTGTTTTTTATTTCGATTATAAACTTATTTTTTGGCTTAACTTTATTATTATTTCCCAAATTTTATATAAAAATTTTTGCTCCAGGATTTTCTGATGAGGTAATTAATTACGCTACTAAATCTCTTATTGTACTTTCAATTTTTCCTTTAATAAGCGGAGCATATAACATCTTACAGACTTTGTTAAGAGCTGAAAGAAAGTTTTTTGAATATTCGTTTTCTCAATTAATTTTTAATATAGTATTTATCCCTTTATTAATCTTATTTGCTCCATTAATTAACGAACAAGCTTATGTTGTTTCCTGGGTTATTGGAAATATCTTTATTCTTCTTATTTCAATCTTTTTTACGAAAGAATATTTGAAAAAATCCCACTTTGATTTTCACATCATTAAAAATACATTCAAATTAGCTATTCCAATAATCTTAGCAACAACCACTAGTGAAATAAATAAAATAATAGATAAAGCATTTGTTTCGTATCTTCCATCAGGAAGAATATCATCTTTACAATATGCAAATACACTACTATCATTTTTGAATATATTTATTGTTGCATTTTTGACTTCCAGTTATACGGAACTTTCAGAATATGTGACTTCCAATAATTTAGAAGCTGCAAAAAATAGGATGAGAAAAACTATAAAAAGTTCGCTTAATATTGCTATCCCTATAGTTGCATGGATAGTTATAATGTCTAACGGTTTTATAAGTTTTGTTTTTCAAAGAGGAAATTTTAATGAAGAATCGGTAAGATTGGTATCAATAGCTTTAATTGGATATTCTGGACTTTTATTAATTCTTCCAATAAATTCTATGATAAGATATTTTTTAATTTCATCTGGTAAAGTTTTTTTAATTACATTCATGTCAATTTTGTCCATATTTACAAATACTCTTTTTGATTGGTTGTTTATTAAACCTTGGGGGCATGGAGGTATAACTCTAAGTACAACATTCGTTGCTTTTATTACTGCTATAATTCAAATACTTTATTTAAAAAGAAAGGGAATCAGTTTTCTTCCCATCAAAAATATTACCTTTAATTTGGTGATTGTTATAGTTTCAGCGTTACTTGTGATTTATTTAAAAACTACTTTGAACCTCAACTTATGGTTCATTCTAGGTAATCTAATTTTTGTAATTATTTTCTTAATTCTTGCAAGAGATGAGATAAAATTTCTCATTAGTAAAATTGGGAAAGAAATTAAGAAGAAAATAAAGAAATAATATACACTTAGCCTTTGATTTTCTCAATTACAGGTTTTATCTTTGTATTCCAGCTTAGTTTTTCTATTGCATATTTTCTCATTTTTTCAACATAATTTTCATTTTTTATGGTTTCATAAAAATTTATAATTTTTTCAATATCTATAGGACTATCATCATTAGGAACTCTCAAAGAATATTTAAAATCCTCAAAATCTTTATCAAAATATCCGTAAATAAAAGGAATACCTTTTGCACAATATTCTCTAAGTTTTAGAGTAAAACCTTTTTCTAAACCTATTCTATGCATTCCTAAACTTCCGATTCCTATATCACAGTTATCTAAAATTTTATCTAACTCATCTCCACTCTTAAATCCATAGAATTTTACATATTTTTCTAAATTTAGTTTTTTTGTTAATACCTTTAAATTCTCTAATTCCGGCCCATTACCAACAATATGAAACACAACTTCTTTTCTTGGATTTTTTTTATAATATTCAGCAACTCCTGTAATTACTCTATCATACCCGTGCCATTTATTTACATATGCAACTCCTATTAGGTCTAAAGTATTGGATTCTTTAGCTTGTTTTGATACTTTTATAGATTCAACATCTATTCCATTTTCTATTTTTATTGTCCTAATGCCAAATATTGTTTCATGTTTTGAATAAGTAACTATATAATCTACATACTTATATAAAAATCTTCTGAAAAACTTATCAACAAATAACCTTATTCCGCTTAGTTCTTTGTCGTATGGAAATGTCGGAAGTTCTAATAATATTTTTAATCCTCTGTTTTTACATACTTTTACAAAGTTGATAAAAAACAGGTCAAAAAGAGGATATCTAATATATACAACTTTAATATCTTGTTTTTCAATGAATTTTATTACGTGCTTGTAATAAAGAAATCTCCTTTCAATAATTTCAAACTTGTTCTTAAAATGAGATTTTTTTAATAACTTTTCTTTGTTATCATAGAATGCATACAAGCCAAAGTTTTTAATAGCTATCTTGTAAGTCTTAACCCCATGATTTTTAAAAGCCTTGATTTGGCCTTCTATTTTTTTATTAGCTCCTGCAAATTCTTTTCTTTCAATATTTGTAAGAGTTAAATACAATAGATTCATTTTTAGGTTCCTCCATTTGAAATATTTTTTAAAAAAATGCTTTCAATATAAGTGTATTTACTTTTTAAATTGTTTTCTAAAAGATAGTTATTAATATACAAACTAAAGGAATTATCTGAAAATTGTTTTATCTTTTCTCTATCCAAATTAATGAAAGTATAAATACTTTCACTAATTGATTCAGGGTTTGCTTCACACAATATAGCATTATAACCATCTATGGCAATTTCACTTACGCTTCCAACATTTGTAGCTATTATTGGCAGAGAAGCAGCACATGCTTCCATTAATACTACCGGTAAACCTTCGCTTCTACTCGGCAATATAAAGCAATCTGCTTTAACGAGCTCTTTTGTTAAATTTTCTCTATCAATCCATCCATTTAAATTTACGTATTGATTTAAATTATATTTTTTAACGTAATTTTGTAAGAATTTAAATTTTTTTCCTTCCCCAAAGATACTAAATTCTACATTGTGGTTAATTTTTTGGGAATTTACTAACAGATTTATTGCTTTTAGCAATAAATCTATTCCTTTAACATGTTTGTACATTGCAACAGTTAAGAATTTGATTTTTTTGTTATTTTCTCTATGTGTATATTTTTCTTTTTCACGAACTTTTAGAAGTTTTTCATAAAAGTTTTTACTTACTCCAAGCCTAAATACTTTTATTTTTTCTTCTGGAATATTATATTTTTTTGATACATATTTTTTGTTTTTGTCACCGACTGTAATGAGCAATTCTGAATTATCTAAAATTTCTTTTAATTTTTCAGGTGGATTTATATATATATCTGATCCGTGACCCTGACATATGTATTTAATGCCTATTAATTTGTTTAGGTAATATGCAATAAGAGAAGATCTAGTAAGCCAATAGCTAAAAATCATATCATCTTTTTTTAATTCTACATTTCTTATTGTACTTAAAGCTAATATATAAGAATAAAGGTTCTTTCCAAACTCAATAATATTTTTACTTTTTATATATCTAAACATTTTAAAATGAATAGACATATTTTTTATCTCCTTTGGAAAAATCAATTCTTTAATTCCATCAGTTATTTTTAGTTTTATTACCCTGTTATTTTCAAATTCTTTATTTCTAAACCTTGAAAAACTTAAAATTTTAATATTTTTATAATTTTTTAAGACGTATTCAAATTCATGGGTGTTAAAAGTCTCTTTTTTCTCAGGGAATGAATTAGTTATGATGTATATGAAATTATTTTTCTTCATTTGTATTCCTCCATTAAAGCATTAAACTGCGTATCTTTTAAATATTCTGCAAAAGCAAGAGGTACATCTTTAACTCCCGGTGTTTTTACTTGATGAGAATATGTAGAAGTCAAAATTCCAGGAAAAGAAAAAGGTGTGCTTGTCCCTGAACTAAATGCATGATTGTAAATTAAACCTTCTTGTGAAATTTGATCTAAGTTAGGTGTAATACTATTAGCATATTTTCTTGCATAACCAGTATAATCGTATCTTAAAGTATCTATTATCAAAAAAAGTATCTTCATGCTTATCTCCCCCAATTCTTTACATAGCAATTAGATTATAACACGTTAACAAAAAACAAAAACCACAGAATATTCTGTGGTTTTTGTATACTCTTCACTAATATATCATTATTTAGAATCTTTACTCCTTTTAGCTTCTTACCTACTTTTTAAAAAACTTTTTCATTACTGTCTTAAGTATTTCTTTGTCTTCAGGATATAAACCAAGTAATGCTAAAATTCCTAACATTAAAACAAAACTTATAGCTAACATAATGAATGTCCCTACTAAATTTGTTATATAGTTCTTCAAAAATATCATAGTTATCGCTGTCCCTATACCAGCAATAACCGGTTTCAAATACTTCCAATTATATGGTATCATTTTTAACAAAATGTATACCTCTACCGATTTAACTATATTTACCGTAGAAATTGCTGCCATTCCCCCTATAGCTGAACCAATTATTCCAAATTTTGGTACAAGCCAGATGTTTAATCCCAAATTTAAACTTGCAATGAAAACTCCGTTTATCATTTCAAAACGTTGATATTTCGTCATGGAAAGCATAAGTCCATTAGATCCAACAGCTGCGTTTACAAATTGCCCAATCGCTAGAAATACTAGTACCCACCTCGCTCCACTAAATTCTTTACCAAAAATCTCGAGAATGTTTTCTGAATATATCAATACCCATATTGTTATTGGAAGGGTAAAGGTTATAATCCACCTTGTTATATCTGAATACAATTTTGAAAGAGTTTCTTTATCCCCTGTATGATATAATTCCGAAATCATAGAAGAAAATATTGAATTAAATGCCATTAAGAAAAAAACGGAAAGTTGTGCAACAGTATCTGAAACTGTGTACAATCCTACACTTTTGGAATCTAAATAGATTCCTAAGATTAATCTATTTACCTGCCCCATAAGAAAATAGGTAAAACTTACGAATAACATGTTAGAAGAGTATTTTAAAAGTTTTTTCCTTTCATAAACAGGTTTTATTTCAGGTTTAAAGATAAAAGGAGCGTATTTTTTTATCTTTATAAACAAAAAAAGTAATATTAATATACTCGAAATTACAGTTGATACTATTACACCTATTAACTTGTAACCTAGTAAATAAAGTGCAATAAAAAGTGTTATCCTTATTATTCTTTCTATAAATTCTTTATATAATATAAAAACAGAGGGCTTTTTAAGCCCTTGAAAAGTCCCTGAAAGAAGATTGAAAAATGAATAAAGCAGTAAAATTATTGAAAACCACGGTAAAATATCTATAAGTCTTTCTTCGTTAAAGATTCGAATGGAAATGAATCTTCTAAAAATTATCAATATAACAGAAAGAATAATAGAGATTATACCCGTAACTTGAAACGCTGAAAAAATTACTCCTTTTGCGTTCCCTATTTCACCCTTCCCCAAATATTCTCCCAAAAACCTTATTTGTCCAGAACTCATCCCAAATACCGCAAATAAAACTCCAACATTTGCAACTGTTAGTCCTAAGGAATACAGCCCATATTTATCCGCCCCTAAAAGTCGTGCAAATAAGGTTTGCATGGCAAAACCTAAAATAAATGCTATTACTCGAATACTAAATACCAATCCTGCTTCTCTTGTCGCTGTCTTTACATATCTATTGTACTTTTCTGTCAATACTTGCACCCCCGTAATTATAGAAAATATTTAAGTGCAAATTTTCTTATTTTATCCAAAGACTACTATTTTTTGAAACACATTGAATAGTTAACTTCATAGTCTCATTCGCATTAAAAATATTTCCTACATTTGCAATTAATTGAAGGAAAATATGGTTTTAATACAATCAAAGATTAACTCTTCTTTTCAGACGGCATAAAAAATATAATACTTAAAATATAATACTTTATGTGAATACTAAAAATACTAATCAAAATTAGTGATAAAAACTATTTTTAACTTCTATTTCACCTCAAGTATTTTTAACCTGGCTATTCCCAATTTTCTTTGCATCTTTATTTAATAAATTCTTACCATTTGAAGATGAAAAATTGAACAAAGTAATAAATCAGTCGCTCAAATGTTTTTTTATAGCTCCTTTAAAACAAGCTAAAAAGAATAAATACTTCTTTAACGGTCGTCGAAAAATCGAGAAAATTAGTGTTTTAGGATACAGTTTTCAAACTATTCTGAAAAAGAAATTTTTGTAATGACCAGACACAAACTAGAACATAATACGAAAAAACATATTCAGGAGCTTCATGCTATTCTATAATCTTTTACACCTTTATGATTTTAGCTTAAAAAGAAGAATAAAAAAGAATTTATCAAACCTAAATCCTCTCTCCATATATAAAGTATTACATTACAACCGTCCTTCACTCCAAGAAAAATCAAAATATTCTTGTTAGTAATTTAAACAAATTATTTTATCTTAAAGTCTCCATAGCCACCTTAAGCATTTTATTATATGTTCTTATCCCAGATTCGTATAATTTGTGATAAAAACTTAAATATTTGTCAGACTCGAAGTTTGAAAGATTATAACTAAGTTGTTTACCTAATATCTTGGTGTTATAAAACTGCGCAAGACATTCGTATGCTTTATACAAACGCTGAAATTTCTGTGCTTTATCATTCATATCAGTATCTGTTTCAAAAAAGATTTCTTCCATGAATTGTTTTATCCCATTGAACATAATGTGAGTTCCGACTTCGTGACTTATAAAATCAATAGTCCACTTTAAGTTGTTACCTGAATAAAAAACATTTCTATCATATCCAAGAGAATTAGCATTAGGACCATTCTTTATTGCAAAGACGAGAATTATTTGATATTCAGGTACTTTAAAATCAATTCCTACTAGTTCCTCCCAGCGTTTTATAAGATTTAATTTTTTAAGTCTTTTGTTTAGTTCTTCTGCAACTTCTATCAGTTTTTCTCTTTCTTTTGGCCATACTTCTGTTTCAAATGTTTGAAAATTTTCTATATAAATCTCTCCAAGTTTTTCAATAAGAGATACTTTATCTTTTATTTTATTAAACCACCCTGAATTAATTTCAGGAGTCCAAAGTGTTCTTTTTTCGATAAAATCACGGTATTTTTTAATAAAAGGTACCTCATCTCTAATCAAAGCATTCAATAGTAAATCAAAATACTCTTTAATTTTCTCTTGAGAATCAAGATTGAGATATGCCGGAAAGAAAATTATAGGATCAACAAGCTCAGAGGCGTGCCCATTCTGAAAACTAAGAAGTGCTTTATGACCAATTAAAAATTCTAAATGTGCACTTTTTAAAGTTTTTGAGTATTTTTCAGTATAATCACTGTAAAAATTTATACCAGATGCCGCAAGAATGTGGAAAATGTAATTCGTCCCCTTATCAAATAAAACAACTATCTGCTTCACAAACTCACTCCTTTTTTACATGTTCTAACAGTTTAATTTTAACATACATGGTAAACCTAAAAATCACTAATATTTATTAATCTATTTAAATAAAAGATATGTTAAGTATCGTTTCATTATGAAACGAATATTAACTAAAATCGTTTTAATATACAACGATTTTTAATGTTGTTCCTATTATTCGTTTTGTATTAAAACCAAAATATGATTTAATAGTTTTAAAGTAAAACGAATGGGGAATATTAATGGACATAATTGAAATAATAGAAAATGAAGGAGGAATATTGGTATATGGGTCCAAGAGGTGTTGGAAAAACAACGTACTTACTAATTAATGCAAAAAATTATAATTTTTTCTATGTCTCAGGTTATGATCCCCTACTTTCTCAAATTTCACTTTACAATCTTGGAGAAAGAATTTTTTTAGAAGGGTTTAGTGAATTAATAATTGATGAAGTACACTTTTTAAACAATTGGAGTACAAAAATAAAATCTTTGTACGATTCTTTCCCGGATAAGAAGATCTGGATAAGTGATAGTAGTAGCATTATTTTAAGAAAAGGAATTGCGGACCTTTCAAGAAGATTTATAAAAGTTAGAATACCTTTATTATCATTCAGAGAGTACATTTACCTTGCAACTGTGACAAAAATACGAGAATGATAATTATACTTTCTTTTTTTGAAAAATTAAATAAGATTCTAAATACATCTTCCCAATTTTACTCCCTAAATTTAGAAAAAACCCAACGTTTTTGGAAAAATTATTTAATTGTTCAGTTTTTGATATTTTCCTGGCAGCATAAAACAAAGTTTTTTTATTCTTCGAAGCTTCTTTTAGCAAAACACTTTTTCAAACATACCTTCTACTATATAATATGAAAACTTCCTTTTTGTGAGAATTAAGTATTTTATTAAGAAGTTCTTTTTCATCGAATCTATTTTACAGATTCTTCTGCACATAAAAAATACAAGGTTCTTCTTTGCAAGATTCTAAAAGTGAATTGCTTTTTCCAACTCGTCTCCGGATGTTTACAACAACAAATTGAAATTTATCGTTCTTGTATAATTCATTTAGGTTTTCCAGTTCTTTTTCCCTACCAAAGAACATATTACCATCCCGTTTATATACTTACAAGTTACTAACTTATAAGTAAGTAACTCGTAAGTTAGTAATATTGTTCCAAAAAATAACATCAAAAATGAAATAAAAAATTAAAGCTCCCACTAAAAAAACAGGAACTTTAAAAATAAGAATATTTACTAAACCTTATTTTCACACTAAACCAAAGGATTTAAAAGTTCATTGGAGAAATATTACCAGAATATACGATAATAATTCATCAGTATTTTAATTAAAATTTATACGTTTTCACATAATTTCTAAAAAAATCTTTTATTATGTTCCAGCTATTTTCAACTTCCTGAAAATCTTTATTCTTTTCAGCATCATCAAAATATGTCAGTGATTTTAAAAAAACAGCTAGATTGTATCCTGAATATTTCTTTTGTATCATTTCAAACAAATCGTTAATGCTCCATTTATGAATCCTTATTAATATCCAGAGATCAAAGAAATCCTTTTTCAAACCTCTTTTACTTATAGCATCCACTTTCATACAAGCTATATCTTCATCGCTTGCTACTGGTACATTTTTTATTCTTTCAATTTCTTTTATAAGCGGATATGGATATTCAAACAAAGAAATTTTTACACCGTTAAGGTCAAAGATTAAGGTTTGAGTATCTCTATACACAATCTCTAAATTTTGGAAGCTTGTAAGCATTTTTTTTTCATATAGTTCAAGCTTGAATTTTTTGTTGGGTAAAAGAAAAAAATCGAAATCCAAGGACAGTCTATGATTATATTTTAAAAGGAGAGATGTTCCTCCAGCAAGATAAAACTCATGGAAAATATCTAATTCCAGTATCTTTTCTAAAACTTCCTTTTGCTTTGAGGTTAATCTGCTCATTAGAAACCTCCAAAATCAGTTGCCAATAGCTTTTATCTCTACCATGAAATCTGTGGAAATTTTCCAGGAAAATTTTCTTTAACTTACTCTTTCCATATTCTTTTAAAAGTTCCTTTATATCTTCAATATTTCCAAATATCATTTTCCTTATTATAGTTTCATTTCCTCTACAGCTATCCCATACAAAATTCATCTCAACCATCTCCTATTGGTATTATATCACAAATCTTATTATTTTTTTTAACCTTACTGATCCCTCACAAGTTTCTTCATGCTTTGCGTTCAGGATGATAAAGAGATAAAAATGTCAATTAAAAGTATCACAAAAGGAAGGGGTTGAGACCAGAGAAAGCTTCTAAAGGACACCCAAGATTTGAAACTTTACCTGGTATTCAAGCTCAAGTAGATTGGAAAGAAAATATGAGATTACATTCCAAGAGTGGTGAAGAATTTGTAGTAAATGTATTTAACTACAAATTAAAGTAGTTCTCCCAATTCTTCTTAGACCATAGATAACAACAAAAATATTATCATCTTTTTTTGATTTAATTTCATTCAAAAAATTTAATTCCTTTCTTCGATTATAAAACTTCATATTACCACCTCGATAATTATATGGCAACCACCATAATGTTATACATAATAATGATTAACAAACATATTAATGTTTGTAAACCTTATAGCACTATGGTGAACTTTTTTCCTTCACACAATTGATATATTCTCTAATGCAATTTAAAATATCTTCAAAGAATAAGTTTGATTTTAGAATTATCAAACTTAAATAATATTCCTCAGGTTCATAAACGAAACTATTAGTTTTTGCCAATTGTCCTCTGGAATTTTTCATGATAAAATTAGTTTCGAATACGAACTGTTTGCGCTTGGAGGCAAAACACAATGGGAGTATATCGAAAAATATTCAAAATAGCATTGCCAATAGCTCTTCAGCAATTTCTTTTTACAAGTGTAAACTTTGTTGATACGGTAATGATAGGTAGATTAGGAGAAATTCCAATAGCTGCTGTAGGGCTTTCAAATCAGTTTTTCTTTTTGTATAATCTCGTATTATTTGGACTTGTATCCGGAGGAGCTATCTTTTTTGCACAATTTTGGGGAAAGAGAGACGAAGATGGCTTGGCACGTTCTTCTGCCCTCACAGTTATCTCAGCTCTTGCCTTTTCGTTTATATTTTTTGTATTAAGTTTTTTTACCCCACAATTTGTAATGAGATTTTATTCTCCAGATCCTGAAGTAATAGCAGTTGGTATTACGTATTTAAAAATAGTTTCCTTTTCTTATCCCATATTTGCAGTAAGCATGGTATTTTCATTAGTTCTTAGAAGCATTGAAAAGGCAATTATTCCAATGTATACAACAA
Organism: Thermosipho atlanticus DSM 15807; assembly: GCF_900129985.1. Lineage (NCBI taxonomy): Bacteria > Thermotogati > Thermotogota > Thermotogae > Thermotogales > Fervidobacteriaceae > Thermosipho > Thermosipho atlanticus. The sequence continues at coordinate 60,577 of NZ_FQXN01000002.1, read as the reverse complement.
TAGTTGAACTAATGTCCAACGTGTTTTTCAACTATGTACTAATATTTGGAAAACTTGGTTTTCCAAAATTAGGAGTCGAAGGAGCCGCTTGGGGAACACTTATTGCAAGAGTTATAGGTCTTACATCTCTTTTAATTATTATTGAGGTAAAAAGATTACCAGGTCGCTTTAATTTATACCACGTACGGCGAATAAACAAACTGTTTGTAAAACGCTATTTTCACTATACACTCCCTACTATTGGAAATGAATTTGCATGGTCTTTTGGAATGACAATGTATTCCGTGGTATATGCACATATGAGCACCCAAGTAATAGCTGCCAGAAACATAATGGGGACAATCGAAGGATTTGCCTATTCATTTACCTTTTCTGTTGCATCTGCTGCATCGGTTATAGTTGGAAACATCCTTGGAGCTTCAGAATATGAAAAAGCCTATGAAGTCTCTAAAAAAATTCTGAAGCTTGCAGAATTAGTAGCTGTAATTTCTGGAATAATTACTATCCTTGTTACTTTCTATGCTGTAAACCTATTTGACGTATCAGATGAGATTAAAAACTTGGTAAGAATTACCATGATTATTTCCATGGGATTCATACCAATAAAAGTTTTTAACGGTGTGAATATAGTAGGTTTTCTAAGAGCAGGAGGAGATACCAGATTTTCATTTGCTATTGAAGCTACAACGCTATGGCTTTTAGGTGTTCCACTTGCGGTTCTTTCAGGCCTTATTCTAAATATGAGTTTCCCGGTGGTATATTTATTTACAATGTCTGATGAAATAACTAAAGCAATAATATTACTTTGGAGATACAAAAGTAAAAAGTGGATTAAAAACGTAGTAGAAGGAATATAGGAAATATGAAAATAATAGGTATGTCATCTTGAGCGTAGTCGAGGGATCTTACTTTTTCTTCCTATCATTCTGAACGAAGTGAAGAATCTTATTCTTTTCTCTCAAAAACAATCCAAGATTCTTCGCGCGTATCACTCGGAATGACAAAAAGGCTACAACCTTTCTAACACTCGCTAATCTTTCTAACCTGTCGAACGCTGTCAAGCCCTGACGAACTTGTCCACGGTGTCGAAAATAACATTGCCATCCCAAAACCCTACCTTTTCCTCATCCGAAAAAAGCAGGCATACAAAGGACATGTCATCCCGTACACTTTTTTCTTTTGTCATTCCGAGCGTAAGCGAAAGATCTTAGATTCTTCGGTGCTTCGCACCTCAGAATGACAGGAAGAGGAATACTATCCTGAGAAGTGTAACGACGGAGGTTCTTAGGTTCTTCACACTTCGTGCCCAGAATGACAAAAGGGATCCAATACTCGCCGATCTTGCCAACTCTTTTTCCCTTATTTTTTGAACATATTCACTAACTATTATCGTCTGGAACGTTCCAATAAATCTAAATATGATTTCTCATGCTTGATATAATTTAGGTATTAAATAATGTTGTGCATTTAAATACAAAGGAGACCATTGGATGAATCTAAACAGTAAAGAAGAAATTATTCAAACCTTAAAAACTATATACAAAAAAATAAATAGCGGGAAGCTTTCAGATTATTGGGATAACTTTAAACCACTTCCCATAGCTTTTTATGACGATTCATATGTATACATCATAGGTTTCGACAATCCTCCTGAAAACTTTATAGAAGAACAAGGAATTTTCATAGGAAAATGGAATGAACGTTTCGTTGGAAATGCTGCTATCAATTACAATGGAAAGTATATGGGAATATGGAATATCTCAACAGTAGATAAGCTCGAAACGTTTCCTTTTTTTTATTCGAAAATAGTGCACGAAATCTTCCATGGTTTTCAATTTCTAAATAAAGATAAAAGATTTGCAAATGAATTTCTTGCCTTTCAATATCCATTCACCTTGGAAAATATTGCCTTGAGAATCTTAGAAAGAAAATACCTTTTAAAAAGTGTGTTTGAAACAAATAAACAATTAAAAACAGAATATGTGAAAAAATTCATATCTTTTAGAGAAAAAAGACGACACTTAATAAATAGCTTCCTGGATTACGAGCTTGGATTAGAAAGTATGGAAGGAACTGCAACGTATGTAGAATATAGAGCGTTATTAGATGAAAGCAAGTTTCCACAGAGCTTCCTAATTTCATTGTTTGGTGAAAATTTAATAAAAATTAGAGATTTAAAAAACTTTAGAGCCAGTTGTTACTCAACAGGAATGTACATATCACTCCTCCTTGACCAAATAACTTCCAATTGGAAAATAAACTATACAACTTCAAAAAAATATCTTTATGACTTTTTCCTTGACATTGTAAAATATCAACCATCTGACTTAAAAGATTTACTTGCAGACGAACAAACTAAAAAATTAGCGCAAATACTAATACAAAAACGTCAAAATGACATAAATAAAGCATTTGAAACGTTTAAAAAAACCAATGGCTACAAAATAGTGTTAGAAGGAGAATTTAATCTATCGGGATTTGATCCTATGAATATTCTCAAAAAAGATAATTTGCTGCTACACAAAACATTCTTGAAAATTAAATTTAAAGAGAAAGAGTTGTTTATAAAAGGTCCCGTTGTATCTGAAATGGATAACAAGTTATGGAAATACAAAAAAATTATTTTCTTTTCAAGTCAAAAACCAAAAATTAGAGAAAAAAATATGATTGAAATTGACGATATAATTAAAATACAAGGCACATTGTATGAAAACAAAGAAGGATTTTTCATAAAAAATAGCGTATAGATAATGGCAAGGTTTTGAGTAACCTACGTAAAAAGAATGTCATCCTGAGCGTAAGCTAAGGATCTTAGATTCTTCAGTGCTTCGCACCCCAGAATGACAGGAAGAGGAATACCATCCTGAGGAGTGTAACGGTGGAGGATCTTAGGTTCCTCACACTTCGTGCCCAGAATGACAAAAGGAATCCAATCTATCCAACCTCTCTAACAGTTGCTAACTCTCGCCAATCTTTTCAATCTCTCTAACGCTCTTTACTAAAGATATCTTTAGTAAATATATCTTTAGTAAATTATGATATAATTCATTTGAGGTGAAAATATGTTCATAAATAGAAAAAAGGAAAAGGAGTTTCTTGAAAAGAAACTTTCCAGTAAAAAGGCTGAATTGATAATAATCTACGGCAGAAGAAGAGTGGGAAAGACCTTTCTTCTTGAACACGTAGTAAAAGACGGCCTTTTTTTCACCGCAAACCTTTCTGGAAGTACAATGTTAATGAACAGATTTCTAAATGAAATAAAAGAACTCATAAACCTTCCTGAAACTCTCAAAATTAGCTCATGGGAAGAATTTTTCTCTTTTTTAAATATGGCAATTGATGCGGGAAAAACTACTTCTGTTGTTATCGACGAGTTTCAATACATTCCTTACAAAGACGATACTTTTCTATCTATATTTCAAAGATGGTGGGACAAAGAATTTTCAAAAAAAGGTGTAAAGTTCATTTTTTGTGGATCATACAGCGGCATGATAGAAAAAATCGCTCTTTCACAAAACAGCCCAATATATGGCCGCAGAACAGGACAATACAAAATATCTCCTATGGATTTTGAAGATTCCGCAAAATTCTATAACTTCAAAACAAAGCAAGATTATATTCTTGCATATAGCGTCACAGGCGGTATTCCGCTCTATCTTCTTGAATTTTCTGGATATACCAGCTTTTTTGATGCATTAAAAGAAAAAATTTTGACTCCCGGAGAATTTTTGGTGGAAGAGGGAAAGTTTCTGACTCTTGAAGAATTCAAAAAAGACCCATCAAACTATTTTTCTATCTTAACTGCCATAGCAAATGGAAAGACCACACCAAATGAGATAGCAAATGAAAGTGGTATGGAACATAAAAATATAGGTACATACCTTTCAAGACTTCTTGAACTTGAGCTTGTAAAAAAAGAACAACCATTTTCACTGAAAAGACCACGAAAAAAAGCATTTTATTACATAAACGATGAATACCTCAGGTTTTATTTCCGTTATATTTATCCCTATCAAGAAATGATATACAGAGGCCTTGGAAACAAACTGCTTGAAAAAATAAAATTCACCATATCTCAACATGCGTCCTTCACATTTGAAAAAATCTCAAAACAATACTTTAAAAAACACACTGGTGTTGAAAAAGCGGGAAGATGGTGGGATGCTGGTAATAAAATAGATATTGTTGGCATTAAAGACAATATCCTATATGTCGGTGAATGCAAATGGACAAATAAAAAAGTTGATGAAAAAGTTTTGAATAATCTTCGAAAAAAAATTCCATTTCTTCTAAAAGACCTCGAATACGAACCGGCAAAAATCGTTTATTATTTATTCTCAAAAAGTGGTTTCAAAAATTTAAAAGAAAGCGATGATGTAAAATGTATAGATCTAAATAAAATAATTCCTCAATAGCAAAGAAAATGTTATTCAACCTCTTTCGTCATTCTGAGGAGTGTAACGACGAATGGAATGTCGTCCTGTGCAGAGCGCAAGCGTAGTCAAAGGATCTTACTTTACATTCGAAAAGTCATTCAAGATCTTTCGCGCATACGTGCTCAGAATGACAAAAAGGTTCCAGTCTATCCAACACTTGCTAACTCTCTCTAACTCTTGCCAATAATAACGTCTTTTTTATTTCTCTATTTTCAAGAAAGATTAATCAAATCATTTAAACTAAACAATAGGATATTTCCACTAACCTTTGAAAAATTAACAACTTCATCGGTAAAACCATTTTTTGAAAAAAATACGTAAAATTTGTTTTTAAAATCAAACAAAACGCTTTTGTCTATCATTTTTTTTACAATAGACATATCAACCAAACCATTTTTCCATTTGCATTCTCCAAAAAGGATATTTTCTTTATCATAGGCAACTATATCTATTTCCTCTTCTTGTTTTTTTATAGGATTATTTCCCCACCATTTTCCTATTCTTTCAAAAACAAATGGTAATTTTCCATTTTTATTCATCTTTTTTAGATATTCAAAGGCTATATCCTCAAATACAAACCCCAAATAATCATTTATAAACGGTTTAATCTTTTTCTCTAACACAGTATCCAACAATTCTTGTTCAATTAATTCCCTATTTTCAAAGACAAATCTGTACCAAAATCTGAAAAAATTGTCTTTAATTTTAAAAATGCTGCTTCTTCCAGTTTTGCCTATTGGTTCTGGTTTGATTTTTTCAACTATTTTCAAATTAATTAGCGTATCTATATATTTCGAAACCTTGGCATTATTAACTTTTATTTTTGTAGCAATTTCATTTAATTTTGTTCTTCCAGTCGCAATTGCTTCTAAAATAGAATTGTACAACATTGGCTCTCTTAACTCTTCACGTAACAAAAATCTTGGTTCTTCGTATAGATAAGATGATTTATTTAAAATTTTTTGTTTTACATTTTCAAAAACATACAAATTTTCATCAAAAGTTATTAGATATTGAGGTGTTCCACCTAAAATCCCATACACACTAACTTGACTTTCCAAATCATACTTTGGAAAGAACTTTTTACTATCAAAAAAATCAAATGGAGTAATTTCAAATTGTGCGGTTCTCCTACCATACAATGGACTTTCATATCCTAAAACCTCTTTTTCCATAAAACTAACATACGAACCACAGATAATCAAAAATAATTTAGTATTTTTTAAATGATGATCTATCAATTTTTGTAAAATCGATGGTATACTTTTGTTGGAATTTACAAGATATTGAAACTCATCTATTACTATAACCAACCTTTTTTCCTTTGACCTTTCACCTAAAAAATTAAATGCCTCTTCCCATGTCTTAAAACTACTCAAACCACTTAAATGGAAATATGAAAAAACTTCTTTTGAAAACTTCTCTAAAGATATACTGTCTACAGATTCATCTGCTACATAAAAAATACAAGGTTTTTCTTTGCAAAACTCTAAAAGTAAAGTAGTTTTTCCAACTCGTCTTCGACCATATACAACAACAAATTGAAATTTATCCTCTTTGTATAACTCATTCAAAGTTTTCAATTCTTTTTCCCTACCCACGAACATATTACCACCTCATTTATATACTTATAAGTTACTAACTCATAAGTAAGTAACTCGTAAGTTAGTAATATTATACCATAAAATAACTCAAAAATACAAATAAAAATTAAAACTCCTACTTTGTCATTCTGAGCATTTGCGAAAGGTATGCCATTCTGAGGAACAGGCGGGCGAAGTGAATGTCATCCGAAAGGAGCAGGCAGGCAAAGGATATGTCATCCTGAGCACGTAGTGCGAAAGGTACGTCATCCTGAGGAACAAAGCGTCGAATGGGATGTCATCCTGAACGCATGTGAAGGATCTTATACATTCGAAAAATCATTCAAGATTCTTCGTCACTTCGTTCCTCAGAATGACAAAAAAACACTAACCTCGCCAAACTGCCAACCTTTCCAACTCTCTCCAACCTCTCCAACACTCTCTAACCTCGCTAATTCTTATAGGAATTGTCATTTGTTTTTTTGTCACAACTGTCACAATTTGTAGACAGTTGTCACATAAGTCACAGATAAGATTCTTTACCTTTCTGCTCCTCAGAATGACAAAAAGAGAGGGAACTACTTAAAACAATAGAAAAGGGAAACTTTATTTAAAATCCTTTTTCCACATTCTATAATGACATAAAATTGGGACTGCTATATAAAATTATTAAAAGAAGAGTTGGAAATATGAAGTATTATCACTAAAAATAATAAAATTGTGGTGTAGTTATAGAGATACACCTAACTCAGCACAACTTTATCATTACATTTTTTTATCTACAAACCATACGTTTTAAAAATTCTTTTATGTTATCAAATACCGATGCTTCAAGATCTATATGTTTCCTCTTAATCGATACATCAAAATTTCCGGAAGGCTCGTGTTGCACTGCTATGTAACAATAAACAAATGATTTCGCTTCATTTTTGGGATTAAAACCTAATTTTTCTGCACAATTTATGTACTCTTTAATACAGTTCAAAACATTTTTATCAAAAGATCTTATAATTAAATCTTCAATAGTACCAGGATTCTTACAATCTGGGAATAAAAATATTCCCACCTTAATCTGTCCATTATTTGTAGGCTCACCTGGCCTTTTAGGCAACGGTAAATTAGCTTTTTTTAAAGCTGATAAAACACTTTTAAAAGTGTTATCAGGTGAATCATCTGCATCAAGGATAATCAATATATTTTTTACTTTATCAAATCCACTTACTTTTACTGCTGCTGGCAATACTTTATTTAGATTATTTTTACCATTTAACTGTATAATTTTATAATCTTCTATCTCTATTTTTTGCAAAAGTCCTCTTAAAAATTGTTCGTCGTCTTTTCCTTCAACAAATATTATTGTCGATTCATTAATTTCAGTGGGAAATACTTTTTTCATCTGATTTCAAATCCCATCTCTAATGATGTCTCAAGTTCATCTTTTGAGTAGTCTATTACCTTTATATCTTCTTTTATTTTTTCCAATCTGTAAAGTTTAAAATCATATTCTTTACTTTTTGAAAATGCTCTGTGAGCTGCCGCTAAGCATTCATAACTGTGAGTTGTTGCAAAAACTTGAACGTTGAATATATTCGCTAACTTTGAAATAGATAACCAATAATCTTCCAAAATTGAATAGTGGATACCATTTTCTATTTCATCTATAAGCAAAACACCATCTCTAACACTAAACATGGACAATCCTATATCTATTGCTTTGACCAACCCATAGCTAAGATAATAAATAGGAATCAATCTTTTCATACCAATGTCTGCATGCAAAATAGGAACATTTCCAACAACCAATAACTTTATATCCTTCAACCTTGGTTCAAAAATTTTAAGCAAATTAATAATTTCATTCATAAATTCTCCATTCATTGTCAATTCACTAAATCTCTCTGCCATTTCCTGGAAAGAACTTCTTTTCATAGCTCCAAGAAAAACACATGGAAATGAAGGTGGTAGAGGAACGGGAAACGAACTTATTCTACCTTGATCTATTATCATGTAAAAATTACGCTTTTCACCTTCAGATGTTTCACTTATAAGTTCTAATACCTGTATAGCTTCAGCTGATAAATTAGCTCCTCCAAAAGTTGTTTTTCGAATATTTTCAACAAGTTTTATCCTCTTTTCTATATTAAGACATTTTAAGATTGTCTTGCGGTGACCTTTTTTATTATTGCTAATAATTTCTATTGGAACATCAATTTTATATTCATTGAACAAGGAATTCCAAGGTGTTTCAGATGATTTTAAAGGATCAACTTTAAACACTTCTACACCTCTAAAATGATTAACTCTGAAGGCTAATTCAGGATTATATCCTCCAGAATGAATAAAAATGGCTTCCAATATTGCTGTTTTTCCAACTGCATTTTTTCCAACAAATAAATTAACTCTTGAAAAATTGTTCAATTTTAAATCTTTGAAACCTCTAAAATTCTTTATTTGTAAATACTCATATTTTAACATCTAATCACCACCGTAAGCTCCTACTGTTCACCAAATTAGATTATATCATATCTTATAAATGTCATGTTTCCACATTGTCATTCTGGACGAGGTGAAGAATCTTATTTTTCTCTCGATGATCAGTTAAGATTCTTCGCGCATATACGCTCAGAATAACAAAAAGGAGAATTCTTTGGGATGAACGTAGGGATATTCCTCATAGTATTATCTTTTGTCATCATGAATAAAAACCCTTATTTTTAAATCTTAACAAATTCATTCCTTTTTTTGAGAATTTTGCTCATAGGTTTTTAAAAGATTTATCAAAGGCATGATGACAGGTATGTTACCACTTTGAGAAGTAAAAGAAATTATTACACTTCTTGTTATCATTATCAAATTTGCAAAGCCACTTGTGGCACAAAGACTCAAAAAATCCTTTTCATTTAATTTTGTAGAACCCGCAAAAAGCCCCGTAATAGAACATCTAATTTTTGTAAGGATTGTTCTTCCTTTTTTTCCATTTATTTGTAAAGCCAAGTCTAACCGAACAAAATATTTACCATGTTCATCATCTTTAACAATTTTTCCAATTTGAGGATTAACTCTTACTTCATATTTTATATTTTCTTCTTTAGATTGTAATAAGTTTACATATTCAAATTTTGTAATTTTATAATCTAAAAATTCTATGTCGCTTTTTTGAGCTTTCATCATGATACTCTCTCCCAAATTTTATTAATAGAATCTATTTGATATTTATCTAAATCGCTATTTTTATCAACAACAATATCAAAGATGTTTTGAACTTGTTCTTTGGATTTTATTTCAAATTCAGCATCTAAAGCCTTTAAAACTTTAAAAAGAAATTTAAGAGTAGGATTAGAACTAAAACTTTCAAACCTTGAAATAGCACTTTGTTTTGTTCCGATCTTTTTTGCTAAATCTTTTTGAGAAAGCCCTTTTTCTACCCTCAATTTCACTACTTGAGAAATTAGTTTAATAAGAAAATTTTCAAATTCTTCTTCTTCATTAGAAGCTTTCAATTCAAATCTTTCTAATTCGTCATTATCAATTAATTGTTTCAATTTACTCATTCCATCCAGCCTCCTTTTTTAATCTTTTTAACTTGTTTCTAGCAGGTTCTAATCTTTTAGGTTCTTTTTCTGTTTTATACTCCGCATCAAGAATCATTATTTTTTTATTATCCGGAAATATGGTAAAATAAACTCTAAAAACGCCCTCCTTACTTTGTTTGGGTACACGTAATTCATAAAAATTTGATTCCAATACAACTATCTTTTTCTTTTTGTTATTAAAACCACGCTCTTCTTCTAAAACACTAAAGATGTAATCTGCTCCTATTAAATCCATTTTAGCTAATTCAACTTCCAATCTTTTAAAAAGTTTTTTATTTTTATTTTTAAACTCTTCTTCTATTAGCTTTTTCAACCTATTCGAAGATGATGAATTATCATCTGGAAAATATCTTATAAATCCCATGTCCGTCCAACTCTCCCCTATTATATAACATATATGTTATATTCACAACCTGGAAATACTGAAGATTATACACAATTAAACCATAATAAATAGAAATAATTTGCATTTTCATTGTAACTCATATATAATACCTTATTTTAACTTTCAATTTTTTTATGACACTACCACCTGATTTATTATTACAAATAACCTTTTTACCTATCCTTAACAATGTTATAATTAATAAATGCATGTAAACAATCTTGTATTCTTGAAATAACATAAGCGAATGTAAAAGTCAAGAAAAATGGGGTCTGTTTCAAAAATAATAGAAATATATTCTTAAGATTCTTCGTTGCTAACGCTCCTCAGAATAACAGAAAGAGGGGATGTCATCCTGAACGTAAGCGAAGGATCTTAATTTTTTCCTCATCGACAGTCATTTCAAGATTCTTCGCACTTACGTGCTCAGAATGACAAAAAGGTTCCAATATATCCAATACTTGCTAACTCTTACAGGGATAGTCATTGGTTTTTTGTCACAAGTGTCACAATTTGTAGACAGTTGTCACATAAGTCACAGATAAGATTTTTCTCTTTTCTACTCCTCGGAATGGCAGAAAAGGTAATAAATATTATGTAAAATTGTTTCCCGTCTCATTTATCATTTTAAAGAAGTTTAACAAATTCTTTTATTGCTTTTGGAAGTTCTGGAGCTAAGCCTTCAAGTGCCTCAACGAAATCTTGCTCACTTGGTTTTTTAAATACTTCTTTAAATATTTTTGGTCTTTGTTGTTTGAGCTTGTGAGAAAACTCATTGAATTTTTCAAATATTGAGTTGATCTCTTCTGCAACTCCTCTATTATCTTCTGTTTCGCGAGCTTTCCTTGTAATATAATATTTGAAAGTTTCCAAAAACGGTTTAAGAAATAAATCATTTTGAATCAAAAGAAAATCAGTTATTATTCTTATATTCTTAAATTTTTCGAGATTGTTTATGAGCCCATTAAATATATATTTATGAAGGCCTTTATTTAGTTCTATTCTGTTTTTTACGCAGCATTCATAAAAAAATGAATTAGTAAATAATGTGGTTTCATAAAACTCTGGTTTAGAATTTAATTCATTCTCAAATTTTTCAAAAATTGTTTTATCTCTATTGCTTAATTCAAATAAATAACACCATAACTTTATGTTTGCATCTTCAAGTCTTATGTCGCACGAAGAAATAAGTGATGGTGTATACAGTTTTTTGATAACTTTTTCTATGTTTTCTTTTGAAATCCCACATTCTATTAAAAAAGAATAAAATTTAAGGATCCAGCATAGATTAGTTTCCTCAGTTTCTAATAAATATTCATAAATAGTTTCGTACAAATTTTTTATAGAAGAAATTCCCAACTTTGAGGATATCTTTTTGTAAACATCAGAAATATTTTCAGTTTTGCAAATATTGTCTATTTCAGGAGAGTATTCTTTCATATTATCAACGATAAAGTTTGGAACAGCTAAATTGAAAACATTGTTTATTGCTTGTAATTCAGAAGTTTTATCGAAAACTAAAAGAAACAGAGCAAGAAGGGAGGCAATTTTGATTTTCTCCTGATTTTGAGGAATTGAATTAAATAGATTAATAGAATCTTGAACCAAATTCCTTATAATATTGTTAGTCCGCTCATTTTCTTTTGAATAAAAGTAAACATAATAGGTCAGAATAAATTTAATATATTCATACAAAACAGAAGAATTAACAGTATTATATGTTCTTAAATTTTGTTGAAATATACTAGAAAATTTACTTAGAATAAGACTTATTATATATTGTTCTTCTTCCAGCTCTATAAGGTAATTTACTATTAAACCAATCCCCTTTAAAAAGTTAAGTAGTTGGGCATACTTGTCCTCCTTTTCTGCACTACCAATATTTGTTTCATACAATTTTAGAGACTCTTCTATCATAGTTTTAGTTAGATTCATAGTTTTTATCAATTGTTCTAATTGTTCTTTGTGTTTAAGCTTCCTCTCTTTAAAGAATTCTCCTATAAATTCCAGAATTTTATTAACATGTTTTGCATCGTTTTCAGGATTAAATACATTTTCCTCTAAACTGTTTAGAATTTCTGGAGTAAATGATTCATTTTCTAATCCCTTTATTAATCCTGTTACAATTTCACCCTTAAATTCTGAAAACTTTAAAATAGTGTTTATTAAGTTAATGTTAGATTCCTTCTGAATAAACATAATAGATTCCAAAACATATTTCTTATTAATAAGTTGCTTGTCAAATTTACTAAAAATCTTATCATCAACTAAAAAAACAAAACTTTCTGGTTCTTCTAATTTGTTTATCAATATCTCAAAAAAGCTTTCTTTTACTTTTTCATATAGATCTGGAAATATTTCCTTTAAATCTTTTAAGTATTTTCCATGACTAAGTATAATTTGTGGTTCATTACTATATATTTTATCTATAATCCTGTTAATAAGGCTTTCAATTGCCGATTTAAAATTTTCTTTAAAAGAATCAGGAACGTCCGAAACAATCTCTTTAAATTGTTCATCATAGAAAGGTTCAGAAAATATTTTTTCGAGTTTTGGAAGATTTAAAACACGAAAAGCATTTTCATAATTTGTATTGTGATACAAAGCATAAATCCTGTAAACAAGTTCTTCAAAATCAATAAAACTATATGTAGTATATCCTTTTTCCAAAAGATATAATTCAAAAATAGATTTGTCATCTTTGAATTTTTCAATAAAAAATTTTTCTACTTCATCTGAACTGTTTAAAATTCCATATGTTTTTAGAGCAGAAAACAAAGTATAAGAGAAAAGCTCTGAATTTTTTTGAGGGGTATTTAAAGATTTTAGATTAATAGTTGGTGGTATAATTGTGATAAGGTTGTTTAAAAATTTTTTAATTTCCCTAGGAGTTGGTGGTACAAATTTTGTATCAATTTTAAAATGAAATTCTTTTATTTCTTTTTCATTATTCTCTTCGTCATTATTTATATTCAAATCTGTTTTTTCACTATTATTAGCATAATTGACATAGTTTTTGAAATCAATCGCAATGTGAATAGATATTTCAAAAATATAAGACGGGATATCAAGCCCCAATTTTTTTTGGATTTTTTCAAAATAACTTTGCCAACTGCCATAAATTGGTTCAGGAACATAAAATTCCTTTTTAAATAGTTTGTTAAAGTAATCATACCCTCCTTTGTCCTTTCCTATTCTAATTCCATCTGGATCAAACGGTATTATGTAAAATACATTTTTTTCCTCTTGAGGTTTTTCCTCAACTTCATCTGAAACCATAAAAGGTTTCAAAGTTGCAAAAACTTCATCTACTTTATTTTCTGGAATTCTGTCAACATTATCAATCACAATAATAATTTTTCCATCATATACTTTTCTTATACACTCTAATATGCTCAAAAATTCTCTTTTGAAATCCAAAGAATTATTATCCAAAGTTCTCGTTTCTTCGAGTTCTTTAAATTTACCAATTAAAAGTCCACTATACATAGACACAATTGAAGTGATTCCTTCATCCTCTTTTAAGGTTTTTACAAACACCAAAAATGGGGTAGTAAAATAAATAATAAACGCTCCCACTAATATTATTTTTAACATTATTCCTAATATATTTTCATTTCTAAATATTCCACTAAAATTTAAATACACTATAGAACTACCCAACCAAATAAAATATAGAGTAAACCATATTTTCAAAATACGCTGGTTATGACTTTGTACTTCTTTCAGCCCTCTAAGATAATAAGTAAGAATAATTGTTAATGGAAATGAATATATTGAAAGTAAGCTTAAACTTCTTAGAAACCCTAATGATAAATAACCTAGAAATACACTTATAAGACTTGGTACAATGGTTAGCATTAAAATTATAATAAACAAATGAATCACTGCACTCTCTTTATTTGGTTTAACTGTCCTTTCAAGTTCTCGTTTCTTTCCCAAAATTTCAAGTCTTTTTCCTTCATAACTCACTTTACAATCTTCACTATTTTGAAAAACACCTTTTTCCTTAAACTCATTCCAACCCCAATCTAAGAATTTTAAGAGAAAAGCCTGTCTGAATTTATGTCCAAGTTCTGCCCATACATCAAATACAAATACTTTATAATTATAATCTCCTTCATAGCCTCTTTTTTTAACCATTTCAATAATACTAGATTTTCCACTACCCCATTTCCTTTCAGAGCAATTGTTGTGCCACTCTCAATATTTTGAACAAAATTTGCTATTTTTTCAGCTATTTCCTCATGAATTTTAAAATGATCCTCTGTCGTTGGATTATCTGAAATGAATAAAAATTCATCCTTTTTTCCCATTCTAAATCGCCCCCTATACCCCTTGTGAACCTGTCTTTATAATTCTCTTCCTTTTTAATTAACGCGTTTGTTAATCATTTCCTGTTTCACATAATAATTTTAACAACCATAGTTTTTCCTTAAATATTTATTCTTTATTAACTACAAACATTCATCTTTTGAAAATTATTAAAAATAATCTCTAAAAAACATAAAGCATCGTAATTTTCATTCATTATCACATAAATTAGTATCTTCTTTTTTGACAAAATCATATTTACCAATCCTTAGCAGTGCTATAATTAATAGATGCATATAAAAAATGCTATATTCTGGAAATAACATGAGCGAATGAGCGACTTTATGTCTCAAATTGTAACCCGCTTTTTCTACAAGTAAAAATTTAAAAAATAATAGATCATCTTTATCAAAAAGTTCTTTAATAACATCTTCATGCAGAAGTGCATGTATATCTTTTTCCCTTACAATATTCTTACCTTTGACTTTGTAATATGTTGGTTCACCGAAAAATTGACAAATATCTCTAATTAACCCTTCAAATTTAAGAGTAAGTGAATCAATACTGAGGACTAAATTTGGTAAACAATCAGGATTAACAAAAAAATATTGCATCTGAAGAAAATACTCATTAAGAGCAGGAGCTATCAAACTCAACCAATTGTATTCTATTGTTTGATTTGCTACTTTGTTGGTGATAGTTTTACCAAACCAGGAATATTTGCTAAAAAACTCTAATAAAATTTTAGTAGATAGTTTGCTTTTTTTAATAGCAGAAAAAAGAATTTCATTTATTAAATAAATTTTTTCTATTTTTAGTTGTAAATCGTATAATTGAAGAATATAAAAATATTCTCTTTCTTCATCGTTAGAAAACAGTTGAGCAGGATGCCCATTTTGATCAATTATCTCTTTTGAAATTAAATTTTGTAAAACAAATTCTTCACTGTAGTTTTTAACAACCTTGGCTATGTCTTCATACTTTGGAAGAATCTCTTTATTACACATTAAGAATTTTATAATTTCTTCAGGTTCCTTTTGAGTGACTTTTTCAGCTATTTGCTTACAACTTTTTATATGTTCCGTTAAATTTATAGTCGTTGCCAATTCAGCAAATTTAATTGTGTTTTTTAATTCAAGATATTTCTTTTCTAACTGATTAATTTTACTTTCATCTTTGAGTTGTTTATAATATTCTAAAGCTTCCAAGCAAAAAGTTAGAGCAGCTATTTTATTTTCAACTAATTCTGCTTTATTCATAAGAATTTCATAAGATTCTGCTATTTTTTTCTCCCAACTGTTCGTCTTTTTTCCAAGTTTTTGAGAAACTCTTTTTCCTAACTCAAGCATTCTAATTGCTCCATACATATTTCCCGACTTTTTTAGGCTTTCTGTTATTTTACAACATATTTTTTCAAGACCAACAAAATCATATTGTTTAAATCTCTTTTTGTCATCCAACATCAGTTTAATGAGATTAAACCTTAATACAAATGAAGAACTGCTTTCAAAATTGAATGTGCTTATTAACCTTTTAGTCTCTTCTTTGAGCTCTTCAATTTTATAATTCACTTGAGCACCAATAAAGTAAGCATTTTTAATTGCGTTGAGAACATATAAACCATAATGTTTCTGAGGTTCTTTTATATCTTTTTCTTCGTAAATTTTGACAAGCTCTAAATAAGAATCTACGGCTATTTTTGCATATTTTGTATGTTTTTTTGGAGAACACCAAAGGATATGCGAATATCGGGCTTTAAGCATGGGATTAGAGGTGCTACTTAATCTGTTAATAAGATATTCATACGTTTCTTCTATAAATCTATTAAAAGTAGGATACTCAATAATCTCTCCTCTTTTATTAGTTCCAATAAACATTGGTTCGGCTTTTCCCTCTTCAAGTATAAAACTAAAAAAGTCTACTTCCCATTGGACTTTTTTAGCTTCTTTAGTTTTATTTTCTTTTAACTTTAAATCTCTTAGTTTTAGAAATAAGTTTCCAATTTGTTGGGGATTTTCATAATTCATAGCATTTTCTTCTAAATATTTATATAATGATTCTAAGTTACTAAAGTTGTTCACATTATATCACTCCTTCAATGTTTTAATATCAGTTGTTATAAAGTTTGAAACTTGTTATCTTTGCACTATTACTTTTTCACTGGATTAGTTAAAAATCCAAAAATTCATCTGTTCCATCAAATTCTTCTATTTGTGCCATAACATCATTTATGTCTTCAGCTTTTAATCTATCAAAAACATGAATAGCAAAGGCCTTTATGGTATTTCTTATTTCTCTACTCCATCCAGAACCAATTCTTATTCCCTTAAAAATTTTATTTTGTGGAACATGAATTACTCTAAATTCACTGTCCTTTGTTTTTTCATAATTTCTTAAAATTTCATTACCGATGGCATAAAAAGCTTTTATATGTTCATTTTTCCAGTTGCTTGAAGAAGGTAGCACATAATAAAAATATTCTTTATTTCTCCATCTTGTTATAAAATGAAGCTTTAATGTTATTAAAATTTTCTTACTATATCCATCGTTTAAAGGATCATATACATAAACTTTTGAAATACCTCTTCCATCATAAAACTCAATATTTTTAAACATCTTCGGTTGAGATTCAAACAGTTCAACAAATTTATTAAAGAGTTCTATATTCTTATTCTTTACATTTACTGTTCTATATGCTATATAATCGGTCTTTTGAAGATATCTTAATGAGGTGTCTTTATCAAGGGTTTCTATGTATATTTTTATAGCTTCATAAAAAGATAAATAAAACTGTGAAATTATAGCTTCTTTGTTCGCAAACCTTCTTTAAATCGTTTCATGTTTATCAACAGGTCTCGATATCAATGTTGAAGTAATTTTGGTATCATATTCATTATCTGACATATAACTCCCTTCCCTATTAATTCCCTTTAACATATTCTTCCAGAAAATGTATAGAAGCAGTTTTAATATAATACGCCAAAATTATCGAGGTATATAGATATTGCATATCTCCACTTGCCCACAACGAAATCCAATATTTATTGTTTATATTCCAATCGATTCTTATTTCTACAATTCCTCCAGTAATATATTTCCACATTTCCTCATCATCCAAATTTAAATTTCTTTCAAATGTTTTTTTAGTTCCTTCAAATGATATTCTTCCTGTACCATACTCTTGTTCAATTTCATGCTTCAGTTGGTTAAAAAATTGATTTATCTCAGAAATCTCATAATTTCTAAAATTAACTCCATAAATCCCAGCTATTAACACATCATCATAGAAGTCATACATTACAACTCCTTCCTTTTCAAAAATGTTTTTGATATAAACCAATCGTACATACTTTCCCTTTTTATCAAAATACTTCGGTTCTCCTTTTGTTTCATAAACCTCACTTAAAGTAGTTTCAGATAATACAAACTCTCCAAATTTCAAAGATGAAGAAGCTTGTAAATCAACCTTTTCCTCCTTTTTAAAACTTGAGAAAAAGCTGACTATTTTGTTATAAATAAATTTCACTTCCTCAGCATATTTGGGAAACATTATTATATTCCAGAAAAACACAAATACAATTAAAAACACTAATGATAAAATCATTCCTATTTTTCGTAAAATATATATCACTCCTTTAATTGGTATTTACAGAATTAACTTAAAAACAACTTCATACTTCATATTACTTCTTTAAAAGGAATTTATCTCACACCATCAATTTTTACATATTTCCATTTTTCTTATAAAAGTACTTTATGTGAAAAAGAGAAGTCCAGGCAATAATCATTAGAACTATGTACCTATCAGAATGAAAAATTGTATTCAGTTTATTGTAAACCTCTACTGGCAGAAGTACTAATTTGCTTGATTTTTGAAGCAAAGTTGCAAGGCCCCCTCTTTCTAAAAACCAACTTCAAATTTTTAAAGAACATTTAATATTTTTCTCCTACCTCTGAAAATTTAACTTTTTTACCAATTTACATTACTTTGCTATTATTCTGCCTACAAAACCATCTATTATTTTTTTTATCATCAAACATACAAAACGTAGGTTCTCTTTCCTACCATAGCTTCCAAAATTTGCGTATATTATCTTTCTATCAACCGTTTCTTTCTTTAGTTCATAAGTATGTTTCAAATACAACAAATATTTTTCCAACCCTTTTCTTAAAAACTTTTGACCAAACACAACAAACCTTCTACATCATATTCTGAATAATCTCCAGTATATTCTTTACTAACAGGAAAGAACAATTGAGATTACTGGTTATTCTAAATTATTCGTCATTACCAGATAGGCCTAAAAGGAAAGGAAGGATTGATTTTTACAAATTACTTGATATAACTGTTTCATTTATCCCTATCCCCCCTGTATTTTATAACTCCCCCATTACTATATTAACATTTTCATATTGACAAAGTCAAATTTTAACAACTCAAATATAACAAATTGTTAATAATCATTTTTATAATAACAAACTCCTATATTTAGATTTTTTACTAACACGCTCCTCAGAATAATGAAAAATCCCAACAGTCCCCAACTTCTCTATACTTTCACCAATACTGTCACTATTTGTAAAAAGTTATCACATAAGTCACAGCTTGTGTTATAACTAATCCAAACAGCAGATATTATCTTAATGATAGCAAGAAACAAAAACGAAACAAAAGAAATCTTTCAAGCACTTTATAATACCTCTTTATCTTCAAAAAATCCACTTGTTAATAGAGATGAGAAAATAAACTCTCTTAACAATACAGGTAATATTGCTGTAGAAACTATTAAAAAATCACAAAAAAACATTTTGAAGGTTCATTACAACTAACAGAACTTCAGGAAATAGTATTAAATATAATAGCACAATGCAGCAGCAACAGAAACATACTGGTAAAAAAATTAGAAGAAAAAGGCATAAAAAAACAAACAGCATACACCTATATAAATCGTTTAAAAGAAAATGGATTAATTATCGAAAGAAATGGAAAACTAAAAGTTTCAGGTAAAATATTCTATATAATATCCAAGTAGTATTCAAATAATCTGTCACAACAGTCACAACTTGTAGACAGTTGTCACATAAGTCACAATAAGATTCTTCACCCGCTTGCTACTCGAAATGACAAAAAAGAGTGCTTCTTCTTTCATTGTCATCTTGAGCAAAACAGTAACGGAATCGAAGGGTAGGTCACCCTGAGAACGAAGTGAAGAATTTCTCCAAAAATTCTTTAAGATTCTTCACCCACTCGTTCCTCTGAATAACAAAAAAGGAATTTCTTAGAATGAAAAAAGGATATTTCTCATGGTATAACCTTTTAATTGCCATAATGAGTGAAAAAAACTTATTTTTAAATCCTAACAAATTCATTCCTTCTTTGGGAATTTTGCTTAGTGGAAAAATTCATAACAGAAAATTTCTTGCCAAATTTATATAATTAATAGTCTCTGCTTTTGATTCAAGCATGAAAATTTAAATTAAAGGCGTCAGAAATCACCTAAAAATTTTCCAAAATTCTACCTACATACTTGAGCAATTTTTACTAAACACCGCTTCTCAATAAAAATACTAACATTTACTCTTCTCTCAAAATCTTAAGAAAGCTTACCATGTTATTTTCTACTTGTTATGGTTGTTTTAAAAGCCATCAACAAACCTCACTGTTGCAACTGCTCTATTCATTTTAAGATAAACCACACCATCTGAAACTTTTAATTTTTCTATATCGCGTTCTCTTGCGTTGCAAAGGTATGCTTCTTTGAATTCAAAATTTGGTATTATCTTTAAAACCTCATTCACGCCAAAAGGAGCATAAAATCTTGCAATTATTCCATTTCCTTTGAAAGCTCTCTTTACAGAAACTGTTAAGACCTCATTCGGGTAAACTTTTATCAAAGAATCAAGCTCTCTTTTTAGCTCTTTATAACCATCTTCCCAAGGAAACGATAATTCTTTCAGAGATTGTATTACTTTCTCTTCAACATCATCCTTTTTATCAACCAGCATCACACCATAATCTACCACTTCATGTTTATGTTTTTTCAAACTCACAGGATTGGCTGGAAGACCTATTATTCCAAAAGCTTTCTCCCTTTGAGCGCTTCTCATAAGAGAAATTTCTATCCTTCCATTTTCCTCACACGAAATAGCCCCCGGAAAAGATTTAAATATGACAAGATGATAACTTTTTGCTTTAAAAAACGCAAACTCGTTGAGCGGCCAGAAGGTGGGTGCATATATTTTTTTACATGGGCGGTGTATGACGCCTCCCGGAGCATGCATGTATATACCATGAAAAGATGCTTTAAAGTTAAAACGAGCGGTAAGTGTATAGCCTTTTTTCAACTTTCCTTCCACTCTGAAATATATTATTGGATCTTCGTTCTCTATCCATATCCTTTTTTTGAAAACACTTCCTAAAATGCTAACAACACTGACAATTTCCAAAACATTATTATGTTCTATAACTTTTGTTTCGTAAACTTTCACCGGCATTTCAACTTCTTTCCAAACGCCCCCTTTAAACTCATATCCCATTCTCCAAAGTCCCCCAGAGTCGCGGTAAAGAGCATTATCGTTTGAAGGTAAATTTAAAAGATTTTCTTTACCTTTAAAACAAAGACGTGTTATAAGAGAATTCTTTCTATTAATCTCAATTTCATAGTGCATAGTTTCTATGAAAATTTTCTGACCATTCTCTGAAAATTCTGGGCAAGATTTAAAGTTTTCTTCTTTTTTAGAGGCATGCTCATTAACTTTTGCAAGAATTTCTTCTAATTTCTCATCTGCGTCTTTTAACCATGGAAGCTGCTCCCTTTCAACAACTTCGTCAGTAGATGTTCCGGTTATAAAGTCGTGGTGATTGGAAAGAGAAGCTATCCACCAAACCTTCTTCAGCTTCTCCCAATCGGATCCATTATAGTTTTTTGAATAAATGAGCATCTTTTCAAAAAGAAGCGCTTTTTCCACAAGAGAATGGGTAAGTTTTTTAACCTCTGGTCTTGATACGTAAAAACCGGTCCAGTAAGGATTTGGATCCACTTCAAAGACAGGTAATTTATCCTCATGAAACCCAACAAGGGTAAGATAATCATCAAGGCCTGCAACTACGGTCCATATTCCCGTCTTTGAATAATACTCTCTGTTGTAGCGCTCAAGTAGCTCTACAAGATCGGAAATTGGCTCTACAAAATCGAATCCTATTGGGCATAGCATGTATGGCGTTTTGCTGAAAGGTTCTAAGATCCTAACATAATGGTGAACTTTGCGGGCAATGTAACATCTTGCCTTTAAAGGAATTGCAAATCTTGCAAGATACACCCTGCTTATTCCTATGTATGAGAGCATGTCACCCATACCATAGGTAAAAGCATTCCAGTGAGCAAGAACTTTTCCTCCATTTTTGTCTTTCCAGATAAAATCAAGAGTTCTTTCCTTCTTTAGCAAAATTTCTGCCGTTGAACCTTCTCTTGGAAAATTTTTCCTGCTTTCAAGATCACAACCTGGAAAGTACATTCCATCCACACGAGTTATAGCCGTCTTTTCAAACCCTGCAGCGTTTAAAAGGGATGGAAGAAAAGGTGATGCTCCAAAGCTATCGGGGAAATATGCAACTTTAGGTTTTTGAGTCATTTTGTTCTCTTCAAGCCAAAGCTGCCCAATCAAAAAATCTCTTAAAATAGACTCTACTTTTGGAAGAATGGTATCTGCCGAAGTTGGTGCGCTGCTCATAAGGCGAAGCCTTCCCTCGTTAACAAACCTTTTTACAACTTCTCTCTTTTCCGGATTTTTATCCCAATACATCTTCAAAAAGAAAATGTTTTCAAGTGAGTAAATCCTTCTTGGATTTTTTTCTAGTTCCTTAAGTGCAAGATCAAGGTTTTTCTGGACAAATCTTTCAAAATACTCCTCTGATGTGTAGAGCCAGTTTGGATCCCAATGGCTGGATTCGGTGAAAATAAGCACCCTCTCTGCGTCATTTGGAATTCCAAGGCGCCTCCTTACTTCAAGTTCTCGTGTCATATTTCACCTCTACGATTTTTTCAAAAGATTTTTTATACTTGGCTTTTTCTTTTTACTTCTAACTCCTGGAAGAAGTTCAACAAAAGCATAACCAACGTGTTTTCCATATAAATCAATTACCTTTGCCATAAGCTCAAAATACGCTATGTTAACTTGACCATCCATCATGGGAACTACTTTGTAAAATTCTTCCTTTACGCCTGGAAGCATAACATCCCACCCAAATGAAAAAACATATCCATCTACCTCTACAAGTTCCTTCTCTTTAACCGTAAAATCGCAAATCCTCTTGCTCTTTCCATATTTGTCAACATATGTTCCATCCTGATATGGATGCTGTGGAAAGGAAAAGAGCATAACTTCCTCATCGTCAAAAAAGCGAAGAGAAAACCACTCCCAGTGCGTTGCAGGATCAACAATGTTAAAAGGTCCCCATTGTCTGTCAAACCATGATTTTCCGTGGACATCAAATTTTCTTTTTTCTTCTTCAGACTTTATAATAATCCTTCCTTCTGTTGGCATATTCGTAAAAGAGTAATAAACAGTTCTTTGCTTTGAATCTTTTGGAACGCCCATTATCAAAACTCCATTATCTCCATGCCACACTCCGCCTTTCCCATAACCAAGTTTAAGCTCAAAAGAAAATTTATCAGTACTCACCCAAAGATTCATTCCATCCTTTGATCTCTTTAAAACGGCATAAGGCAAAACATCTATGGTCCTCTCGTCTTTAAATACTTTTCTTTCAAAAAACAATGCCTTTTGTTTAAAATAGTGCTTCTTTCGTGAAATATCTGTGAGAGCAAGCTGGAGCACTTTCAGAGTGATACCATACACTCTGGCTCTAAGAAACGTGTATTGATACGAAAAGATTCTTTCTGGACTTTCTTTATCCACAAGATACCCTGTGATATACCACCATCCAGAAACCCCTTTATGAGGAAACCATTCTTCTTCAAAGTTTTTGTGATCTTCCTCTTTATATGGTATTAACAAACGCTTTCTCATACTTACCATCTCCTATGAAAGTTTATATTCTAAAAAACGTTCGGTAAACACTATGTAAATTAGATAAATATCTGATAACTTTTTATTTTAATTATACACTTATTCACAACTAATACAAAAACATTTGTAACATTGGTTAAAATGATTCTATTTTAATTATTTTTTTAATTAAAAAAATGTTATAATAGATTTGTTAACTTTTTTATGAAAGAAGGTGCTATCATGGCAAAAGTAACAAGGGAAATGGTGGAAAGGGCAGGAGTTGATGTGGACCAATTACTTGAGCTTCTTGTAAAAAACGCAGCAGCAGAGCTTACAACTTACTATTACTACACGATTCTCAGGGCAAATCTCATTGGAATGGAAGGAGAAACTCTAAAAGAAATAGCAGAAGTTGCAAGGATAGAAGATAGAAACCACTTTGAAGCTCTCATTCCAAGAATTTATGAACTTGGTGGAAAGCTTCCAGATGATATGAAAGTCTTCCATGACATGTCAGCATGTCCGCCGGCAAGGCTTCCAGAAAACGTAACTGCAGAAAATATCTTAAAAGTTCTCGTGGAAGCTGAAAGGTGCGCCGTTCGTGGATACACCCAGATATGCAACATGACCACCGGGAAAGACCACAGAACCTATGATCTTGCCCTTGCGATACTAAACGAAGAGATAGAACACGAATCATGGTTTTCTGAATTCCTTGGAGAGGGACCATCGGGACACTTCATGAGAAGGGGAGAAACATCACCGTTTGTTTCCAAATTCCTAAAATGAGAGTTTTTACAAAAGAAGAACTTTCAAAATATAATGGAAAGAACGGCTATCCTGCTTATATAGCTTACGAAGGTCTTGTTTACGACGTTACAGAAAGCTTTTTGTGGAAAAATGGAAAACATCAGGCACTTCACAAAGCAGGACAGGACCTGACGGAAGCTTTAAAAAACGCTCCTCATGGAAAAGAGTTTTTGAAAAAATTTCCAGTTGTTGGTATTTTGAAGGAATGAAACTTATCAAAATGGAAAAAGGTGGAATCTTCCACCTTTTTCTGATTTCAATTTTCTTTAATAAGATTTTCCATATCTGTAGCATGTATGCCACTCCTTGAAAACTCTATAAGCTTAACTTTTTCCAAAAACCTTTTAAAGCCTCTTTCTATAACCATCCAAAACCCTGAAATTCACAACTGATGCAACACTGCCCGATGGCGCTATATCAAGTATTCCGGATATTGAAACTATTATCATTGAAAAGAGTAAAAAGAACATAAGAAAAGACCTTGTGTTGAATTTTTCATTAATAATAGAAATATATTCTTAAGATTCTTCGCGCTCACGCTCTCAGAATGACAGGGAAAGATTCCTCGTCGTGTAACTCCTCGGAATGACTAAGAAAAGGAGATGTCATCCTGAACACGTAGTGTGAAGGTTCTTAGATTCTTCGTCACTTCGTTCCTCAGAATGACAGAAAGAGGGAATGTCATCCAAGATTCTTCGTACTTACGTGCTCGGAATGACAAAAAGGAAAGATTCCTCACACGCCCAGGTTTGGAAGAACAAAAAAGATAGCTTGGAATGACGAAAAAAGGTGTTAACACCTTCAAGAATTAATAGCTCAATTGAAAAAAGCTCTAAAAGAAAATAGATTGAAAGTAAGACTAAAACACTTTACAAAATACAAATGTTCTCTCTCAAGCAATATTAGATAGACTATTACACCATTCCCACGTAATCTTAATTAAAGGAAAATCCTATAGATTAAAGGAAAAACTTAAATTTTTCTCTAATTCTTCTAAACAATAATATCTAAACAACAATAATGAACCTTATTTATCCTTTTTTTGTACATTTTTATTTTCCCTTTTTTATGCATTTTTATCTTGACTTTTACAACAGAACCGGATCACAGGAGTGATAATTTTAAAACTGCACAAAACAAACCGTTAATCATTTGAAAAAAGAAAAAATCTTTTGAATTAAACCATTCTTTATTTTATCTAATTTTATATTAATATATTTAGTTATTTGCTCTTCATTACTATTCCAAATATAGCTTAGCTTAGAAAAGTCAGAAAAATCCCACATTTGTATGGGAACAAAAAAAGTATTGTCATCAACCTCATAAATATTAAAAGCTCCTTTTTTATCAAAGTTAAACCTATGTAGATAAAAATAAATTAGTTTAAAATCCCATTTTTCTTCAACTCCAAAAGCTTCATTGTACAAAAGCAACGATTGAGCCGATTTCTTTTGAAAATGTTCATACCATTGACTATTGTCTCTATCGCTATGACTTGTACTTTCTATTGCTAAAACTTTTTTTGAACTTTCATCAATTAAAGCAATATCAAGTTCTAAAGAATCAAATTTAACCTTATTAACAGGCTCTATTGTGACATTTGCATATAATTTGATATTATAACTCTCAAATTCTAACAAGAGTAATTTTCCCAACACTAAGTTGTAAGCAAACTCCATATTACCATGAAATTTCTGAGGATTATCCATACTAATTTCTATAGCTTCTATAAATGCTTCTAAAGTTTTGAATAAACCGCTATCAACTTCAAATGACATAATTCTTTTTAACCCTATTTTTGAATAACCATTTCCTAACCCGTCCTTAATAATTTCCTTGAATTTACAATTTTTCTCACATAAAAAATCACACAAATAATTTTTTAATGATCCGTCTTCTACCAAAATATTGTAATGGATCGTTGCCATAACCTTTTTACAAATATCATTATCTTGTTTAATATCTTTCTGAATATTAGCTAATTTCGGAAGGATTTTATTGTTGTCTATAAAAGAAGGAGTTATATATTTTTTTAATGGCAAGTATAAATTTATCCGCGAATTTTTTTCAAATTATACAAAAAGAATCTTCTTTAAAGTCCGACTAAAAATATAGTATATATGCAAAAATTGCCACACCTTATACAAATCTTCCTTGCACTGAATCTTTGTTATAATTCCATGCATCATTTTCCTTACTTCGTCATTTAGCTTATTTACATCTTTTTTCATTATCCACGGACCAATTTTTTCCATTGCATTCCCCCAACTAATTTTAAAACAACTAAATAATTTCTTCTCCGAAATTTTTATTTTTAACTTTTGGAATGTTATAGACTTCCTCTAAAATTTTACTTAAATCTTTTTTTGAATATCTATCCGCTATTTCCTTAATAATTTTTCTCTCTTTTTCACCTAAAGATTTTGAGACTTCGTTGTATTTTTCATTATTACTAAGCTCAATTAAGTAATAGGTTTTTCCGTCAGAGTTAATATGTTCTTCATAAGAAATAACACCTTTTGCATTTAAAAAAGTCAAGAGATAATCTATATCTCTGGAATATGGGCCATAAAAATATCGCACGTAAGTTAATTCGCTCATCTTCTTTCCATAAATTTCTAAAAATTTCATATCAATTAAAAACAAAAGCTTAACCAATTTTGTCTTTATTAACGGTTCTGTATTCCTCAAAAGTTCTACAATTATTTGAAGGGCTTTTTTATTTTTTTCAGCAATCTTCGTCATAAAAATCACCTTCTCATTATTTCCATTATATTTATATGCATTTACATTATAACATAAATAGAATTAACAATAAAAAGATACGTCAAACAAATAACGAAATTTTTCACTATGTTTATAACATAACTTTACTATTTTTGCTGATAAAATACTTGTTTTTTTCTCTTATCTCAAGCAAAACAGTAACGGAGTCGAAAAAGATGTCATCCCGAGCGTAAGCAAAAGGGATGTCATCCTGAGCACGTAGTGTGAAGGATCTTAGATTCTTCGTTACTTCGTTCCTCAGAATGACAAAAAACACCAACACTCTCCAATCTCTCCAACCTTGCCACGTTATATCACTATTAACATTAGTATGTGAAATTGTACAAAAAAGAGGCTGTTACCGAATGGAATTCTCATCTAAAGATTGTTTTGCTTTTTCAAGTAGCGGCTTTATCTCGGGAATTCTTTTCCTGACCGTTTCCCATAGCGTTTCATAGTCAATGCCAAAATAATTATGAATAAGTTTATCTCTCATTCCTGCTATTCTTTTCCACGGAATTTCTGGAAATTGCTCTCTTATATATTCAGGAATACTTTTAGCTGCTTCACCCATTACTTCAAAACACCTTATTACGGCAAACACCGTTTTTTCATCAGTGATAAATTGCTTGAAAGTGTAACCTTCTACAAATTTTTCAATTTTATTAATCATTTCCACCATGTCATTAACAAAATCCACGTAATTTTTTCTAAACATGTACAATCTCCTTCATTATTTTTCGTTCTATTCGAGGTTTCAAAGTTTTTTTCATAACAAGGTCAACTTTAATTCCCAACAAATTGGAAAGATATTCTTCAAAATCCAGAAATAGGAAAAAATCTATGGGTTTAGTAAACTCCACAAGAATATCAACATCGCTGTATTCATTTTGCTCGCCTCGAACATAAGAGCCGAAAACCCCTATTTCTTTTACAAAAAATCTCTCTTGCATTTCTTTTTTGTGAGTTTCCAACACCTTAAGTATTTCATTTAGAGTTTTCATTTCCGGCACCTCCATGCATTTGCCAGACGATAAAATATATTCTAACCTCATTATACCACAATTGTTACGCTTTTTTCTTTTGTCATTCCGAGCGTTTGCGAGGGGGATGTCATCCTGAGGAGCGTAGCGACGAAGGATCTTACCACATTCGAAAGACAATCCAAGATTCTTCGTCACTTCGTTCCTCAGAATGACAAAAAATATTTCTCAGAATGACAGAAAAAGTGAGAGAAGTTTATATTTTTTATTTTTTGAAATAGACTCATTTTTATCTTGATTTTTACACCCGGGATACACCTCATCCACAAGTAAATGTTTGTCATCTATATTTTCAACATATATCAAGTATAATGGTTGGATGGCATTTATCATGTACCATATTAGCTATTCTATCCTTTAAAGAAACTATTTCTTTATCTGGCACATCAACTATTTCCTTTGTTCCGTCTTTTATTCCAAAAATTATCTTTCCACCTGAACCATTTGCAAATGCAACAACAGTTTTTAAAAATGACTCTTTATTTTTACTAGAAAGTTTTTCTTTAAACTCAAGATTTTTATTTTCACCTTTCTTAATTTCATAAAGTATCATTCCATCACCTCAGAATCCAAAAATAAATTAAAAAACTTGGCATAATTCTTCAATAATACCAAACTTTGATCAGATTACAACCTTTAATATTTATAAAACTTTAAGACCATTTAAGTTTCATATACTTTCAACTTTCCCCTATTTATTCAAAATCCCATCCACTTTATTTTTATCACAAAATTTTACGTATGACCTTTATTTTGACACTTTCTTTATATTTTCTACCATTTACGAAAATTCTGATAAAGGTTTAATAGTTTTTCTATCATCTTTTTTCAATTATCTCAATTCATCTATTTTCTTCAAAATTATATTAATGTCTTTTCAGTTACATTTTAATAATACCAGATATTCTCTCTAATTTATAAATTTTTTCGTTCATTCTCGAAAGTAGTTTTTTTTAGTTTCTTCTATTACCCAAATATGATTCTTTTGAAAAATATCATCTTTATTTATTAAAGTTTTTATTTCAAAAATTTTTCAAGTTCAATAACTAATTTATAAACAAAGGTTTTGTATTACCTTGCTTTTTGTGCTTATTTTCCATCCTTTTTGCATTTTCAATAGCTACATATTTTTTATCAACAAATCTATAATAAACATCACCAAAATTTTTCCTGTATACAGGAAATCTATCTTTTAGTTTTTTTATACAATCTTTAGTTGTTAATGGTGTATTATAATAATCAAAATGCAACAAAAAACAATATTCAAAGCATGGAATAGAATATGCAACGTTTATCTTATTTTCATAAATTGCCTTGCTAACAATGCTATCAAATTCTTCATCACTTAAATCATCTTTGTCAAAAACAATCCAAACTTGGTCATATGTTATATTTTCATTTTTTACTTTATTTTGAGTAAATTTTAATAGAGACTTGGCGGATCTTCCTTTCCCTATGACTTCTATTTCTACGTTTGAAATTCCTGCATCCTTCCTAAAACCATAAAAATAAAACTTCTCCGTTTTTTCACCTTCACAAACTATTAATATTATAGGTTTTGGAGGCCGAATATTTTTTCTACGTCTATTTTTACTTCTAAAAAAGTTACTTTTCTTTCCCATACCTGTCAAACCCTTCTAAAAAATATTTTACAAAAGGTACTGCTCCATACCTTCCTTTCAAATACTCTTTCTCAAAATTAGCTTCTTTCCTGACAGATTTTATTTCAAGCAAAGAATACAATTCAGAGCTTCCATTCTTATTTTTATCAACAAACCAGATTTGATCCTTTCTAAAAATCTTAGGGGTTAAAATGGAAGTGTTATGTGTAGTAAAAACCAGCTGAGCATTATTTTTGTTTTTTTCGGAGTTAAAGAACTCGACTACTGCTTTTAATAACGTGGGATGAAGCTGGGTATCTAATTCATCTATAAACAATATTTTTCCCTCTTTTAATGCATAAATAATTTCACCAATTATATTGAAAAGTTTTTTTGTTCCAGCAGATTCTTCTTCTTCAAAATTAAATTTTTCTACATCAATAACATTTCCATTTTCATCGTATATATTATGATATGTATAAAGTTTTACATTAAATAGCTTATCTGGTTCTCTAATATTAGCATCTACAATCGCATTTTTTACCAAATCAGGCAACTTCGATATATCTATTTCATTTTTTGTATATTCGAAATCTACTATATCTAAGTCTGCCTTTTTTAAAAAACTAAGTATTTCTTCCTTTGTAATTTTTCCTTTTTCAAATAAATTTAGAGTTTGAGCCGGAGAAGAAAAATAAGGAAATTCCCACATTATAACGTTAATCTTTTTGAAAAAACTAACTATTTGTCTTGCAAGCTTACTATTCCATTGAGCAAGAGAAGAAAGAAAAAGTGTGTTTTCACTTGTTTTCTCTTCCACACCTTTTGCTTCAGAAAAATTCCCTCTTTCTATCTTTTGGTCTATTCTTTCAAATATTTTAGCTTCTTTTAATTTTTTGTTTTCAAGATTTGCGCGAAAAAACCATTCGCTTTTAATTTTTTACCATCAACTTCAAATCCATATCTATATATGAAATTTCCATTGATAAACCTATTCTCAAATATAGTATATAGTTTAGGAATAGAAGAAGTATCACCTGGGACAGTTTTTGTACATTTTTATTTTCCCTTTTTTATGCATTTTTATCTTGACTTTTACATTCGAAAGACAATCCAAGATTTTTCGCACATATCGCTCAGAATGACAAAAAACTTCAATCTCTCCAATCTCGCTAACACTTGCTAATACTGTCACTACCAGAGCGCCTGCGAGGAATCTTGTCACTTTGTCATTCTGAGCACATAGGACAATAGTACAAACAAAACAAAAACCACAGAATATTCTGTGGTTTTTGAGTATTAACACAAGAGTAATTTCCGAGCTATCTGATAAAATGCTAAACTTGTGCGAAAAGTTCCGCTTTTTATCTGAATTTACAAAAATTTTACAATTATTACTAAAATTCAAAACAAGAAAAAAGTACACATTTTATCTACCTGTTTTGGAAATAATCGCTACTTTTATTTTTAATAAAATTGCTTTAATTTCCTTTCTATTTATCAAAATGAAAACTATCAATGTTGCTATTTGTATAGTATACATAATAAAGATTTTTTGAATAAAATTTGCAAAAAGCGACAAAGAAACCAATAGAAAGCTTAAAACCAACTTTATCCAATTAATCTTTATTTGAAAATACTTTCTTGTTTCAAACACTCTCAAAATCCACATTGTAAAAAACGCAAGCATTGTTGAAATTGCTGCTGCTTTTAATCCTATTATTGGTATAAATAATATGTTTATTCCAAAATTTACCATTGCTCCTATTACTGATGTTTTAAACGCCCCCATTGTATTTTTGGACGCTATATATCCCACTCCAAAAAAACCTGAAAATGCCGAAAATATCGCTCCTAAGAATAAAAATGGGATATATTTCCATGCTTCATAGAAAGATTCACCTGTCATTATCATTACCATCGGTTTCAAGACTATTGCAAAAAGTAGTACTGTAAATAGTAAAAATATAGAAAGCATTTTAAATACATTTGAATAAAAAATACCTTTGTCTTCTCTTTCATATTGCTCTATTGCTGATATTTGCCATGCCTGGTAAAATATCCCATTTAAAATCGTTATTAGTGACATAAATTTGTATGACACCGAATAAATCCCATTTGCCGCAAACCCAAGAAATATTATTATTAAATATCTATCCGATACATTCATTATCCACCAGGAAAGTCCGTTTGGAATTAATGGAATCGAATATCTTAACATCGCTTTTACCTTATGAAATGATATATTTCTTAACAATATGTCTTTGTATACTTTTCCTGCTATTAAAAGATATATCACATCAATTAAACTAGAAAAAATGTAACTTAGAAAGTATCCTTGTATGCCATACCTTAAAACTGCCACTAATATTATTCCTAATGTTGCAAATGAAAGTGTATGTACTATGTCTCCTAATGCGTAAATAAAAAGTTTTTGTTTAGCTCTAATATAAGTTTTTAAAATCGAAAGTATAGAATTAATAGCAAATGCAAATGCCATGTAAATTGTTAATTCAGATATACTTTTTATTTTAGATATTATTGGAACAAGTACTAAAAATACAAAAGTTCCCCAAAAGGAAACCATTAACGCTGAAGAAAGAACCACTGACTTTTCTTTTTCACCTGTTTTTTCCATTGTAAAACGAAATACAGCATCAGTAATCCCTAATGTAAGAAATGGAAGTAATAGACTTATTGTAGTGTTAAAAAAGTCTATCTTTCCATAATCTGTTTGACTAAGAATTCTTGTAAAAATAGGAAGCATAAAAAAAGATATTGCTCTTGAACCAAAAGAACCCAAAGATATTATGAACGTATTTTTCGCAAGTGATTTATACGCTTTGTCCAGAACCTGTCACCAGCCCCATAAAATACTTTATTTTTATCATTTTCTTCTTGCAAAATTTTTTATATTCCATAATAAAAGCCTTCTTAATTTATATAACATTTTTTTTACCAAAGGATATTTTGAAAAACGCCTGTATATATACTTTAAAAGTCTAATTTGTTTATTTACCCTTTTTCTATTAAAGTACTTTAAAGGATATCCTAATGGTTGCGATTTTTTTAATTCTTCAATATTCGAATTAAATACATTAATAAGTTTATTTTCTTTTATTACTTGCAACCCCTTTTTTGTGTTCGCTGTAAAAATTGCTATTTTTTCCCCAGTATCAATTCCCCAATTATCTCCAACAGAGATATCTGAAAATTGTATTCCAAATAATTTTCTACAGTTCAAACACCCATCAGGAATAAAAAAGTAATCTTTACTAATAAAATAATCAAAACAATCAATTGTAATCTTTTTCCCATCCTCTAGAGTCACAATAATATTTCCAGGTCTTTTTAAACCATACCTTGATTTATAACTTTCAACATTTTTTTCAAATACACAAGATAAATTTTTTTCTTTAAAATATTCTTTTATTCCATTTTTCATTCTTCCAATTGTACAAGCCAAACTAATTGTTACATAAACATTATTTATATTAAATTTTTGACAAAATTTTTCAAACGCTATATTATGACAAGGAAGTCCTACAAACAAAACTGATTTATATTTTTTTATTTTTTCTATGTTTAAAAGTTGTTTCGACGTATGGTAAAATGATCCTGAATGTTGCATAACCTCATCTTTTGAAGTTATAAAATCACCATAAATATTTAATTGACTATCAAAAAATGCTACTAAAGCTGCATCTATTTTCTCTTTATCGAATAAGTCAATAATTATTGATGAGACAATTCCGCCCGAAGATGAGTTTTTAATAATTTCCTTATTTTTTGATTTTCCAACAAATATTTCTTTAACATCATTAAGATTTTCTTTTTTGCTTATTAAATCCGTTGGACAAACATCAACACAAATCCCACAAGAAGAACATTTTCTAATATCAACAAAAGGTAATATACCTTTATTTGAAACCTCATGTATATTTATACATTTCTTAGGACATATTCCTTCACAAAGTCCACACCCTATACAATTAAACTTTACTTTTTCAAAAACATTATTTTTCATATTACACCTCTTTGATTTTTAACTTTATTTTTTCCAATGCTTTAGTTAAATATTGTTTTGAATTTTCTATTACTCTGCTAATTTCTTTATTTTCCAGATTGTGATAAGCCATCTGAGTTTTTTTCAAAATTTTTTCAACAATTTCAAAATTATTCAAAGTATTTTTTATCTGAACATTCTTTAATTGATATAAATATAATAAACTTTCCATCCTTGAATTCACTTTAGAATGAGCAAAGGACACAAACGGTTTATGAAAGATTAACGAAAAAGCTGTACCATGAAATGAATTTGTTAAAATACATTTTGCGTGTAAAAATAATTTAATAAAATCTATAGGGCCAACATCATGTAATTTTTTTATTCCAAAGTTCTTACCAAAAAACCTTATAAAAGGTATTTCAATACTTAAAACAGGAATATTATATTTTTTAGATAAATATCTTGCTGTTTTTAATAAATTAGAATTATGTTCTAACATATATACTAGAACATAACCTTTTCTTGGAATATTATAATTACTATTTTCAGATATTTTTTTCCATTCATTTGAACTTATAAGAAAAACTGGATCTATACATAAATTATACTTTTTTCCCTTACAGATTTTACTTACATAATCTATCGAAGATTTTTCCCTTAATGAAACAAAATCAAAATCCGATAAAGACTTACAAAATAAATCCAATAACTCTTTTTTTACTTCGTCCTTACCAAGACTTGCAGCATAACTCATTTTATTACATCTAAAATTGTATAAAAGATAATCTTTAATATAATCTTTTGTTATATCATAATTCCAAACTTGGTCACTACCTACAATAACTAAATCAAATTTATTTATTATCTTAGATAACTCATCTCTATCTTTTGCTTTTTCTGTTAAAATTAAGTTTTCATGGATAAACTTCTCAAACTTTTTATATTGTTCGAATTTTATAAATTTCTCCATTAATCTTTTAATCGCCGTCCTAAAACGAATTTGTGTATTAAAAATCTTTTTATTATACATATTATCAAAATAATCTGGAACATAGTTTATAACATAAACCTCATTGTCTTTACTTAAATATTTATATTCCGCATACATCTGTAACACAGCTCCATAATTGATGGCCCAATTAAATGTTAATATACCTATTTTCATAATTTTTCCTCCAATAAATTTTTATAACAAACTATAATTTCATTTACATGATGCTTTAAAGTATATTTAAAACCAATTCTTTTAATTTCTTTATTCATTTCTTGCAACAAATATGGATTTTCTAAAATAGCTATTATAATTTTTTTCAAATGTTCATTTTCACTATCTTCTTTATAAATAAACCCTGTTTTACCATCCTCCACCAAATCACTAAACCCAACATTCTCAGAAGATATAACTGGAATCCCGTAAGAAAAAGCCTCTAACCCAATTAAACCAAAAGTTTCTTTCCATTTACTTGGAATTATTAGAATACTTGAATTTGAAAATATATAAATTAAATCTTTATAACTATATTTACCATAAAACTTGAAAAAATTATTATCAAAATTATCTAAATTTATCCCAGAATAATTACCATAGATATTTATTTGCCAATTTGTATGAGTTTTCTTTATTTCATTCAAAATATTTACCAAATCATAAAAACCTTTTCCCTTAACCAAACCTCCCATAAAAAGAAAATTAACTTTCCCATTAATTAAAGGTTTGTAATTTATAACATTTCTATTGTCTTTTATACTTGAATGTGTTACAGGCAAAATTTTATATGTTAATTTATTTAGATTGATATATTTAGAAAACTCATTTTTTGTTACACTACTATTGAAGATTATAAAATCAAAACTTTCCAGAATTTTAATATAATATCTTCTAAATTCCACAAATTTTATTGCTTTATTTTTATTAAACACTAATTTTTGATAATATTTTTTCTCAGCATATTCTTTTTTGCTTTGTCGACTTGATCTCTTAAACAATTGATATGTTTTTCTAAGTATTCTATAACCTAATGGAAATACTATTAATAAATTTCTTGACTTTATAGCTCTATTTGAAGCTTCATAATTACACAAAACACACGATTTTCCCTCATTAAAATCATTACATAAAGTACCATCATATTTAAACAATCTATACTTAGGACAAAGCCCAAAATAATCATGAGCACTAAATATTGTTTTTATTCCCAGATTTTTTGCTTCATCTAATAGTTCTTTTGGAAAACCCATTAAAGAATGAACATGTAGTATTTCAATATTATTCTTCTTTAAAAAATCTCTATAGTTATTTTCTTTTTTTTCTTTGATAAAATCACTTGGATTACCTATTCCTGAAAGGTTTACAGGATGCGAATTTATTATCTGATACACAGGCAGTTTTTCTTGAACTTTAAAAAATTTTATTTTACTTTTCCCTTTTCCATTATAAATACCTGGCATTAACATTATAACGTTATGCCCCATTTTTAATTGTTCTTTCGATAAATCAGTGGCATAAACCATAAGTCCTCCATAATGCACTGGAGGAAACCCCAAAAAATAATGTGCAATATTTATTTCTCACACCTCCTAATGTATATCTTTATTTTTTATAACTTCTTTTAAAGACAACAGTTTTATTGCTCTTCCCATAATGTTTCTCGTAAAACTCCATATACTCTCCAGATATTACCCTTTTTACCCATTCAAGATTATTTAAATACCATTCTATTGTTTTTTCTATCCCTTCTTCAAACATTATTTCTGGTTCCCAGCCAAGTTCTTTTTTTATTTTACTTGGGTCTATTCCATATCTTCTATCATGCCCCGGTCTATCTTTTACATGTTTTATAAGGCTTTCACTTATCTTTTCATCTTTTGTCTTTTCCCTTAGTATCTCTATTATCTTTTTTACTATTTCTATGTTTTCTTTTTCGTTATGTCCTCCTATGTTGTATACTTCTCCTATTTTTCCTTTTTCATATACTATGTCTATTGCCCTACAATGGTCTTCTACGTATAACCAGTCTCTTATTTGCCTGCCATCTCCGTATATTGGTAATTCTTTGTGATTTAGCGCGTTCCATATCATTAAAGGTATTAATTTTTCTGGAAATTGGTATGGTCCATAGTTGTTTGAACATCTTGTTATGTTTATTGGCATTTTATATGTGTCATGGTATGCTTTTACTATAAGGTCTGCAGATGCTTTGCTTGCTGAATATGGGCTGTGTGGATCAAGTGGCGTTTTTTCTGTAAAATACCCCGTTGGTCCAAGTGACCCATATACTTCGTCTGTGGATATTTGTAAGAATTTTTTCCCACTTTTCCAACTTTTCCCATCATACCAATATTTTTTTGCTACATCAAGTAGTGTTTGCGTCCCAAGTACATTTGTCTTTAAGAATACTTGTGGCTCATATATTGACCTATCTACATGTGATTCTGCTGCAAAGTTTATTACCCCATCTATATCATATTCTTCAAATATATATTCTACAAGTTCTCTGTTACATATGTCACCTTTTATAAATTTAAATCTTTTCTTTTGCTCTTTTGTAAGATTTTCAAGGTTTTCAAGGTTTCCTGCATATGTTAGCTTATCCAAGCCTATTATTTTTCTACCTTTGTATTTGCCAAGATAGTAATATACAAAATTGCTCCCTATGAAGCCTGCACAGCCTGTGATTAATAGTGTCATAACAAAACCTCCTTTTGGCTAACGGCATATAGTTTATAGATGAATTTTTTGGCTATGTGTTACTTACCATCATTCATTCACCAAACAATTCTTTCAAAAATCTATCCACAGCATTTTTCCAATGTGGCATTTCAATGTCCAACGTCTCTTTTAAACCAAAATTATCAAGTTTTGAAAACTTAGGCCTTTTTGCAGGAAGATTGAAATCTTCCTGTTTTTCTTCTTTTATTACACCTTTCCATCCAATCTTTTCAAGAATGTATTTTGCATATTCATATCTTGAACATATCCCTTCGTTTGAAATATGATACAATCCTCGTACCCTTTCTTTAACAATTTCCAATGTTACCCTTGCAAGGTCAACTGTATATGTTGGAGCAGATATTTCATCTGTAACCAACCGTAATTCATCTTTTTTCTTTGACCATTCGATTACTTTTTTAGCAAAATTAATATTTCCTTTCCCAAAAACCCAACTTGTTCTAATAAGTGCGTAATCGTCGAAAAATTGCGAAAGTAATTTTTCACCAAGATATTTACTTTCCCCATATTTTGATAACGGATTTGGTGTGTCATAAATGGTATATGGAGAACCTTTTTGTCCATCAAACACATAATCTGTTGAATAATGAACAAGAAATGCATTTATTTCATATGCAGCTATTGCTAAATTTCGTACAGAAAGTCCATTTACATTGTATGCTATTTTCCATTCTTTTTCTGCTTTATCTACCGCATTATATGCTGCACAATTTATTATAACATCTGGTTTTGTTTGTTTTACAAGTTCTCGTACATCTTTTAAGTTAGTTATATCAAGCTTTGTATAACCTTCTATAAAATCAGTTGCAATATATTCTATTTTCTCTTTTTCAAATAATTTTTGTAAATCCTGCCCAAGCTGCCCAGCAGCACCTGTTATAAGAATCTTCATTTTATCACCCAATTTTTTTACCATTCAAGTTTTTTTACTATTTCTTTTAATTGTGGTAGTTTTTTATCTTTTTCCGATAATATTGGCTCTTTTATACCATATTCTTCAAATGGCCATTTTATGTTTATATCAGGATCATTCCATATTACTCCAGCATCATATTCAGGATAGTAATATTCTGTTGTTTTGTAAAGAAAATCAGCCTCATCACTTAAAACAAGAAAACCATGTGCAAAACCTTCTGGAATATAAAACATTTTCTTGTTTTCTTCAGATAATATTACACCATACCATTTTCCAAATGTTGGTGAATTTTTTCTAAGGTCCACTGCTACATCAAATACTATACCTTTTACTACACGAACAAGTTTTCCTTGTGGATATTTTACTTGGAAATGTAATCCTCTTAATACCCCTTTTTTTGACCTTGAATGATTATCTTGAACAAAGTCTATATCAAGTCCTATTTCAGAAAATTCTTTTTTATTCCAGCTTTCCATAAAAAATCCACGGTTGTCCCCAAAAACTGTCGGTTCTATAATATACAATCCTTCTATAGGAGTTGATACTTTTTTAAATTTTGACATAAACACTTCCTCCTTAATTAAAATTGAATCTAACAACATTTCCAAAAAAAAGTAACATTTTACCCTTGATTCATTACTTTTTCTTATTATTAATTAATAATATCTAAAAAACATCGTTTAATAATTCCAAAATTTTTCTTTAATAACTGATACCTAAAAAGGAATTTATTCGTATACCATATTCCCATCGTAGTAGGAATCTTTTTGACATTCTTATATTGTTTAACAATTTTACTAAGAGTATAAAAATATGATTTATCTAATTTTCCTTGTGATTTATGATGTATACTCTCAATAGGAAGTACCCAGATAGGAATATTTTGTTTTGAAGCCCTAAGACACATTTCTACCGCATATAAATGATATCCACCTATTAAGTCAATATTAAATTTCAATTTGTTAAAAGTTTCTCTATCAACTATAATAACACATTCATCAAGTGTTTTTACACGAACAGGAAAATCAATAGAATATCTTCCCGCTGGTTTTAAATCATCTCCATGCTTTATATTTGTAATTGTTCCTTTATCTTTTACTCCAGCAACTCCATATATCCCTTTTCCCATTTTTTCAACATAGTTTTTTATATCATTTAGTGTACTTGAAGAAAGAAATCTAATATCTTGATGAACAAAAACTAAAACCTCGCCTTTAGCTTTACTTGCACCCTCATTTAAAGCTACTGCAGCTGATTCATATCTGTTATTTTTGTTATTTAAAAGTATTAATTCATAATCAATTCCTTTTTGCATTTTTAATGATGAAAGTAAAAATTCATTTAAAATTTTTTCATCATTGTATACACATATAATACTTATTAATTTGATCATAATTTCACCCCATAATTTTAAAAATTGCTATATAAATTTTTCTCACAACTTTCTCACATACTATAAATATCATTCAACTTCTAATAAATACCTACCATATTCTGTTTTTTCCATAGGTTTTGCAAGATTAAGTAATTGTTCTTTTGTTATATAACCAAGTCTGTATGCTATTTCTTCTATTGCTGCAATATAAAATCCTTGTCTTCTTTGTATTGCTGCAATAAAGTTACTTGCTTCTAAGAGTCCTTCTGGTGTTCCCGTATCAAGCCATGCAAAGCCTCTACCAAAAAGTTTTACTTTCAACTTTCCAATTTTTAGGTATTCTTTATTTAAATCTGTTATTTCAAGTTCTCCTCTTGCAGAAGGCTTTAGATTTTTTGCAAGTTCTACTACCTGTTCGTCGTAAAAATATAATCCAGGAACAGCATAATTTGATTTTGGATATTTTGGCTTTTCTTCTAATGATATTACATTTCCATTTTCATCAAATTCTACTACACCATATGCTCGTGGATCTTTTACATAATATCCAAATATAACTGCCCCTTCTTTTAATGAAGCTGCGTCTCTAAGTATTTTTGAAAATCCCTGTCCATAGAAAATATTATCTCCAAGGATAAGGCAAACTTTATCACCAGCGATAAAATCTTCTCCTACAATGAATGCATCTGCAAGTCCACGTGGTTTTTCTTGTACTTTATATGAAAATTTTAAGCTTAATTGTGAACCATCTCCCAAAAGCTTTTTGTACAAATCAATATATTCTGGATTTGAGATAATGAGTATTTCTCTTATACCTGCAAGCATTAAAACAGACAAGGGATAATAAATCATTGGTTTGTCATATATAGGAACAAGTTGTTTTGAAACAACCTTCGTCATTGGATATAGTCTTGTTCCTGAACCTCCTGCAAGGATTATGCCTTTCATTTTTTCACCTCCAAATGAATCTTTAGCATAAAATTGAATATTGTTATCCTTTAATTATTTACAACTTACTCTGTGATAATTTCACGAAACACTGAAAAAGAATTTTTTATATTAAAAATTCAATATTATTTTCTTTTGCAAAAGCTTCTATTTTACTATTGTGTGCTACTGCTATACAATGTACTCCTCCATAATAAGAAATTATAAGAGGGCGTAATCGCATAAATGTGAAAACTTCATTTTTCCAAAGATATTTTACAATATCCTCAAAAGATTGTTTTTTAAATTAAAATGAATTACATCTCCGTTTCCGGAAAGAGAATTTATAAATTTTTTGATAAATTCCAAGTCCCACTCTTTTTCGAAAAATATGTAATACTCTATCTCATACCCCAATTCTACATAAGAATTAATTAATGTTTTAAGTTTCGAATAATTGAAATTTGTAGTTTTCATCAATACTATACCAACTCTTTTTGTTTTTGGATTGAAAACTCAAAGTTTTTAGACTCTATCCAATAGGTTCTGTCAAGAAAATGCTGTAAAAATACCCCTGTACCCTAAAACAGATTAATAATCCATATCTAACTATCTCCTTTAAAGTAACCATTCTTCGTTAATATTAAGCAAAATTGTTACAGTTAATCTTAAAAGTGATCCTTCATTTGGAAAAGCTCCTACTACTTTAGTTTGTCTTTTTAGTTCTTTGTTTATTCTTTCTAACATATTTGTTGTTTTTATTCTTCTCCAATATCTTTTTGGATATTTTTGATAATTAAACAAGTCAAATATAAATCTTTCACACACCTTTACTGCTTTTTGTAGCCCTTTTCTTTCAAGTTCTTCGTTAAGAAATTCATTTACTTCTTTGGCTATATTAGAAACTGTTTGCCTTGAAAGTTCTTCTACTCCAAGTGTTGAAATTATTTCTCTTATCTTTCAAGTCTATACTCCTTGAAGATATGATTCAACAACTGCATTCTTTAACGCCTTTTCTACTCTTGAATATCTTTCAAATACTTTCATTTCAAAAGAAAATTCTCTAAATTGTGGTTTTCTTAATTGTAATTTTCCTAATCTTGTGTTCAAGCTTCTTTTCCTATAACCATTGCGATGCGCTCTTCTATTCCTCGTTCTTTCGTAATGTTCTGCCCCTGCTTGCAAATATGCTTCATATTCCATTACTGTGTTCAAAAACCAGGTGAAAAGATTTCTTATTCCCTCTTCATTTTCTGTAAGAAATTGTAGTATAATATCTTTGATTTCCATGGCCCTGTATCCCTCCTTTGTAATAAGTTTTCTCACTTATCTATTTTAGGATACAGGACCTTTTTTGTTTTTATAGCTTTTATTTTACACTGCCATCCAATCTATTACATAATCTTTTTCTATAACTATTTTCGTTGAAAATTCTGGTAAATACCTTTGTATCATGTTAAAAGATTAAAAATCTCTTACAGATACATAATCGGCTTTTTAACAATTTTCTTAAAGAGTATTCTATTTCACTCTATAATAAGTTTATCTGATAATAAAAGATTCAAAAAAAGCAAAAAAATTTTTTTACTAAAAGAAGCAACTTTGTGAATCTTTGATGTTTGATGTGGATTATTGCTTAAAACAAAGAAAATTTTTTCGTTACGATGTTTCTGAATGAGAGAATGCAAAATAAATTCATCACCAATATTATCATAACCAAAATAACCTACCACGGTTATTTTGGTTTTATTAAAAAACAATTTGACTTTTTTGCTAATTAAATTAATTGAATTTTTTACAAACGATATGCAACACATTTCAAAAACATCTCCCCTATAAATTTTCCATACTAATTTCTAAGTTTACTTGCAATTAAATTGGCATCTATATAAGCAATCCAAAACCATATCGCAGTTGTTTGAAAAGGTCCTAAAGAAATAAAAGCATACGTAAATATTCCTAAAATAACTGATTTAATTATCTTTTTATTTTTTAATGTCATAATATTTTCACTTCTTTTCAAATTTATTAGTAACTTTTTTATAAGAAAAAAAATCATCCCTATTCCAATCAAACCATCATAAATAATAATTTTACTCCAAAAAGATGTTAAAAAATTCTTAAATAACTTAACTTGAATAATTTTACTTAGAGATTCTTGCGGTAATATTTTCGCTACGTTTAAATACTCCATTCCAAGACCATATCCAAATATAGTATTCAGATTAAAGTGAAAATTTTTCAAAATCAAAAAAAAGCTAAACCTATCAATAAAAGAAATAGTACCAACGTATATATCCTTTTTGATAAAAACTGCTTCTATAGTTCTATTTA
The DNA here is from genome assembly GCF_900129985.1 of Thermosipho atlanticus DSM 15807. Taxonomy (NCBI): domain Bacteria; kingdom Thermotogati; phylum Thermotogota; class Thermotogae; order Thermotogales; family Fervidobacteriaceae; genus Thermosipho; species Thermosipho atlanticus. Next base: position 17,743 of record NZ_FQXN01000002.1, on the reverse strand, counting down.
CTTGGTATACAATATAAGAGCTACTAAAATAAAATTTAATTATTGCAATAAAAATCGAAAAAATAATTATTGTAATCAAAATTGATTTGATACTTTTTCTAAAAGATTGAAAGAAAGAAAAATACATAAGAAAAATGAAAAGCGCAAAATAAGTTGTGAAACTAAAAGTCAAAAATATTAAAATACCCAATATAAATAATAATAAAACTTTTTTCTTAATTTTGTAATTTGAAATAAGAATGGCTGGTAAAATTACGAAAACTAAATAAACACCCAAGTGACTTGGTTCAGTAAAAGAACCATGAATTCTTATAAAGTTACCTGTCATAAAACTTTCTAATATCACAAAAACTATAATTATAACTAATGAGCTCGAAATAATTAAATCAATTACTCTCTCCTTTTCTAAATCTAAAAATATATACCTTAAAAGGAAATATTCACTTAAACCTACAGTCAATCCCGACACCTGTCTAAAAATTGGTACAAAATCATACAAATTAGGTGAAAAAACAATGGCAAACAAAGAATTTATTATAGTTATAAAAATACTATAGAAATAGAAAATAAATAAAATTTTAGAGACTGATGTAATTTTTATACCTTTAGCAAAAAAAAATGGAATATAAAAAATTGAAAACAAATGAAACAAAGTAAAACTTTGAGCTATCAAAATATTATACTTCCTTAAATACAAAAACAAAAATCCTGTCGGAAGCAAGAATAAAAGCCAATTTTTTTTACTAAATTTTATTCTCATAATTCCTCCCTACAAAAACAATTTTACATTTATGTATTCATATTCATTAGTTAGCAATTTCCTTAAACAAAAACATATTTTTTTTACATTATCATTGCTAATTATAGTTAAAACTAATCGATTTTTAATAAAATTTATATATTTTTTTATTTCACAATGAAATTTTTCAACTCAACAAAATATCAATTCTTTTTCATAATTTTTTCAAAAAAACTCCAAAAAAAATTTCCTAAATAATTTACACCATTTAACATTCTAACTATAGTTTTTTTTATAAAATATCTATATCTTAATGTTAGAATTAAAGATTCTCGCCAAAAACTATCCTTGTAAAAAAGTCTTATTATCTCCAAGTTACTTTTAATAAAATATGGTATATTGTTTATATTCTTTTCCAATGGTTTATGGTAATGAAGAACCTCAATAAAAGGAACGTAATATATATTCCACTGGTATTTTTTTGCTAACAATCCCATTATTCTTTCTTCTTCGTATAAAAATACATTTTTGAAATATTTATATATTTCAATAAACTTATTACTATTTACTAACATAACAGAGCCTTCTATTGCAAACACTTTCTTTGAAGAACCTAAAGCTTTTTTTCTTTGGATTTCCTTATAAACAAAATAACTAAAAGGATACGCAATGTTGTAAATCACATTAACAAATGGAGCCATGTAAAGCAAAGGTGTAGAAGGATACCTACTTGAATTAATAATCTTTGGCCCAACCAAAAAATCATTATCGTTTTTTAAAAATAACAACAAGTTTTCTACTAAATTACACCAATTTTGAGAACTTACATCAGGATTCAAAATCAATACTTTATTAATTTTAAAATGTTGTTTTAAATAACTTACACCTATAAAATTTCCTTTAAAATAACCCAAATTTTTTTTTGATAGGATATATACGATATTTAAAGTACCCAAAAAATTTTTAATTAATTGCTTTACTAACAATATCTCTTTTTCATTATTCGAATTATCAACTACCACTATAGGAAATTTTATATTATCACGAACAAATTCCTTTAAAAGTCTCTCTAAATCATTAGATGAGTTAAAATTCAAAATACATATACCTATATTATTATCTTTCATTGTACCTCCTCGCAATAGTTTAAATGTTTTGCTGCATTTGTAATATTATATTTGTAAGATTCTATTATTAACAAAAATCATTCCTGAAAACATTTTTATTTAAATAATTTTTTACCAGACATTATTATAGAATTTAATCCCCATAATTCTATTTTATCACTTTCTTTGTCGCCAATCATTATAGATTTTTTAATTCTTATTCTAAAATCTTCACTTGCTTGTAAAATCATCCCAGGTTCAGGTTTTCTTGCCAAAGATATTTTTTTATAATTAGGGATAATACCATCAATATGATAAGGACAATAATAAAAAGCATCTATTTTGAGCCCTTTTTCTTCGTACACTTCCTTTATATAGTTATTTGTTCTTATTACTTCATCTTCACTAAATTTTCCCCTTGCTACTCCTGCTTGATTTGAAATCACAATTGCAAATTTTTCTTCTTTGTTGGCCTGTTTCACTAGATCAAATGTTTTTTCAATAAAGTTCAAATTTGTTCCGTGTGGATAACCTGTATCTTCAATTATAACTCCATCTCTATCCAAAAACAATGCAGGCTTTCTTTTTTGCTTAATACAATTAGGAATCTCATTTTGTGCTTTTTCATAATCCTTTGGTATTCCTATGTCAATGAATTTTCCTCCCATTGGGATTCCAAAAAGTTTTTTAGAATTTACCAAGTCGGGAAATATTTCCTTTTCCAATGAAATAAAATTATTTCTCTTAAATTTATTTAAATACTTCTCTAACGTTTTCTTTTTAAAATAATATATTCCTCCATTTATGTATCCATCTACTCTATTTGACGGAAGTGTCCCTTTTTCAATAAACTTTTCAACATAATATAAATCATCAATTTCTACAAATCCATACCTTGACAAATCTTTAGTATATCTCAAAACTATTAGTGCCTCTGGAGATTTTTCATCAACAAAATCAAAGAGTAAATCATATTCTATATCAAAAAAAGTATCACCATTTAATATCAAAAATTCATCTTCAAGTTTATCCCAAGCACTTATAACAGCTCCACCTGTTCCTAAAGGCTCTTTTTCTTCAGAATATGTAATACTTATTCCAAATTCTCTTCCATCTTTAAAGTAGTCCTTTATAATAGAACCTTTATATCCTATTAGTATAAGTATGTTGGTTATTCCAACTTTTTTTAAAAGATAAATTTGATATTCCAAAAATGGTCTTTTACCAATCTTTGCCATTGGTTTAGGTACATCTTTTACAATACTTCTTAAACGAGTCCCCAATCCTCCAGCTAAAATAACTGCTTGTTTTATCACTCCTTAATACCTCCAAATAATTCATCTTCAATTATTTCACATATTATGTGACCAATCATTATATGTGCTTCCTGAATACGCGGGGTATCGCTTGAAGGGACATTTAACAATATATCAGAAAATTCTGCCATCTTTCCTCCTGTTTTACCGGTCAATCCAATAGTAAAAATACCATTTTCTTTTGCAAACTTCATCGCTTCAACCACATTTTTTGAATTTCCGCTTGTACTTATCCCAACTAATATATCCCCTTTTTCCCCTAAACCTTTTAATTGTCTTACAAAAACTTCATCATATGAAAAATCATTCCCAATAGCAGTTAACACTGATGTATTAGTTGTCAAAGAAACTGCTTGAAGTGGTGATCTATTTAAATAAAATTTTCCCATTAGTTCTGCTGCCAAATGTTGTGCATCAGCTGCACTTCCACCATTTCCACAAAAAAACACTTTCCCATTATTTCTTAATGATTTTGTTATTCTTTCTGCAGCCTTCTCTATTTTAAAAATAAAACCTTTGTCATGTAAAATTTTATCTTTTACTTCTATACTTTCTATTATTCTATGCTCTACTTTTTCCACCTTATTCACTCCTTATTTTTCAACCTTCCAAGTTCTCAAACCTTTATCTTCAAATGAATAATTAATTACTTGAGCACCAAGTTCTTTTAACTTTTTTATAACATCATACCTTCTATCAAGTTCTGTGAAGAAAAACATAAATCCTCCTCCACCAGCTCCAGAAATTTTCCCTCCCAGAGCACCTGCATTTTTAACTTCTAAATAAATATTATCAATTTTTTCATTAGTTATACCTTCAGCCATTTTTTTCTTATAGTTCCACGCTTCATCAAGATACAAACCAAACTTACCAAGTTTCCCCATAACAAGTGCATTCTTCATATTAATAGCAAGTTCTTTTAAATTATGAAGCGATTGTAGTGATTCTTTATTCTTAGTTTTAACATTTTTGATTTGTCTTGATAAAATCTTAGAACTATCGTGACTGCCACCAATATACGCAAGAATTAAGCTATAATGTAGTTCATTTATTATATTCTCACTTAATTTTAATGGATTTACAATTGTTCGATTATCATAGAATTCCATAAAGTTAAATCCTCCAAATGCCGTAGCATACTGATCTTGTCTTCCACCTTTTATACCAAGCTCAATTCTTTCAATTTTAAATGCCAATTCTGCTATATCATAAGGTGTTAGAGGTAAATTTAACCATTCTTTAAACGCTCCAATTAACGCTACACAAACAGCTGATGATGAACCTAAACCAGAACCAGGAGGAGCATCGTTGTGTATATAAATTTCGAAACCAGAGGGAATTTCATTTTTACCTTTAAAATGATTAATCACTCCTTTAATCAAATCAAGTTGTCCATCGTAAGCCAAATTTTCGTCCACATCATACTTAACTGTTAAATCATAATCAACACTTTTTATAACCATATTTTTATCATTTTTAGGAATAAGCGTTATAGTCGCATATCTATCAATAGTTGCATTTAACACCATTCCACCATATTCATCACAATACGGTGAAACATCCGTCCCTCCCCCACTAAAACTTATTCTTAATGGAACTCGTGAGCGAATAATCACTTTTTCACTCCTTCTTTTATTTACTATTCAATTACTTCATATATATAATTTCTAAATTTATTTTCAATTTTTTTCCAAGTATAATTTTCTTTTATGTAATTTCTAGCATTTTTACCTATTTCTAATCTCAGAGTTTTATTTTTTAGCAAGGAATTTATAGCCTCCACAAATTCTTCTGAAGAATTAACAGCAAAAACATCCTGAAAATTTTTAATATTTTCAAAAGCTTTAATACGTTCTTTAAAAGTCACAACAGGCTTTCCAAGTGCCATACCTTCTAAAATCTTATTTTGAATTCCTGCACCTATTCGAATAGGTGCAATTACTATTTTGGATCTGGCCATCAATTTATAAGGATTTTCTATATAACCTGTAACAAAAACATTGGAATACTTTTTTTGTAAATTCAAAACTGCTTTATTTGGATTCGTTCCAATAATATATAATTTTACATCATAATCAATTTCTGGAAGTATTTCCTTTGTAAAATAAACAACAGCATCTACATTTGGTAAATAATCCATTTTTCCAATAAAAGTAATTATATTTTCATCAGATTCATCATTTTCCATTCCTAATAGTGCTCGCGAAACTCCCATAGGGATAATCTTTATTTTATTATCATCTGGTTCTATGAAATACTTATCGATAACGGATGTGATAAATGCCATTTTATAATCGTTAAGAATATTTTTTTCATATTCCAAAAGTCTTTTACCTTCCATTTTGTAAATTGATTTCCAAAGAAAGTTACCAATTTTATTATTTCCAATCAAATAGTGATAAGCTAAAGAATCATGATAATCTATCAAATGGACCGAAAAATCATTAAAAATATGTTTTCTATATTCATGGGCTCTAATATGATTCCATAAAATTAAGTTGTAATGGTTCTTAGAAATTATTTCAGATAATTTTTGAGCAATTCTCCCTGAATAATATAGATGACTTTGTAAAGGTTCATTTTTAAAAACAGCTTTTGACATTCCGGAAATTTTTTGAAAATTGGTTAAATAAAACGGAAATATATTATCATATAACTTTTTTACTTTTTTAATTAGTTGATTATCTAAACTATCACTATGAATAAAAGAAAGATCTACTTGAAGCCCCATATTTGAAAGAAATTCTGAAAACTTTAGTATTCTCTTTCTGAAACCGGCAGTTGGTGGATAGGGTAATCTTGTTGAAAATATCAATACTTTTTTTTTCACTCACTTCGCTCCCCTCTTCCAGAAAATAACTTCAAGTGTTTGAAGAATTATTTTTAAATCAAGAAATATGTTTCTATTTTTCACATACCATAAGTCATAGCTAAGCTTTTTTTTCACTTCATTTAAATCGGATGCATATTTATACATTATCTGTGCCCAACCTGTAAGCCCTGGCTTTACGTTATGCCTTTGAGAATAAAATTCTATTTCTTTTTCAAATTGCCTGACAAATGGTATTTGTTCTGGTCTTGGTCCTACGATACTCATATCACCTTTTAGTATATTTATAAACTGCAAAGATTCATCTATTCTAACCGGTCTTATTAATTTCCCTATTTTTAATATCCTATTTTGCTCCTGGTCTGCAAATTTTGCTTTACTTTCAATATGTTTTTTCATGCTTCTGAATTTTATTAATGTAAAATGCTTGTTGTCTTTTCCAACCCTCAATTGCTTAAAAATAACTGGCCTTCCGTCTTCAATAAGTATGGCAATTGCCGTTATAAGCATAAATGGAGAAAATAATATTAACCCAAGTATTGAAACAAATATATCAAGTAATCTTTTTGCTGGTGATTCTTTTGTACTTTGAAAAGCTATTTCATAGTACTCTTTAAATTTTATTGCAACCTTTATTGGTATTCTTTTTAAAATATTCTCTGCAAGGTTTGGAAGGTATTCTATTTCATATTTTTCCTTTAGCTCGGTTAACTGCTCTTTTACATATCTTTCAAGTTCTTGATCGGCAATAAGGATTGCATCATACTGTTTTATCTTGGCTTTAAGTGCTGTTGGAGATGGGTTTAAAAATTCTGCAAATTTGACTTTACCTTGTGATTTTCTTTCAATCTCGTTTAGTATATCTTTTAATTCTTCCTTTTCCCCTATTACAAGGTATCTTTTTTGTGGAATATTTTTCATTAAAAGAAAGAATTCTATTTTGTGTAAAATAGGAATTGTTGTAATTAAAAAAAGGGCGTTGTATATGAAAAACCAGCGGTTTAATATTTTATCCATCAATGGATAAAATATTAATATTCCAATAAAGCCTATCATTACTCCTGCAAAGACCCTTATCAGTTGTTCATGATAATCTTTTAGATATTCGTGGTCGTATACCCTAAAAGCATATATTCCTAACCATATTATAACAGAAAGAAAAACGGATATGAAAACAGATGAGAATATAAAGTAATTTAATATAAAAATAATGAAAATATCAATAAAGTTGATTATCCTTATTATTTTCATTCATCTTCCCCCAAAGAAATTAATGATTGTCATCAAGTAATCCGTAAGTTATTAAGTTATTATCTAATAATGTCAAACACCTGCAAGTCAGTTTAGATAAATATAATCTTGTCGAAAGTCGATCCTCATTATCCAAGATACTTAATGGTTTCAATAAATACAGCAACATATATTTGCGTATCCAAGGCTTCTGTATTATTCACACCTGAATTCTCAGATTTACCTCTTTCATTGTTACTCCCCGACAACCTTTGTTTGTTTTTAATATATTGTAAGAAATATGATACACAACCGTAATTTACGAAAAATATTATACCCTATAAAAATATTTGTGTCAATATATTTTAAAAAAATTTACATTTCACCATTCAAAATATATAGAAAATAAACGAATATTTTGACCCACTATTTCTCATTTAACCTAATCAATGAATATATTTAATTGTTTATTTGACAATTGTTAATATTCTGGTAATATTGAAAGTTGACAAACATTTTAACTTAAAAGTATTTTTTTATAGTTATTCCAAAATTTCTTACAATCTTTATATTAATATAACCTTTCTAAAGTTTTAATATTGGGTATCTTGACAAATTCATAGCAAATATCTTCAAATCTACTAGTATTAATACGCAATTAACGTTAATATTTTTTGTGATATTTTGTTACAATATATCGAAAATGCGAACAATTCTGTTAACTTTTCAATCTCACGTAGATATATTTATATGCACGCAAAAAACCGGTTAATGTGTGTAAAAAATTTTTTGGAGGTGGATTTACATGAAAAGACTTTCTCTTAAGTGGCTTGTTGGTACCGATGTAAACGGTGATCCAGTTTTCAAAAGGCAAACTTTAAACGTAGAAGACACTATTGATGTTGCAAAAGCATTAGTTGTTGCACAAACACTTGAAAAGTATACTACATATTCTGTAGATACTGCTCAAGTAATTACATATGAAGCTGTTATATAACTTATTATATCACCATGAAAGTATTTCAAAAAAACCTAAAGGGGGATAAAACATGAAAAGACTTACTTTGGTATTTAGAAACCAAACCGATGGAACTGCTATTAGAATTAATCTTTCTGAACCAATTGCAAACATTGATTCAGCTACTCTTGAAGCAGATGCACAGGTATTAATAGACAATGGACTTGTACCAGTAGGATATGTGTTTGATGAAGCAAAAGTTGTTGAAACAAATACAAATGTTTTGCTTGACCTTATTCAGTAAGAAAAAATTCAATTAGAAGGAAGGTAAAAATATGCTGTGGAATATAATTCGCCTTTTCATGGAGCTCGTGGAAAGACCTGGAGAAGGTGAAAATAAGAAAAAAGAAGTGATCGAACTTGTTGATTGTATTTTAGATGATTTAAATATTGAAATTCCAAGAGAATTTTTGGAAATTATCCTTTCACCAGCGATAGATTACCTTGCAACAGTTATGTTTTAACCTTTTGGAGGAGGAGGATAACTCCTCCTCCATTTTTAACATATATCACTAAAGTATACGTATGTATAAAATAAGGGGGTTATTATTTTGGGAATTTATCAAACTTACAAAAATGAAGTCAAAAACATCACAGGAAGATATTTTAAAATGTACAAAAACAAAGTTTATTCATATGAAGATTTAGAACAAACTGTATGGTACATACTTTTAACAGGTTTAGCTAAATTCGATGGTAGAGGAGACGAAAGATTGTTCATCCTATCGTTCATTAGATATAAACTAATTTCCATATTAAAATACAACAGAAAACCGCCACATTGTGGGGATAATCCTTTTACTCCTCTATGTATGGATTATATTTCAGCTGATGATGTTCACACAGAATACTTTGTGAAAGTACACGGCGAATACGATTAAAAACAATTAAAGTAATTAAAAATGGCCGAGAATCTCGGCCATTTTTTACTAACATACCAACAATTTTAAAATCTTAAAAATAAAAGAAATTCATTACTACACATCTATTAATCAAGCATCAAAAATAATCCAAATCAATCACATACCACGGCGAAATAATTCTTTAACTCCTTATTTTTTATAAACATTTTATTTTTTCATTTTTTGTGATACAATTTTATTAGCAATGCGAAATATATGGACATATTTTACATAAGTTGATATAATTGAATGAAAAATAAATAATGGGGGTATTGTATGGAATTAATAGCTCCTTTTTTCCATTTCATTGCTGATTTTTTTAACGCGTTTATAAAACCACTTGCACCTTACTTTATTGATAAATTTAATATAGACAACAGAACTTTTGCAAGTTCTATTGCCTTAATTGGTGGTTTAACATCACTTGTTCAAGTTTTCTTTGGCGCATATTTTGATAAAAAAAGCAGAGATGGGTTATACATAACTACAATTGTCCTTTTAGAAATCTTCTTTATAACCTTCCTTGGTTTTGTCAATTCATTTATAATTTTCATAGCTCTTGTTGCAATTGTTAGAATTTTAAATTCTGCATTTCACCCAGTAACTGCTGGATTTGCTGGGAAAAGCCAAAAAGGAAAACATATTGCTTTGTTTTCCGTTGCAGGAACACTCGGTGCTGGTATAGCACCAGTATTTATTACAGCTTATCAAAAGTTAGTTGGTATTGAAAAATTGTACTATATAACAGTTATTGTCACTATTTTTATACTCCTTTTTTCAAAAAGCCTTTTATCATACAGAAAAGAAACAATTCCTACAAGAAAACTTTCTTTAAAATTAGATATATTAAAGCTTTTTCCAGTATTTCTAATTGTTACAACAAGAAGCTTTTCAATGAACATCTTTCATACATATATTCCAATATATATGAATGAAGCTGGAAATTCCCTTGTAATAGGTGGTTCTGTATTAACTGCTGGTATGCTACTTGGCGTCTTTACAAACTACCTTGGAACAACTGTTCTTGAAAAAACAAATTCAAAGATAACTAATTCCATCGGTTTTCTCGGAATGGGTATCTTTGGACTTTTGTTTGTCTTTGTACCGAGCATCCCATTTAAAATTTTGTCATTTATCTTATTCGATGGTTTTAGCTTCTTTACAATGTCTTCCAATATAGTAACAGCGCAAAAGCTTCTCCCCAACAACAAGGCTCTTGCTTCCTCCATCTCCATGGGATTTTCCTGGGCGATTGGTAGTTTCCTAACAAGTGGCTATTCAGCTATATTTGGTAACAACATCATGTTCATGATGTTGTCAGCAAGTATTGCTGTATTAATTGTACTTGTAGTTTATATCTCCTCCGTCAAGTACTAATTTTTTAGAATTTATTACCCCTTATTAATTACAAGGTAATAGTAAGATTGTATAATATATGTCATGGAGGAAAAAATATGACTATACTTGGTGTTGACCCTGGATATGGTATACTGGGGTACGGTGTATTAGAAAAAAATGGAAACAAGATAAAGCACATTACACATGGGGTAATTACAACAACAAAAGATATTGAAATGCCCGATAGGTTGGGATATATATATACTGAATTTGTAAAACTTATTGACAAATATTCCCCAGATGTTTGTGCTATTGAAAGTCTTTTTTTCTACAATAACTCAAAAACTGCAATCCACGTCGGAGAAGCAAGGGGAGTTATTCTTCTTGCAATATCTCAAAAAAATATACCACTTAAAGAATTTACTCCGTACCAGGTAAAAAACAACGTAACAGGATATGGAAGGGCAGATAAAAAACAAGTACAGAAAATGATGAAAATACTCCTTGCACTTGATGAAGTACCAAAACCAGATGATGCTGCTGATGCCCTTGCTGTAGCCTGGTGCTATGCCGTAGAAAAAGCATATTAAGGGGGAAAATAAATGAAGTATAAGTTTTCAAACTTAAACTTTCCAATCTCCAAAATTTCAGATTATTTCAACATAGACCTTCCAGGTGAAATAAATGAAATAATATACGATTCTGAAAACAAATTTCTCATCTTTTACATATCAACAGTCTCTAATGACCCGGTTATAAAATTACTTGAAGAAAAACTAAAAATGTTCTTTGGAGTTAATGTACGCATAGAATTTACCTCCAAAAACATTGAAAAAGAAGATATTTTAAATATCTTCAACGGTAATGCACCGTACGTTAAAGATATTGAAATCTTAAATGACACCATCATTGTCAAAACATTCAGTGAATTTGCTGCTAAAAAGATTGAAAAAAAGATAAAGTACGTTGAAAAAATCACAAACAAGAAAGTTGAATTTGAGCTAATTGAAGATGAACTTATAAATACTCCAAAAATCACATTAAATTCCAACGAGAAAAACCCATTGAAAAAGATGAAAAACAACAGTAAGTACTATTTCCCTTCCAACATCAACCTCAGTGCAAAAAATACTCTTCTCAGGGGAAAAGTATTCGAATTTGAAGTATCTGAATATGGAAAACAGATACTTACAATTTACGTTACTGATAGAAAAGATTCCATCACATGTAAAGTATTTGAAAATGTAGGAGAATATACAGACAAAATAGAACTTGGTAAATGGTATTACTTCAAAGGTTCCATGGCGGTTGATAAAAATGGAGAGTTTTATTTCGCAGTAAAAGACATCTTTGAAGACCCAGAACCACTTGAAAGAAACGATGAAGCAGAAGAAAAAAGAATAGAGCTTCACGCTCATTCAAAAATGAGCGATTTAGACGCCATAATCGATATAAAAGAATACGTGAAAAAGGCAAAAGAATGGGGATGGAAAGCTGTAGCAATAACGGATCACGGAAATGTCCAAGCTATACCGTATCTATATCAAGAAGCTACTTCAAATGGAATAAAACCCATTTTTGGAACCGAAATGTATTTTTTAAGTGAAGAGGGAGACATAGTAAAAAATATCTTTGATGATAAAAACATAGACGATGTAACATATACAGTTTTTGACCTTGAAACAACGGGAACAAACGCAAAATTTGATGAAATAATCGAAATTGGTGCTGTAAAAGTAAAGAAAGGAAAAGTAATTGATACATATCAATCTTTTGTAAAACCAACAAAAAGTATAAATACATTTACTCAGAACCTTACAGGTATAACAGATGATATGGTTGAAAATGCTAGAAAAATTGAGGAAGTTCTTCCTGAATTTTTTGAATTTATAAAAGATACAGTTCTTGTTGCACATAATGCAGACTTTGATTTTGGCTTTATAAGAGAAATTACAAGAAAACTGTATGGTAAAGAATTTGATTTTACATACATTGATACCCTTAAACTTTCAAAAGCAGTACTAAAGCACAAAATAAAATCATATGGACTTAGTAAATTGGTGGAATACTTTGGAGTTGGTCCATTTGAACACCATAGGGCATACGAAGATGCTGCCGTAACTGCAGAAGTGTTTGATAAATTGATTAACATTGTTAAAAAACAAGGAATTAGAACTCTTACACAGATAAATAATTTAAAATCAAAAATTTCCGCATCAAGTATAAGAACAAAAAGAGTATTTAATCATTTAACCATCCTTGTTAAAAACAAAGATGGTCTAAAGAACCTATACAAACTAGTATCGGATGCCCACATAAAATACTTTAAATATGTTCCATTTGTTCCAAAAAGTATTTTAAAAACATACAAAGATGGACTTCTTTTTGGTACCGGTTGTGAAAATGGTGAAATATTTAATATGCTAACGGGGGCAGCAACAGATGAGGAGATTATTGAACTTTTAAAAGATTATGATTACGTTGAAATATTTCCCCTCGATACTATTTCAACTGTTGAAAAAGAACAAGCGAAAGAAATATTTAAAAGGTTATATACCCTTGCCAAAAAACTAAATCTTCCAGTTGTAATGGTGAGCAACGCACACTTTATCGAGCCAGAAGATATAAAAGCAAGACATGTGCTTCTTGCACCAAAGGAAAATAGTAATCCAAATGATGAAGATTTAAGAGACAAAAATGCAAGATATTATCTTAGAACAACTGATGAAATGCTTACTGCAGCTATGGAAATATTTGAAGATGAGAAAATTGCAAGAGAAATTGTAATAGATGGGCCAAACAAAGTTGCAGAGATGATAGAAGAAGTTGTACCAGTTAAAAAGAAACTTCATCCACCTGTAATTGAAGGTTCAGATGAAAAAGTTAAAAACCTTTCAATTACAAAGGCAAAAGAACTATACGGCGATCCTCTACCAGAACTAATTCAAACGAGGCTTGAGAAAGAACTTAAAAGTATAATTGAAAATGGTTATTCTGTGTTGTACGAAATAGCTCACCTTATAGTTAAAAAAGCAAATGAAGATGGATACGTAGTTGGCTCACGTGGTTCTGTTGGTTCATCATTTGTCGCCTACCTTATGGGTATAACTGAGGTTAACCCATTACCACCTCATTACCTATGTCCACATTGTAAATATGTGGAATTTTCTGAAGAAGTTGGTTCAGGATATGATTTAGCTGACAAAATATGCCCAAAATGCGGAACAAAATTAATCAAAACGGGGCAGGATATTCCATTTGAAACATTTATGGGTTTTAAAGGGGATAAAGTGCCCGATATCGATTTAAATTTCTCAGGCGAATACCAAGATAGAGCACATAGCTATATTGTAGAACTCTTTGGAAAAGACCATGTGTATAGAGCTGGAACAATAAGTACAATTGCAAATAGAAGTGCAATTGGGTATGTCAAAAGTTATATGGAAGTAAAAAATGAAAAATTAAATAACGCTGAAAAACAAAGACTAGCCAGTATGGTAACTGGTGTAAAAAGAACCACCGGACAACACCCAGGTGGTCTAATGATCGTTCCAAAAGATATGACGGTGTACGATTTTACGCCAATACAATTCCCAGCTAACAAGAAAGACTCTGATATGTGTACAACACACTTTGCATACGAATCTATACACGATGACCTTGTAAAACTTGATGCGCTAGGTCACGATGACCCCACTATGTTGAAATTGTTGTATGAATACAGTGGAATTGATCCAACTACAGTACCCATGGATGATAAAGAAACACTTGCTTTGTTTTCATCTCTTAGACCTTTAAAAATAAAAGCATCGGACCTTGGTACAGATGTTGGAACAATAGGTATCCCAGAATTTGGCACAAATTTTGTTCAAGAAATGCTGAAAGAAACAAGACCAAAAACATTTGCCGAACTTGTTCGAATCTCAGGACTTTCCCATGGAACGGATGTTTGGCTAAACAACGCACAGGAAATAATTAGGTCTGGAAGAGCAACTCTTTCGGAGGTTATTTCCTGTCGTGATGACATTATGAACTTCCTCATTCAACACGGTGTTGAAGAATCAACTGCCTTTAAAATTATGGAAAAGGTAAGGAAAGGTAAAGGATTATCTGAAGATGACGAACAAATTATGAAAGAAAAGAAAATACCAGAATGGTTTATCCAATCTTGTAAAAAGATAAAATATCTATTTCCCAAAGCACACGCTGTTGCATATGTAAGTATGGCATTTAGAATTGCATACTTTAAAGTACACCATCCCCTTGCATATTATGCAGCTTTTTTCTCTATAAAAGGGGGGGAATTCCCATTAGATATAATTTTGAAAGGACCAAAATTTATAAAGAAAAGAATAATGGAACTATCAGTTAACATGAAAAAAGATATTAAAGAAAGGGGAGAAGAAAAAGTACTTGAAGCAACTCTTGAAATGTATCTCAGGGGGATACATTTCTTACCACCGGATATTTTAAAGAGTGATTACAGAAGATTCTTAATTGAAGAAGGAAGACTCAGGATTCCTCTTAACAAAATACCTGGTGTTGGTGAAAACGTTGCTTTTTCCATTGTTGAAGCAAGGAAAGAAAAGAAATTCACTTCAATAGAAGACCTTAAAAAAAGGACAAAATTAAGTAAAGCTCACATAGAAACAATGAAAAAATTACATATTTTAGACCATCTTCCTGAAACCGATCAACCAACTTTGTTCTAAATAATTAAGCAAAACAAATCTCCACCATATGGTGGAGATTTTTCTTTAATATTAAAATTTCACTCTAATATCATTTTATATAAATCATTAAACTCGTCAACTTCTGACCAATCAATTTGTTTTAATTTAGTGGTTAGTCTTTCAAGACTCCAATCTGGAGAAAGAGCAGATAAAATACAGCCAAGTTTAACTTTATCTTTCTTTCTTTCATTTAATGATAACCCACAAAAAATATTCAAATTATTAATATTTTCTTCAATGCTTTCAACTACACAACTTTCATTTTTTTCAAAGAATCAATTAGAAATCTTTCCAGAGCACCTGGTTTATCAGGAGGCACGCAAAGTAAAAGTGTTTTTATTTTCAATTCACCAAATAAAACATTATTTAAAGATATTTCTTCCCATTGATTAACTTTTTGAGTTCTAAAAGGTCCAAGAAGATTTCTTATACTTTCTTCAGTATCATCATCTCTATCAACAATTACTACAAGTTTATCGATTAATCCATTTTCATTTCTAATGTTTATCAAATATTCCTTTACTTCTTCTAAAAACTTTTTGATTTTCGCCTTACCACCTACTGAAATTATCTCTATACTTACATCATTAGTTGCCAAATTTATTTGCTTTTGATATGAGTCTAAATTTATATTAAAGAAACTTTTCTTAGATTTGGGTTTAAATTCAACATCTCTTTTTCTCTCTAAATAAAAACCCAATAGTGTAGCATCGGTATTTCCTTCGCAAACAACTAGAACGTTCATTATCTCAACTCCATATTGAATTTTTTGATATATTTAAGAGCATCAAAGCCGTTTAATTTTAGTAATTTTTGTTTCCCATTGAGTTCTTTTAACGTAAATACCCTAATATTATTTTCCAAAATTTCCTTTCTATCTTCAAATGCATTTAAAAATATCTCAAGAAATTCTTGATTATGAGAAGTTAAAAACATTTGTTCGTAATAATTTAAACTGTAATTAATTAGTAATCTTGCCAAAGTTGGAACTGAAGAAGGATGAAAAGTAGCGTCAATCTCCTCAATCAGATGAACAGAATTTCTGTACATCTCCATATTTCCAATTAAATAAAAAAATCTTCTAAAACCATCTCCAAAAAGCGAAAATGGCAATTTTGAATTTTTTGTTTGTACATATATTTTAGGTGAACCATCAGGATATGGAATATTATCTATTCCTGTTATTTCAGGAAATACTTTTTGTAATTCTTGAACAGTTTCATTTAATTTATCCTTTCTTTTAAGATCACCATACAATATTTTTTCAATTGAAGGATTTCGATGTGACAAAATATCATGATAGACCGCCAATTTTAAATATTTTGAGCTTTCGATTTTCAATGGGAGCGTTAATTCGTATAATTTTTTTTCATTATTCATTGTTACTTCCATCTTACCTAAAAACACTAAAGAGCCTTGTTCTACATTCTCTTTCATCTTATTACTTTCATTTACAAAATCTGTTACTTCATAATTTGTAGAAACATTATCAACCATTAACTGCGACAAAAAAGTAGAAGGAAAAAACTTTATTTCCGTCTTATTTTCTGAATCATTCTCATCTATTGATATAATATTAATCTTCAAATCTCCACTAGAATCAAATCCATTATAAAAAAGGTTTAATAAATCTTCGCCAAATTCATAATTACTAGTAAATATGTTTTTTTGTCTGGCAGGAAAGACGACATTAATAAAAGCTCCTATATTAAGTCCCGATGAATGCAAAAACAAGGCTTCTAGAATTGTTGTCTTTCCAGAGTTGTTATCTCCAAAAAATATGTTTATATTTGATAAGTCTTCTAAAACCAAGAATTTAAATTTTCTAAAATTTTCAATAACAATTCTTTTGAAATTATTTTTGATAATTTCACCACCTCATAGTAATTTTCTTTCAGTATAATTTTAACATATTTCTTTATCTATACTCAAAAATTCCCAAAAATTTATCACAACAATTAATTTGATGCTTAAAGCATATCTCCATTTAAACAAAAACTTACAACCTTAAAAGCAAAGCCCAAGAGATAATAAAAAACAAATAGAGACACAGGTTCTATGTTGCAAACGTATTATCAATGAAAAACCTTATAACTTGGCTTTAAATACCGTTATGGGATACAACTCAAAATCACAAACTGATTAAATAGATGAAACCGATCAACCTACATTATTTTAAATAACATCCCCACTAATGCACTGAACCCCAAAAAAGAAACAATAAAAAAAAGCACCCCCGAAGTGGTAAAATAAAACCAACGAGGGGGTGTTTTTCTTTGGCAAAGAAAGGACAGAAATTTAAGAAGTATTCTTCTAAACTAAAAGAAGAAGTCATTAGACTTTACTTTGAAGAGCAACTTCCAAAACGAACCATTGCATCTCTTTTAGGCATTGATCAAAACAGAGTTCGTTTGTGGATTAACAACTATCTTACTCATGGAACAGTTGAACTAAAAAGGGGTAGGCCAAAGAAGGAAACATTAGAAGAAGAAATGGAAAGGTTAAGAGCTGAGAATGCATATTTGAAGCTC